>JAFRZL010000002.1 GCA_017442535.1 Bacillota bacterium | reverse complement strand
TTGAATCGTTTGGAAGCATGTTCTACTGTTACTGCGTTTGTCATCGTTTTATTCCAAATCCTTTCGAGAGAATCTAATGATCAGAACCGTTGAAAATACTGCAATTGATCCACTCAATACAGCTAATCCAAAGGACGGTGACGGAGTCATTCCCGAATAATACCAGTCCAATGCGTTGATGGAGGCCCATGAAAAAGGAGCGAAATACCATATTGTTTTTCCCAAAATAACATACATAATGGAGTGCGGTAATATCCCCATCACGATCACCAGCCCCGCAGCAATCGTTCCACTGGACTGCCCGACGAACAGGCTGAATACCCCCATCAGCAGGCCCATAAAGGCTGCCACCAGCCACATGCTGATAAAAGATGCTATCGAGGCCTTAACAGGTGACATGAGATGGATCAGCTCCTCGTCAATCACAAATGAAAGCTTTTCACCCGTCTGATTGGTGATTTCCGATGCATGCGCGGCGATGGTCCTGAGCAGCACGCCCCAATCGTCATCCCATGCCAGCGAGGGAAGCAGCATGATCCATGTGAGCAGCTGAAGGAACAGGACAAACAGAAACGATGTTGCCAATACATACAGCACCTGCGCAATGATATAATTCCGTTTTCCCACACGGCTGATTACATAGCCGGTAATCACATCCTGCCAGAAGACATCTTCAAAGAGGATCATGATCAGCCCTCCGAATACGATCTGCATATTCAGCATGGAGAGATAAAAAGGGAGCGTCCAGGGTACCATGGGTACCTTGTAAAAGGATGACACATGGTTAAGCGGTAAATACTGATAACCGGTAAATAGAATAACGAGCGCCAGCACCAGCCAGAATTTGGCCTGTGAGAAAAGCCGCCGGTAGCTGATACCCATACAATGCACGATTTGTCTAAGCATGCTGAAAGCGCCTCCTCATTGCCAGGACTGCGGCCATCTCCAGTACAATGCATAGAATCACCGTTAAAACTGCCTTTTCGATCACAACCGCCGCGTCATTCGATGACAGATGTATCCCGACAAACCAGACCGTCGGATTCCTCAGCGTATTTTGATCCATCCCATTCACCAGCCGGCTGATCACCATAAAAATGGCCAGAGGGCTTGCAGCCGCGATATACGGATTGGGAATAAAAGTCGATACCGTAAAGCCCAAAACCGCGACCAACGCGCCCGAAAAGCTGCGGTAGATGATATACGTCATGAAGGTAAGCCATACCTGTCCGTTTTCTGCATAGAATTTAAAGCTATCCATTGGAGAATACAGATACCATGGGTGAAAGAGTCCGTCGATCAGTGCATAGAGCCAATAGCCGATGAATATCGTCAGAAACCCACTGACTGCTGAGGCGATCAGTTTGAAGGAAACATACCGGTCAATGCCTGTTCGTACCGCCCAATATGGAACAGCGTGGGACTTCCAGTCCTCCGCCAGGCTGATCGCATAGGGAATGGCAGGAAGAATCAGCCAAAACAGATAGCCTGTGCCTCCCATCGTAGCAAGGCACATCTTGTTCCACACGCAGGTTTCACTACCTCCCCAATTTCCGACATCCATTAGCAAGTGGAAAACAACGATCACGGCCGCACAGCCCAGAAGCCGCAATGAAAAGACGCCTTTCAGAAAGGGTCTTATCGCAGATGCCTTCATCTCATAGCCCCTCATTCGTTGATTTTATACTCTACTCCGTTGAAGATGACTGCATCCATATCCTCGTAGGGAATGATCTGCGGCAGAACACCCCCGCGATGGACAATAAAGCAGTTGTCTTTACGATCTGTTTTAATCTCCACATGGCCCATGACGTTGGTAATGCCGTTTAAGTCGGTCATGGTGGTCAGGTCGATCAGCGTACCGTCCTTCAGGCGCAGGGCCAGGTTGATATTATCCGTAAAGGCCGCTAAATGATAATCAATCCCCGTGCCGGTCGTTCCATTCGGCAGTGTCTCGGAATATTCCGTGCCCCTGTGAGCCGGCGTATCGCTGGTTACGGTGTAATCAACGGTTACAGAGAGCGGCGATACACGAATCGCTTCGATCAGGAACTCTTCACCATTCTTCCGGAAAGTCGTATTCTCCGCAAATCGTCTGCTCTCCAATGCGGGGCATATAGAAATGCTGAACCGCCAGCTGGTGTAGGGATCTCCCTCCACCAGAGGTTCTGTACTCTCTTTATACCATGCCTGCAGCGTACCCAAATTAACGGTATAGACATTCGCAGCATTTTCGATCTGCGAAACTGCATAGATGAAATAGCCCTCTGTATCGCCCGGTGTATACATCAAGTAGTCAATCTGTTGTCCCTTGCGCGGAACTGAAAAATACGTACCATCTGTTGATCCTATGGAACCAAAGACGATTCCCTTTAAATTCCTGGTATTTGCCGGCAGGAGCGGTTCGCCATTATCACGGACGATCTTAAACAGTATCGCAAGACATTTGCCGTCATTCAGCATCGATTCCGCGGTCACCGTAATGCCTCCTGCAGAATCGCTGATATTCAGCGGAACCCACATCTCCTCGATCAGGACTTCCTGTTCTTCGGAATTGCCGAATGACTCGGCAAATGGGGAAGAGAAAAGGCCGGTCGCATACCCGACCACCGTAAAGCCAAGTATCAATGACAGCATGGCTGCCATGATCGTTGTCCTGCGCAGTCTTACATGTCGTGCTTCCAGACGCGCTGTTGCCATTTCGCGCAGTGTTTTTTCCTTCAATTCGTTGTCCGGCCCGCTGTCCGCGGCGAGCGTTTTAAGATCAGTGTCGTAATTCATGTCTGTCTCCTTTCTACTCTTTCAGCCAATCTTCCAGCATTTTCCTGGCGCGGCTCAGTCGGATGCGTATCGCGTTGGGGCTGATACCAAGTTCCTTTGCCACGGTCTCCACCGTCAGATCCGCGAAGTAAAACAGTTCAATGGGACGGCGATACTTGTCCGGGAGCTTGTTCAATGCTGCCCGCAGTTCCGTATAATCGGGATCCTCTACGGCAACATTCGCTGCTGCGTCCAGCGACTCGGCGGGATGCCTCTGGATGGATCTCCATTTTGATTTGCAGAGATTGCTTACCGTCCGTGCAAACCAGGCACGTTCTGCGTCTTCATTGGGAAATCTGGGCAGTTTTTGGGCATAGGTAATAAAGACCTCCTGATAGATATCCTCCGCATCCTCCTGGGTGGTCATTCGAGCACGCGCGATTCTGAATACCAAGTCACCATAGGACTCGATGACCCGGCTGAAGTCTTCCGTATCCATGATACCCTCCTTCTATCTATATAATTGCCGGATAAGGGGAAAACATTTCAAACAATTTGATTTTTTCTCCATTTAAGAAAGAGCAGTCGTCCTGACTGCTCTCTCTTAAAATGGTATTAAAATGTGTGCGGACTTTGTTTGGTCCGGGCTTAATCCAGCTCGGCTTTGCCGGTATATAGTTCGTAATAGCGGCCTTTCATCGCGAGCAGGTCTTCGTGCGTGCCGCGCTCGATGATCACGCCGTGCTCCAGTACCATGATGGCGTTGGCGTTGCGGACGGTGGACAGCCGGTGCGCGATGACAAAGGTCGTGCGTGTGGACATCAGGGCATCCATGCCTTTCTCGATCTGCTTCTCGGTACGGGTATCGACCGAGCTTGTCGCCTCATCCAGCACCAGGATCGGTGCGTGCGAAATCGCGGCGCGCGCGATATTCAGGAGCTGGCGCTGACCCTGGCTCAGATTCACACCGTCACCGTCGATCATCGTCTGGTAGCCGTCGGACAGGCGCGTGATAAAGTGATGCGCGCTGACGGACTTGGCAGCCTGAATGACCTCTTCATCCGTCGCATCCATCCGGCCGTAGCGGATATTCTCCATTACCGTACCGGTAAAGAGGTGCGTATCCTGCAGCACCATGGCGATCTTGCTGCGGAGGCCCTTGCGCTCGTAGTCATAGATGCTGACTCCGTCGATCGTGATCTCCCCTTCCTGCACATCGTAGAAACGGCTCAGCAGGTTGGTAACCGTCGTCTTGCCCGCGCCGGTCGAGCCGACAAACGCGATCTTCTGCCCGGGCTTCGCATACAAGTTGATATCCTTAAGCACGACCTGATCCGGCAGATAACCGAAATACACATGCTTCATCTCGACATGGCCGCGGATATCGTCCGCAGAAACCGCATCCGCGGGATCGGCGGGCTCCGGCTCCTCATCCATGACGGCAAAGACGCGCTCCGCGCCGGCCAGGGCGCTGAAAATCGTATTCACCTGCATCGAGAGCTCGTTCACCGGACGGCTGAACTGGCGCGAATAATTGACAAAGACGGAGAAGCCGCCCACGTCAAAGCCCCGCGTCACGCAGAGGATGCCGCCCACACAGGCCGTAATCGCATAAGAGATCTGTCCAAGGTTACCCATGACCGGGCCCATAATGCCTCCGAAAAACTGCGCGAAAATCTGCTTCTTGCGCAGGTCTTTGTTCAGCAGGCCGAACTCCTCCATGCAGACTTCTTCATGATTAAAGACCTTGACGACCTTCTGCCCGGTGACGGATTCTTCCACATAGCCGTTGACCGCGCCGAGGGCCGCCTGCTGCTCCCGGTAGAAGCGGCGGCTGCGCTTGGCGATCGCTGCGCTGGCCATGGCTGCGAGCGGCACAAAGAGCACGGTGATGACGGTCAGGATCCAGTTCATGCTGATCATCAGTACCAGTGTGCCAATCAGTGTGATCATCCCTGAGAAAAGCGAGATGACCGAATGATTCATCATTTCGCCCATGGCATCCACGTCATTCATAAAGCGGCTCATCAGCTCACCCTTGGGATGCGAATCGTAATAGCGGACGGGAAGCGCCTGGATCTTGACAAAGAGTTCGTCGCGGATGGCTTTAAGCGTATTCTGCGAGACCGAAATCATGATCCGCTGCTGCGCGTAGTTTGCGATAATGCCGATGCAGTAGATCGAAGCCATCTTAACGAGGCCCATGGTCAGCTGCCCCAGATCATGGTTTTCCACCAGTCCATTGATGATCGGGCGGAGCATATAGGAGCCCAGAAGATTCGCTCCTGTCGCGCAGAGGACGCAGACGAGGGCCAGTGCGATGCGGCCTTTATAGCGGGCCAGATAGCCGAACAGACGGGCGATGGATTTTCTGGTATCCTGCGGCTTACCGGTGCGGCTCATGCGGGCACCGGGGCCGCCCCCGGATGCTTTGCCGAGGGTCTGATATTTTTTGAGCAGCTCTTCGGTGGAGCGTACGAATGGTTTCTTCTTAGCCATCATGCACCCTCCTTCTGCTGATCCTGCTGGGAGTAGTAGATCTCCTGATACTCCTGATTGGTCCGGAGCAGCTCCTCGTGCGTACCGCTGCCCACGATGCGGCCCTCATCCACCACAATGATGTGGTCCGCATCCATGACGGAGCCGATCCGCTGCGCGATAATGATCTTGGTCGTGTCCTTGAGCGACGTATGGAAAGCTTCTCTGATTCTGGCTTCGGTGGCCGTATCCACGGCGCTGGTCGAGTCGTCCAGGATCAGGATCTTAGGCTTCTTAAGCAGTGCCCGCGCGATGCACAGACGCTGCTTCTGGCCGCCGGAAACATTGGAGCCGCCCTGTCCCAGCTCGGACGCGTATTGATCCGCGAAGCTCATGATAAAGTCATCGGCCTGCGCCGCCTGTGCAGCCTCGCGGATCTCTTCCTCGGAAGCCTCTCCGTCGCCCCAGCGGAGGTTTTCTTCGATCGTGCCCGAGAAAAGGACGTTTTTCTGCAGGACCATGCCGACGCCCTCCCGCAGATTCTCCAGCGAATAATCTCTGACATTGACGCCATCGATCAGGACCTCTCCCTCATCCACATCATACAGACGCGGGATCAGCTGCACCATCGTCGTCTTGCCGCTGCCGGTGGAGCCGATGATACCGAGCACCTCACCGGGCTTTGCTTCGAAATTGATATGGTCGAGGACCCACTCCTCATGGTCCTTGTAATAGCGGAAGCAGACATCCTTGAATTCGACATGGCCTTCCCGGACCTCCAGGTCCTTGCACGCAGCCGCGTCGTCATTCAGGTCGACCTCTTCCTCCATGACCTCTTTAATGCGCTTGGAGCTCGCCATCGCACGGGAACTCTGCAGAATGATCATGGCAACCATCATCAACGAGGAAAGGATCTGTATCACATAGGTGGTAAACGCTGTCAGATCACCGATCAGCATGTTGCCGGCAATGATCTGGCGTCCGCCGAACCATACGACGGCCAGCGTCGTCAGATTCATAGCGGCTGTCATTACAGGCATGGTAATGATGACCATCTTCATGGCCGAAAGTGTATGCTCCTTGAGGTCATTCGTCTTCTCTTCAAAGCGTCCCCGCTCATAATCTTCGCGCACGAAGGATTTGATCACGCGGACATTGGTCAGGTTCTCCTGCACACTTGTATTCAGCGCATCGATCTTTTTCTGCATACTCATAAAACGCGGGAAGGCGGTTTTCATCAGAATAAAAATCGTGATGGCGAGTACGGGCAGGATGATCGCGATGATCAGAGCCAGGCTCGCATTGATCCGGATCGCCATGATGATCGCGCCGATCATCATGCCGGGAGCTCTCAGCATCAGAATCAGGCTCATCCTGATGAGGTTCTGCAGCTGTGTCACGTCATTGGTCAGCCTGGTCACGAGCGAACCCGTCTGGAAATGGTCCAGATTCGCGAACGAAAACTTCTGCACTTTATTGTACAGATCCTCGCGAAGATCCGCGGAAAAGCCGATCGAAGCGCGGCAGGCGAAATAATTGCCGCCCACGCCGCCGATCATCATCATCACCGCGATCCCCGCCATGGCAATACCCATCCGGATAATGAACCCGTTATCCGCTCCCGGAATACCGATATTGATGATATTGGCCATCATCTTGGGCATCAGCACTTCGCCCAGGACCTCGGTCAGCATCAGTATCGGCCCGATGATAAAGAACAGCAGATAGGGCTTGATATACTTACCGTAAAATCTCATCTCTTCATTTCCTCTTTCCGGGCCATCGTTTCCAGGTTACCGCATATTTTGGTTAAAATGCGGTACATCTGCTCCATTTCCTGCTCCGTCAGCCCTTGATATGTTTCCTGCAGCAGATTGTCAAAAATCTGCTTGCTGTCCATGACGATCTGACATCCCTGCCCGGTCAGCCTGACCCGGTTGCAGCGGTTGTCCTCCTCGTTGACCACCCGCTCGATATAACCCGCCTGCTCCAGCTTTTTCAGCGAGACGCCCACGGCGGAAGGCGATATTCTGAATTCCTCGGCAATTTCTTTCTGTGAAGAATCCGGGTGGAAAGACAGGTACATCAGCAGATGATGCTGGGCCCGATAGACGCCTGTCTGGCTGAAGCGCTGTTCCGCGACACGCATCTGCTGCTGGTGCATCACCTTGATCTGATAATTCAGCTTCCTTGCATCCAATTGATCGTCCGTAGGGATCCTCCTCCTTTATAGTGCGTTTTATTAATTAACCAATTAATAATTAACATGTTTATTATAACGCAAAAAAGAATCCCCGTCAAGGGGATTCCTGAAAAATCAATCAAATGTACGGTTTAGCATGCGCCAGAGCGTCGTGCGGCAGATACCGAGCTGTTTGGCAGCCTTGGTCTGATTCCCTACCTTATCCATGACGGCGCGGGCGATTTCGCAGTTGATCTCCTCGAGCGTCCGCGTAAGATCCAGTTCCAGGGTGGTCTCGGGATGCGCTTTTTTCTCTTCGTTCAGCAGCGCGTCGACTGCCTCTTTCTGGATATAGGGGGTATCCGTCGTCTGCACCAGCTGCTTCATCACGTGCTTGAACTGGATCAGATTGCCGGGCCAGCCGTAATTCTTCATACTCTGACGGGCCTCTTCCGTAAATCCGCTCACCTGTTTGACGAATTCCATATTGTAGGTATTCAGGTAGATCGCGGTCAGCTGCTCCAGCTCATTCATACGCTCACGCAGCGGCAGGATGTGCAGGACCACACAATTCAACTGGTCCCGCAGGGTGGCCACTGTAGGCAGAAGCTTCTCATCAGGCCGGATCGTCGCCGAGAAAATGAACTGATTATGCGTAAAGTCGATCGTATCCTCCACCATGGAAATCAGCTGATTCATGCGGCCCTCGCTGAGCGTCTGGACTTCGCGGAAATGCAGGCTCCAGCCGCTCTCGTTCATCGGCGAATCCTCACTTCTCAGCAGGAAATTCCACATCTTATCGCTGATCTCGGGGCAATCGATCACACAATACTGCAGATCTTCCTGATGTCGCTCCGCGTAGATGGAGGCAGCCATCTGCAGTTTGCCCACGCCCTTTTCGCCCATCAGCATCACCGGATATCGTGAGGAAGCAATTTGCGAAAGCTCCAGTCCGGGCTCGCGCCAGTGTGCAACGGCCTCATCATAGTGAAGCAGGTAGGCAGCGGCAGCCTCTCCACGGTTATAGACGGTCATGCCGGACTTGGAGATGGAGATGGGCAGCTCTTTTTTCATGAAGTAAAAGGCGTACAGACTCTTGCCGTCCACACGGAGACGCGCCTGCCGGATCAGGATTTTGTCCTTCTGATCAAAACGGTGGATCGTGCCCTCTACAAAGGTCTTCTGCTGCAGGATTTTGTCGATATAATGGTCGGTATAATCCTCTGAAAGGGTCGTGATATGTGAATATAGCCTCTCGCCGTGCTCTGTGCAGATGACCACATCTCCCGGGGCATGCTCAGCCAGCTGACGGAACATCTCCGTATTCTCGCGCTCTTCGCGGTAGGCCTTGCAACTGATCGCCGCCTCACGCAACGCTTTCTGAACATTGGCCGCGCCCGTCGTGATCTGGATAATCTTAAACCCGTATTTCAGGAAATACCGTTCCAGCGCCATTCCCGAAATCACCAGATGCGTTTTCTGCTTCTGGAGCATGCTGAGGACATCGTCGGCCTCCTCGACCTCCTTGATCGTATAGATGGGCCAGTCCGCCTGCAGCAGGTCTTTCAGCATCTGCGCATTCTCCGTTACTTCCGGGAAACCAATCACGGCAAAGGGCTCATGAAAGTTTTCCGCCAGTTTGACGGCCTGCAGAATATCATAGAAAGAGATCTGGATCTCGATCACGGGGATCGTGCAGAATTCCCGGATCATCCTGGCCGTGGCTCCCCGCGCGATGACAGCGTCGTACTGATTGCGCAGCTGGCGCCGCACAATCTCGGTCCCTTCCGCAAGGCTCCCGACAAAGATATCCGCTTCGATATCCCCGCGGTTCTGGATCGTCTCACGGATCAGATTCGTAATACCCTGACTGGGTGAAATAATCAGAAAGCGCAGCTTCTGCATATTCCTTTCCTCCTGTGAACCCTATGGTTAATCCTTTTCAGCTTCCCCCTGTTCCGGGGCGTTGTTCAGATGCTCCTCGCGCCAGGTCCCCGGCGTCTGGTTTTCGTATCGCTGGAAGGCCCTGTGGAGCGCCAGATAATTGGTAAAACCGCTCCTCGCAGCAATCTCCTGCAGGGTCAGCTTGGTCTGAATCATCAGCTTCTGCGCGTAATCCAGCCGCATAAGCATCAGATAGGTTGTAAAATTCTGCATAAAATGCTTCTTGAACAGTCCGCTGAGGTATTGCGGCGTGATGTGAAAATGGTCGGCGACCTGTTCCAGCGATAACGTGTTCTCCAGATAATGGTCCTGCATATACCGTTCGATTCGCTTAATGCGCCAGGGCCGCTCTCCCTCGTCTTCCTCCTCCTCGCAGAGGGTCCGGAACAGATATTCCATCTGCTCCTCAGCCTCGCGGTAATCCCGGCAGGACAGAATCATCTGCTCGGGGGACAGGGGGATGCCATCCCGGTTCCGGCGGCTCTGGTTGATCTTGTTAAATGTATTCAGCAGTGAATACAGCAAAACATGGGCATTGCTGATCTCCAGATACTGCTTCTCGAAATTCTGCCGGAAAATCCCGCAGAGGACCTCCTGAGAGAGCGCAGCGTTATGCGCCTCAACCGCTTTGACCAGAGCATTCTCCATCTCCGAAGTATACAGGCATTTCCCGGTATGCTTCTGCACCGTTTCGTGCTCCAGCACAGGCCTGTCCGGGTACATGAAATGATAATCCTCGGTCTCGCAGGCGTTGTCGTAGGATTCGGGCATGGAGGCAAGTTTTTCCTGTGAACCGAGCGAAATCAGGATTTTTTCGAGCCTTCTGCCGGAAAGTTCCTCTTCCAGATGCATGCAGAGTTCTGTCGTATTGATTTCCCGTGCGAGGTTTATGAGGACGATGTGACGGTCGGTATGGCGGTTCATCATGATGACCCGGTGGGGCTCCATGATGCAGTTATTCACCAGCTCTTCCTCATCCAGCTGCCGCAGCAGTTCGGTATTGGCACCGGTGACGATCATGACCACGATCAGGGGGTATGGTAATTCGATCCCGTACTCTTGCAGCCGCTCGGGCAGTTCCTCCGCGACGGATTCCTTGTGAACCAGCAGACGGATCAGATATCGTTCTCCTTCGATCACTTTGCCGGCCTGCCGGACATCCTCCAGTTCGCGCTCCTTATCGGTAAAAAGCTGGTTGATCGAGGACTGCATCTCTTCAAACGAAGCCCTGTCTTTGCCGGGGGAGCGCTCCTGGACCCAGCGGCGGAGGCGGTTGCGCGGGACGATCAGATCCCAGTATACAAACAGGGAGCCGGACAGCAGGATCAGTGCGATCATGCCGAGGATCACCGTTCTGAGCAGCCTGTATGACTCCCAGAGCCGTGATGTAAAGAGCATTTTGGGCATGGCGAGCACCAGGTTGAAACGGTATTGCTCCATCAGGCGGGTTGTCAGGACCATGATCCCTTCTCCCGCGGAGTAGCCGTTCGCCGGATTATACCTGACCGCGTTCGGCGCGGCCTCGATAATAGTTTCTCCGTCATTGCCATAGATACCCACATATCCTTCGGCGGAGACGACCGGACGGATGCAGTGCCGGTTGATGGCTTCATTGGAGATGAGGATGACCTGGCAGCGCCAGTCGCCGTCCTCCACACGGTGACGCCGCATGTACAAGATGTTTTTGCCCGAGAGCATGCCGCTCAGCAGAATATGGCTGCCCGACACGTATTCTCCCTCCTCCGAAGCCTGACAGAGCGCGTCCCTCCACGCATCATAGGAGACATCCGTCCCCCGGAGCATGCTCAGGTAAAACAGATACGCGTCGTAATAACCGGTGGAAGTCAGCACCTTCTCGGACTTGTCAAAAAAGACGAAGAAGGACGAGACCAGCTGGTACTGCGCCATTTCAGCCGTGCTTCTTTCCAGAAAAGCACTGATTTTCTGACGCTGCTCGGGCGTAACCTCACCTTCGGCATCGGCCAGCTCGTTCAGGAGCGGCATGGTGCGCAGATTGTAGGAGAGCTGAATAACCTCTCCCATGCCTTCCTCGATCCGCTGCGCATAAGTGTTCAGGATATCCATGTTGTGGTTATCGATCGTCTCGGAAAAGCGATGGCTCGTAATCATGAGGACGATCACACCAGTCAGGATCGAGAGTAACAAAATGAACAGGCAGAGTACTGCCCTGAAATTCCGACTTCCTTTGTGAAGCAGTTTCAAAGCAGCACCTCCTGTACATCTCAGCTGCGGCAAGGGCGTATCAGGCCTTGTCGCAATAATTCATCTGAATATCATCCTGCCGTTTCATCCGGCAGCCATGGCGTCTGGGCATGCAGAAAAGCTCCTCTCCGCCATGTTTTTCCGCGCTGGTCAGCTCCCCGTTCGCGACGCGCAGAACCAGATCCAGCAGCGCCGCACCGACTTCCTGCACGGTTTTACCCTCCGTCAGGATCGGGCTGGCGTCAAAGTCAAAGTCCTCACTCAGCTTCTCGTACACTTCGTGATTGCCCGTCACCTTGATCACAGGCGCGATCGGGTGTCCCGTCGGATTGCCGCGGCCCGTCGTAAAGCAGACGATCTGTGAACCGCAGCCGATCATGCCGGTGGTCACTTCGCCGTCCACACTCTCGTAGGACATCAGGTAGAGGCCCTTCTGGCCGGGTTTCGGAGGAAGCGCGTAGTCCAGCACGTCCGTAATCGGGGCCGTACCGCATTTATGCACGCCGCCCAGGGCTTTTTCCACAATACTGGAGACGCCTCCGTCAAAATTGCCGGGGCTGATCAGCTGGTTGCGGAAATCGGGCAGGCAGGGCTCGATGCAGCTCTGCAGGAAATCTTCGATGCCGTAGATCGCGTCATAGATGCGGTTCTCGGCCTCCTGATCCACTGCCCGGCTTGCGAGATAATCCTCCGTCCCGATCAGCTCGTTCAGCTCCGAAATCACGGCGCTGCCGCCGGCCGAAACGATCCCGTCCGCCGCATAGCCGACAGCCGGGTTAGCGGCAAGGCCGCTCGTCGAATCCGTCCCGCCGCATTTGGTCGTCAGGAAGAGCTCGGACAGCGGACAGGGTACCCGCTCTTCTTTCGCGAGCTCTGCTGCGAATTCCCGACCCTTGGCAACAGCCTTGCGGATCGTCTGATCCATGCCGCCCTCCTCCTGCATCACATACAGGGCGCAGGGTTTACCGGTAGCCTGAACAGCCTCAAAGACCTCGCGGGGTTTCAGGCGTTCGCAGCCCAGGCTGATCAGAAGCACGGCGCCGACATTGGGGTGGCAGGCCATGGACTTGAGGGTCCTGGCCGTCAGCTCCAGATCAAAGCCGACCTGACCGCAGCCTAAGTTGTGCCGCAGTAATACAGCCCCCGGGATCTGGCGGGCGATTTTCTCGGCAGCCGTATTGGCGCAGAAGACATTGGCGATGACCGCGAGATGGTTGCGCACACCGACCGAACCGTCCGGGCGGCGGTATCCCATAAAGGTCAGGTTCCTGCCCGTAAGGGGGCCGGTCCATGCCACATCCGAGCGATGTGCCTGCCCGCGCGCTTCACGTGCGACGCGTCCGCGTTCACAGACCAGATTATGCACATGGATCCAGGCGCCCGGCAGAATCTCCTGAGAGGCTCTGCCGATCTCCTGTCCGTATTTAATAATGGCTTCACCCTTGTGAATCGGCTGAATCGCTATCTTATGGGCCATCTGAATGTCTTCGAGGAGGACGATCCGCTTCCCGCCTGCCTCGATATAATCCCCTTGACAGCCGTTTTCCAGCAGGACGGCGACAGCGTCGCCGTCCTTAACCAGTAAGCTTCTCCTGAACATATCAGCTTACCACATTAACCGGATGACCTCCCAGGAACTGCGCGACATTGTCCACTGCGATATTCATCAGACGCTCGCGGCTTTCCTTGGATGCCCAGGAGATATGCGGGGTGATGATGCAGTTAGGTGCGCCCAGAAGGACGTTTTCGGGTGAAATCGGCTCCGTGCTGACGACGTCCAGGCCCGCTCCGGCCACTTTGCCGGAAACCAGCGCGTCTCTCAGATCCTGCTCCACGATCAGCGGGCCGCGGGAATTATTGATAATAATGACACCGTCTTTCATTTTGGCAATGCTTTCGCGGTTGATGATCCCTGCGGTTTCGGGGAAAAGCGGGCAGTGCAGCGAAATGACATCCGATTCGGCCAGGAGCGTCTCCAGATCCGTGTACCGGCAGTTCTCGTTCTCCAGTTCGGGTCTCTTGAAGCTGTCATAGGCAAGCACCTTCATGCCGAGCGCCTGCGCGATCCGGCCGGTACGTTGGCCGATCCGGCCGAAGCCGATGATGCCCATGGTCTTGCCGTCCAGCTCGATCAGCGGATAATCCCAGAAGCAGAAATCCGGCTGCGCGGACCATCTGCCTTCCTGTACCGCCTGATTGTGATGCCCGATATGATGGCAGATCTCCAGCAGCAGCGCGATGGCGAACTGGCCGACCGCGGCGGTTCCGTAGGTCGGGATGTTCGTGACGGTGATGCCTAGCTCGCGGCAGGCGGCAACATCTACCACATTATAGCCCGTGGCCAGAACACCGATATATTTCAGCCTGGGGCAGTCCGCCAGCACTTCACGGCCGAGCGGCGTCTTGTTGGTCAGAATCAGCTCCGCGTCACCGATCCTCTCACGGATCAGCGCGGGATCGCTCCCCGTACGGTCATAAACCGTTACTTCACAGAATTTCTCAAGCCCTTTCCAGGAGAGATCTCCCGGGTTCTCGGTATAGCCGTCCAAAATAACGAGTTTCATACGTTTCTCCTTTCTGATTAAGCCAGTTTAGCCGCGACTTCCTCCATCAGTTCGCGGGAAGGATTCTTCTGGTTGATGGCCGACACTTCAATGATCAGCTTGTACAGATCCACGCCCTTTTCCTTGGCGACATCCTGGAAAAGTTTGGCAAAGCTGGAATGGCAGCCCGACAGGCCGTATACCAGATCCAGCGGAATGACATTGGCGCGGACGCCGTATTCCGCCATCGCAGGTGCAAGCTCCGTATCGATAAACTTCAGCAGTGCCATCAGGTCCACATATTCCATCTTGCCCATTCTCTGGAAAACAGCGGCCGCAAGCTCGGTCGCGCAGTTGCCGGCGCTCCGGGCCATACCCATCAGACCGCAGTCAAAGACGGTCGCGCCGCCCTCCATCGCCGCGATCGCGTTGGCGGTGGACAGTCCCAGGTTATTATGTCCGTGGAATGCTACGGGGATACTGACCTTGTTGACCATGGTGCGGATATAGCGGGTGACATCCTCGGGCAGCATCGTGCCGGCGGAATCCATGATCGTGATTTCGTCAAGGCCCGCGGCCTCCAGCATGGCAGCCTCATCTGCCAGATCCTCGGCGCTCAGGATATAGCCCTTCATCATGGAGAAGCGGCACTTCATCCCGTACTTTTTGACCAGCTTGATCCCTTCGATCGCATTCTTGCCGTCGCCGGCATTCGCGCCGATTCTCAGGAAATGCAGGCCGTACTTGGCCGCGAGGGCGATATTCTTTTCATTGGCATTGGCCACGCCCATGAACATACCGATCTCCGCCTGTGACAGATACGGCTGGACCAGTTCCAGATACTCGACATCATTCAGCGGCGCGATGGACTGATTGGCCTCATACGCACCGATACCCAGGCAGTTACCCATCTCAATGACCTTGATATTACTCTTGATCAGGCCTTCGATCATCATCTTGGTCAGTCTGGCGTCAAATCCCTTACCGATTACATTGGCACCGTCACGCAGTGTACAATCCATTAATAACATAGCTTATTCTCCTTTTTGATTTTTTTCGTACCATTGATGGATGGCCGTATAACTCAGATTCCCCATTCCCTGATGAGAAGAGGCTTTGTACTCCTGATAGACCATATTAGCCAGCGGAACAAACCCGTCGATCTCCTGCGCCGTATCGATGAAAAGGCCCACATCCTTCTTCATCAGATCCAGGCGGAAGCCCGGCGTATGGTCGCCGCTCATCATGAATTTAGGCACATTTCTCTCAAAGACATAGCTGCCGCCGCTGCTCTGATTGACTACCTGCGACAGTACGGTATCCTCCACTCCCAGCTGCCGTGAAATGCAGAGGACCTCCGCCGCGATCGCGGTATTGGCCGCATTGAGCATCTGGTTCAGCATCTTGATATTGGATCCCGCGCCGACATCACCGGTATAGATGATATTCTTGCCCATGGCGCCCAGTACATCCTGCTGCGCGTCAAAATCCTCGCGCGAGGAGCCGACCATGATCGTCAGCGTTCCTTTCTCGGCACCGGCTACACCGCCGGAAACAGGCGCATCCATAAAGGAGATCCGGCGTCCGGTCTCTTCCGCCTTGCGGCAAAGCTGCCCGGCGATCGCTTTCTTGGTCGTCCCCTTGGCGGACGTCATGTCGATCCACATCAGGCCATCATGGCCATGCTCTCCGATCACGCCGGCAAGCTCCAGGATCTCTTTGTCAGCCGGTACGATCGTGATCACGACATCGCAACAGGACGCCATCTCGGCAAAGCTTCCGATCGGCTGTCCGCCCAGCGCGGCAAGCTTCGCCTGGCTGTCCGGATTACCCGAATGCGCATAGACCGTAAAGCCGGCCCGGCACAGATTCATCGCCATCGGCAGGCCCATCTTTCCGAGCCCGATAAAACCTATGGTTTTCATGGTATTCTTCCCTTTCCGCGTAGATTAAATAGTAAATTCGATCTGATACTGCTCGGCCAGCGCGGCAAGTTCCTTGTAAACGCTGTCCGACATCTGGATGCCCTGCGCCTTGCGGGTCGCGCGGCGGGTGTTCTCGATCTCGCCGGGCATGTAGATCTCGGTCGTCCCCGGGGTCTTGGGCAGGCTCTTTAATTCGCCGATCAGCTGGTCGACGCCCTCGATAAAGGCCTCTTTGCCGCAGAATTTCTCGGGATCGATCGCGCAGAAAACGTGGCCGACATTCTGCGGATTCTCGAAATCATTCCAGAAATGGTTGATATGGGGGCCGCAGACGGCGCCAGCCAGGATGCCGCAGAGGATCTCTACGAAGATCGCGATACCGGATCCCTTGGGTCCGCCGATCGGCAGCAGTGTGCCGTACTGTCCCACCACCGGGTCGGTGCAGGGATTACCGTCCTTGTCCACGACCCAGCCCTCGGGGATCTTCTGCCCGAGCTTGGCCGCCAGGATGATCTTGCCCATGGCGACTACGCTGGGGGCCATGTCAAGCGTGATCGGCTCGCCCTTGGTCGGCGCGGAAATGCAGAACGGATTGGTGCCCATGTATTTCTGGGAGCTGCCCCAGGGCGCCAGGTTCGGGGGTGCGTTCGTCGCGCAGAAGCCGATCAGGCCCTCGCGCGCCGCCATCATGGAATAATAGGCCGCCATACCGAAATGATTGGAATGATGGGCAGCGGCAAAGCAGCAACCGGTCTCGCGTGCTTTTTCGATGCAGCGGCGCATAGCATATTCACCGACGACCATACCCATCGCATTCTTCCCGTCCACGTAGAGGCTCGCGGGCAGTTCCTGCACCGCTTCCGGCACAGCCTGCGGATCCACGACCCGCGTGCGGAGTCTCTTCATATAATTAGTCATGCGGCTGACACCGTGGGACTCAACGCCCGCAAGGTCGGCATCCACCAGATTGTCCGCACAGACAAAAGCATCTCCGGCGGACATGTTCTCTTTCATCATCAGCTCCTGGCAAAAGCTCCGGAGAGCTTCCCAGTTGACAACATGAGTTTCCATATATACTCCTTTCCTGAGGGTTGAACCCTATGACTTGCAGCGATCTTTAATGCAGTTTACGGACAACGCGGTTCAGGTCGGCTTCCACCATATAGATATTCAGCTGGCCGTCCGCGTCCGAGGAAAAGACGATCCTCTCCCCATCCGGTGTGAAGACCGGATGGACATGGGCTGATTTTTTGCCGGAGGAGTCATGCGTGCAGAGGATCGATACTTCCGCCCGGTGATCCGCCGCATTGTACTCGATCAGCGACAGGTACCGGCGTGCGTCCTTCATGTCCTTCTCCAGGCAGGCAACGTCCCCGACTCCCAGGTGGGAACGGGCCCCCACGCTGACATGCTGTGTCCGCTCAAAGGGATAATAATATCTCTCCTCATTCTTACCGTCCGGATCCACAAAGAGATCTGCGAACAGGAAGAACTTCATATCCGGCTTGTACCGGTATGAATACTGAGCGCCGACACGGCCGGCAGGGGTAAAGAATTCGTGCCCCACAGCCTCCAGATATCTTCTCTGCTCCACAAGCGGCCGCACAGTATCTCCCGCCAGGTCAGCCACCCACATACGCTGCACCTGGTACCATGGACCGTCATGGCAGTAGACAAGTTCCTGACTATTGACCGGGTTGATGCTGACATGCGTCAGCCGGTCATGTCCGCCGACCACAATTTCCCCTTTGTTTTTGACCAGATCGTACCGGATCACATGGCTGCGCGGCTGGTTGAAATAACGTTCGCGCGCGCCGGGGGCGCTCCCTGAGAGCGGATCCGTAAAGCAGGCCGTCAGCAGCGGGATCTCCTCCACCACTGAAAAAGCGATGGACCGGTTGTCCGTTGCCGCGGTCAGACTGTGGAAATTGAAAGTCGCGGGTATATTCATCAGTGGACGGTCTTCCAGAGTCTCCACGTCCACCTCTCTGACCCACTCATTGCTGTAATAATAGGCCTTGCGTCCGTCCTGGCGCAGCATGGCATGAGCGCCGTGACCCATTTTGATCGCTTCGCCCTCGGTCAGCTGCAGCGCCTTGCCCGTATCCAGCTCCAGCAGGAATAATTCGCCGAATCCGAGCTTGCCGATCGCCGGCGCGTCGGGATTTTTGACGCGGCTCGTACCGGTAAAGTCGGACACAAAGATCGTATACCGTCCGTCCGCCGAAAATTGCGGCGACGTAAAATAAGGCCTGTCATAAATGCCCTTATTGTCTGTCAGGCGGATGACTTCGACCCCGGTAACCGGATCTTTGGCGGCATGTCGTTCAAATGTGTAAATGCTTCCTTTCATATGACCCCACCTCCATGTGTTTATTATATGACATTGTTAACGCTTTAGCAACCCTTATATCGGAGGGGAGCTGTTTATTATTTCACCAATTGCGGCAACTGCCGCCATAGATCAAAGCATCCGGCAGAAAACTGATCTTTTTTTCAACTGTTTTTGAAGGACTTCTTAACCCCTGATAGTAATATTAAATACTGATACTTGCTTATTGACGTGCGCGTTGTCATAATGTAGATATAAGAACTGTGTGCCCTTCTCCCGGGGCGCGCAACGGAAAAAATGAATTAAAGGAGGAACCACAATGAAGAACATGAAGCGTATCATTGCTCTGGCTATGGTATTCCTGCTGCTCCTCACGAGCGCCTGCACGGGCAACCAGAACTCCAAGGCAGATACTTCCAAGGCGGAATCTTCCAAAGCAGAGTCTTCCAAGGCTGACTCTTCCAAGGCTGATGCTTCCACCCCCAGTGAAACCTCTACGCCCGAAGAACCGACGGGACCGGAGCCCTATGAGCTTCCGATCGTAGCGAACAAGGTTACACTGACGATGTTCAGCGTTCTGGACGGCAAGGCTTCTGTATCTCTTTCTTCTATGGAAGAGAACTTCACCGTTCAGTACTATGAGGAACTGAGTAATGTCCATATTCAGTTCTTCCATCCCTCCAGTGCTACGTCCCTGACCGAAGCACTGAACACCATGATCGCCTCCGGCGAGATCACGGATATCATCTTCAACATCCAGAGCGCTACCGACGGTATCGACGCCCTGATCTCGAACGGCGTTATCCTTCGCCTGAACGAGCTGATCGACAAGTGGGGCTACTACTACAACAAGGTATTCGAAGAGAATCCCGGCTTCAAGGCTTCCGTAACGACCTATGACGGCAACATCGGTATGTATTCCACCTCCCGTCTGGACGAGCCCACCCGCTTCTTCGAGAGCTATGTCGTCCGCAAGGACTGGCTGGATACTCTGAAGATCGAGAAGCCCACCAAGGTTGACGAATGGTATGACATGCTCACCGCCATCAAGACCGGTGACCCGAACGGCAACGGCCAGGCCGACGAACTGCCCTTCGTTTCCAACTCCAATGAGGAAATGGGTATCTATCGTCTGTCCGCGCTCTTTGGATTCAACTCCAGCTACTACAAGCAGATGGCTTGCTCCATCTTTGACGGCAAGGTTGTCTTCGCTTCCGAGGCTCCCGGCTTCACGGACTTCGTCACCACCATGAACAAGTGGTATGCGGAAGGCCTGCTGGATCCCGAAACCTTCAGTACCGACGCTGCCGGCTGGAAGGAGAAAGTCCTGACCGACCGTGCCGGTTCGTTCTACGGCAAGATGAACGGTGGTATCGGTACCCTGCTCGGCAGCTATGACTACGAGAAGGGCGATCCCAACTTCAATCTGGAGCCCATGGCGTATCCCATCACCTCCGAGGGCAAGAGCTTTGACTTCTTCTCTCAGGAGCCCTGTGACAACGGCGGCGCTGCGATCTCCGCGAAGTGCAAAGAGGTCGAAGCTGCTGTTAAGTACCTCGACTATATGTACAGCCCCGAAGGCCAGATCATGATGGATATGGGTAAGGAAGGCTACACCTATGAGTTCGACTCCAATGGTGTTGCTCATTACACCGACCTGATCACCAAGGCCGAAGGTCTGTCCCTGGTACAGGCGATCGCCAAGTACTGCATCGGCGGTATCATGCCCCGTATGGTTAACGACAAGTATTACTGGGATGCCGTTATGAGCTACGATCAGCAGCGCATGGTATATCCCACTGTTAAGGATTCCACCAGAGAGCGCAAGTGCCCGCAGAGCCTGAAGTATTCTCAGGAAGAGCAGAGCCGCCTGAACACTCTGATGGCCGACATCGAGAGCTACTACAAAGAAGGTATGCAGGGCTTTGTAACCGGAGCCAAGCCGCTTTCCGAAGTGGAAGCTTTCCGTGCCCAGCTTAAGACCATGGGTCTGGATGAAGCTGTTGCGATCATGCAGGCCGCTTACGACCGCTATATCGCGGCGTAAAAAGAACGCCGGACAAGCCGGCAGTGCAATATGTTTTTCAGCCGGGATACCGTCTTAAGGCGGTATCCCGGTGTTACAAAAGGCATTCCAACCCGTCAGGGCCGGGGGCCTTTATTCTTTATCAAAAGGGGTTTTTGCCATGGCAACACCGAAACCGACTGTTCGTAAAAAGAGCCTTGGAAAACGTATCCTCAAGGATCTCGCTACGAACAAATACAATTACCTGCTCCTTTTGCCGGCCATCCTTTACTATGTGGTCTTCCACTATTTCCCCATGTACGGCGCTCAGATCGCTTTCCGCGACTTCTATATCACCAAAGGTATTCTGGGCAGCAAATGGGTCGGTTGGAAACATTTTCAGACTTTCTTTAACAGCTTTTATTTCGGCCGTCTGGTCCGCAATACGGTTCTGCTGAGCGGTTATAACATTATCTTCGGCTTTCCCGCGCCGATCATTCTGGCGCTTCTGCTGAACGAAGTGCGCAATCAGGCCTTTAAGAGGACGGTCCAGACCGTCACCTATCTGCCCCACTTCATTTCGCTCGTCGTTTCGTGCGGTATCGTCATCAGCTTCTGCCGTCTGAACGGCCTGTTCAACGATATCGTCGCGTTCTTCGGCAAGGAGCGCATCCTTTTCCTGGAGAAAAAAGAATATTTCCGCACGATTTACATCGCAAGCGGTATCTGGCAGGAAGTCGGCTGGGGCTCCATCATCTATCTGTCAGCCATCTCAGCCATTGATATGCAGCTGTATGAAGCTGCCCGCATCGATGGTGCGAACCGGTTCCAGGAGGCCTTCCACATCACCATACCGGGGATTCTGCCGACCATCGTCATCCTGCTGATCCTCCGTGTCGGCCGCCTGATGAGCCTGGGCTACGAAAAAGTACTGCTTCTGTATAATGACAGTACCCGCGAAACGGCTGACATCATCTCAACCTACGTCTATACCCGCGGTATTCAGAAAGGCGAATACAGTTTTGCCGCTGCCGTCGATCTGTTTAACTCCGTGATCAACATGGTTCTGTTGCTGTCAGTAAACTGGATCAGTAAGAAGGTCCAGGGCAGCGGTTTGTTCTGAGAGAGGGGGCGTCATCATGATCAAACGAAGCAAAGGCGAAATCGCCTTCAACATCTTCAATATCCTGTTCCTGACCTTCCTCAGCATCATTTGTCTGTATCCGATTTATCACGTTCTCATGGCATCGCTCAGCGAATCCGGTCCGCTGCTGGCGCATCAGGGCCTGCTGCTCTGGCCCGCGGGCTTTTCATGGTCCTCTTACAGAGTCATCATGAATTATCCGGGTATCTGGACGGGCTACGGCAACACGCTCTTCATCGTGCTTTTCGGTACCTGCTTCAGCCTGCTTATCACTACCATGGCCGCATATCCGCTTTCCCGGCAGGGGTTCCCCGCCCGCAACTTCTTCATGCTGGCGATCACCTTCACGATGATCTTTAACGGCGGTCTGATCCCGCGTTTCCTGGTCATCCGCGATGTCGGCCTGTACGATTCCATTTTCTCGCTAATCATCCCCGTGACGATCAATACCACCAACCTGATCATCGTCCGAACCGCTTTTGCCGCGATCCCGCCCAGCCTGGAGGAATCCGCCAAGATCGACGGTGCGAACGACCTGATCATCTATGCACGCATTATCGTTCCGCTGGCCAAAGCCACGCTGGCGGTTATCGCCCTGTACTACGGTGTTGCCTACTGGAACAGCTGG
This sequence comes from Bacillota bacterium, assembly GCA_017442535.1. Taxonomy (GTDB): domain Bacteria; phylum Bacillota; class Clostridia; order Lachnospirales; family Bianqueaceae; genus RUG12817. Next base: position 7,813 of record JAFRZL010000002.1, on the reverse strand, counting down.
TTCACCGCATCCATTTATCTGCGTACCCGCACCAAATTCCCGCTGCAGCTGATCCTGCGCGAGATCCTGATCGCGAATGACAATAACCAGGCCGGTACCGATACCGAGCTGATGAGCGAGGGTATCAAATATGCCGCCATCATCGTATCCACCATTCCGATCCTTTGCGTCTATCCTTTCCTGCAGAAGTATTTTGTAAAGGGCGTTATGATCGGTGCCGTCAAGGAATAATCGTTCTCCCATAACACAGATACAAAAAAGGAGGTTCACAAATGTCAGATTATCATGACAGTCTTCTCTTCAAGAAAATCCACGGCTATATCGCGGCCGGCTCCATCGGCAACTCCATGGGCGAGCTCATGGAAGGCTATACCGTGGAAGAGCGGCAGCAGTACTGGGGCTGGGTGGATTATCTGCCCGAAGTCACCAAGGATGTTGAGCACAGGCTGCCCGGTATCAACCGCAAGAAAGCGTCCAATCCTTTTGACACCGGACTGGGCCATCCGTATTTCTACCACAAGCACACCCGCATCCCGGGCACCACAGAAGACGGCGAGGAGCGTTTCCGCATTCTGGCCTCCGCCATCATCCGCAAAGGCGGCCGCATCGACCTCTGGGATCTGGCCCGTGAATGGGCCGAGCGCGTCACGCCCGACAAATTCGGCTGGCAGCTGGGTCCGCAGGATCAGATCATCTATTACTCCATCAAAGCCGGTATCGTGCCGTGGGAGATCGGCCGCTACGCTTCCTGGCCCGGACTGATCGGCACCACCAAAATGATGGGAGCCGTCGGTGTCGTCAATGCGTGCTTCCCCGAGCAGGCGGCCATGGATGGTATGGAGCTTGCCCGCCTGAAGGATGTACGCGGCGTGCCCGGTAATTACGCGGTCGAAGTGGCCGGAGCCCATTGCGCCGGCGTGGCCGAGTCCATGAAGCCGAATGCGACGATCGACAGCGTCACGCAGGCCGCGGCGAATATTCTGGGGCCCACCCCGCGCCGCGAATTCGAAACGGTACAGGAAATGGCCCGCACCTGCGGCGGAGACCCCGAAGAATTCGGCCGCAAGCTGCAGGACAAGTACGAGAACCGCCAGGTTTCCAACGCGGTTGAGATCCTCGGCGCCGCTTACGGACTGCTGTATATGGCTAACGCCGACCCGCGCAAGACGATCATCTACGCGGTCAACAGCGGCCGTGACACCGACTGCCGCGCCCACACCTCCGGCTCGCTTGCCGGGGCTCTGAACGGCATCGATGCCGTACCGAAGGAATGGGTGGATACCGTGGATCACGCGATGAAGATCAACGAACACACGACCTCCAACCGCACTTCTCTGGAGACAGCCGAGGGCCTGTATGCCGCCGCGATCAATACCATGAATCGCATGAAGCAGGTCGTCGCCGATATGGAAGCTCAAATGTAATCGTCTAACAGGAGGAATCACTATGTCAGATTATCATGACAGTCAGTTATTTAAGCGCATTCACGGCTATATTGCCGCGGGATCCATCGGTAACTCCATGGGAGAGCTGATGGAGGGTTACACGGTTGAAGAGCGTCAGCAATACTGGGGCTGGATCGACTATCTGCCCGAAGTCCGCAAATTCTATGAGCATCTGCCCACTGTCAACGACCGTGCGGCCAATCCTTTCGATACCGGCCTCGGCCATCCGCCGATCCATCATCCGCACACCCGCGTGCCGGGCACCACGGAGGACGGTGAAGAGCGTTTCCGCATCATGTGCACGGCCATCATTGAAAAAGGCGGCCGTATCGATATCTGGGATCTGGCCCGTGCCTGGGCCACCCTCGTTACGCCGGATAAATTCGGCTGGATGCTGGGCAGCCAGGATCAGATCATCTACTACTCCATCAAAGCAGGTATCGTACCGTGGGAAGTCGGCCGCTACGCTTCCTGGCCCGGCCTGTACGGCACCACGAAGATGATGGGCGCCGTCGGCGTCGTCAACGCCTGCTTCCCCGAACAGGCAGCCAAAGACGCGCTGGAACTCTCCCGCATTAAAGATGTCCGCGGCGTGCCCGGCAACTATGCCTGCGAAGTCGCCGCCGCACACAGTGCCGGTGTAGCCGAAGCCCTGCGTCCCGGCGCCACGATCGACAGTGTCATCGAAACCGCCGCAAGCATCCTGGGGCCCACCCCGCGCAAAGAATTCCTGGACGTGCAGGAGATTGCCCGCACCTCCAACGGCGACCCCGAGTATTACGGCAAGCGTCTTCAGGAGAAATACGAGAACCGTCAGGTCTCGAACGCGGTCGAAATCCTGAGCGCCGCCTACGGCATCCTCTATATGGCTGACGCGGATCCCCGCAAGGCCATCATCTACGCGGTCAACAGCGGCCGCGACACCGACTGCCGCGCCCACACCGCCGGATCGCTTGCCGGCGCCCTGAAGGGCATCGACGCCGTTCCCGCCGACTGGGTCAAGACCATGGATGACGCGATGAAGGCCAACGAGCACACGACCTCCAACCGCACTTCTCTGGAGACTGCCGAAGGCCTGTACAAAGCAGCCATCAATACCATGAACCGCATGAAACAGGTCATCGCCGATATCGAGTACAATCTTTAATCAATATTCTTCTTCCTCCTTGCCGGGAACCGGATTGCCTCCCTTCTGAACGGTTCCCGCATCAAAAAGGTGCGGATCCCGATTAATTCGGATCCGCACTTTTTTGATGTGTAGATTAAGCTGTTTAAACGTTGAAACGGAACAGGACAACATCGCCGTCTTTCATGACATATTCCTTGCCCTCGGAGCGGACCAGGCCTTTCTCACGCGCGGCGGCGTAGCTGCCGCAGGCCATCAGGTCATCATAGGCCACTACTTCCGCACGGATAAAGCCCCTCTCAAAATCAGAGTGTATCTTGCCCGCAGCCTGGGGCGCGAGGGTCCCTTTGCGGATGGTCCATGCGCGGCTCTCGGTCGGACCGGCCGTCAGATAGCTGATCAGGCCGAGCAGGTCGTAGCTCGCGGCGATCAGGCGGTCAAGGCCCGAATTGGTGAGACCCAGCTCCTCGAGGAACATCTGCTTCTCATCCTCGTCCAGCATCGCGATCTCTTCTTCGATCTTGGCACAGACCACAAAGACCTGCTCACCATGCTCTTTGGCATATTCACGCACACGCTGCACCTGGACATTGCCGGCCCCGTCGTCCGCCAGATCATCCTCGGTCACGTTAGCCGCATAGATGACCGGCTTGGCCGTCAGCAACTGGAATGAATCCAGGATCGCCTGCTCATCAGGGGAAAGCTGCAGCGATTTGACACGCTTGCCGGACTCCAGTGTCTCGTAGGCCTTTTCCAGTACCTCCAGCTCAGCTGCGAGCGATTTGTCGGCCCTGGCGGCTTTCGCAGTCCTTGCCTTACGGCGGTCGAGCGTCTCCATGTCCGCGAAAATCAGCTCGATATTGATGGTCTCGATGTCGCGCAGCGCATCCACGCTGCCATCCACATGGATCACATCATCATCTTCAAAACAGCGCACCACGTGCACAATTGCATCGACTTCTCGAATGTGGGACAGGAACTGGTTGCCCAGGCCCTCGCCTTTACTGGCGCCCTTGACCAGGCCCGCAATATCCACGAATTCGATCGTGGCCGGCGTCGTCTTGGCCGAATCATACATCTTGGTCAACGCCGTAAGCCTGGCGTCCGGCACCGCCACGACGCCCACATTGGGCTCAATCGTGCAGAAAGGATAATTCGCTGCCTGCGCGCCCGCCTGGGTCAGGCAGTTAAACAGTGTACTCTTCCCGACATTCGGAAGTCCTACGATACCTAATTTCATATGTAATCACATCTCCTGCATAGAATAATACATTTTAATACTGTGCTTTGCGGTCTACGGCATGCAGCACGGCTTCGCCGCGGGCCATGCGTTCCAGATTCTCGAAGGCCACATTCATGACCCTCGCGTAATTGACCGGTGAGCGGAATCCTCCGGATATATGAGGCGTAATGATGACATGAGGGGCATCCCACAGAGGATGGTCGGCCGGAAGCGGCTCCGGATCGGTAACATCCAGCAATACGCCCCGGAAGTACTCTTCCTGCTGCAATTTAAGCAGATCCTCCGTAACGATCGCCGTCCCTCTGCCGATGTTCAGCAGCAGGGCGCCTCTCCGGATACTCCGCAGCGTCTTTTCATCAAACATTCCCGCGGTATCGGCGGTTCCCGGCAGACAGAGTGCAACAACATCCGCGCAGCCGAGAATCTCCTTCATTGTATCCGGTGTATACAATCCTTCAACAAAATCGGGATACTTATGCAGCGTGCGGCATACGCCGTAACACTTCGCCCCCATATCGTGCATCCGCTTCAGAAAAGCGGTGCCGATGGCTCCCATACCAACCGAAACGACCGTGTATTCCTCCGCCATCCGGACTCCGGGCACCCGTTTCCATACATGACGGCGCTGATTCGCGATATATTCCGGAAACTGCTTGGACATCATCAGCACGCCTGCGGCCAGAAATTCCGAGATCGCGGGACCGTACGCCCCGTAAGCATTGGTAATCATGATATTTTCGGGCAGCCACAGAACACTGTTGGCACCGGCGCTGTACAGCTGCACCCACTCCAGCAAAGGCGCTTTGGCCACCATCTCCCTGGTGGGCGTACCGATCATGATCTGTGTCTCTGCGAGGATCTCATCCGTTATCTGAGATTTGTCTTCGCAAAAAGTAAACCGATATCCCTCAATAGCGAGAAAACGCTTTTTCATCTCCTCGGAATGAGGCTCCATCACCAATACGTTTTTCATTGAATAACCCCCTGTTTTTTCTCTAAGCAATTCAATCAGTCCGTAAGCAGCTCGATGGCTCTGCGGTATTTTTCCGCTCTGCGGAGCGCTTTTTCATCCACCTTGTCCAGGCGGCTCAGATCACTGTTATGCGCGAGATCCGCAAGCTTGACCTCACGGGCGATCGGATTCGCCTTGATCGTAGCCACATAGTCCATATAAGGGACGGATTTATCGTGCGTGAGCAGCGCCAGGGCCTCCGTCACCGCCGGGGGGAAGCCCATGTCGGCGAGGTCCTGCAGCGTATAATCCGTATCCTCCACCACATCGTGCAGCAGCGCAACTGTCACCGTCTCCTCCGTCCGCATCTGCTCCGCCAGATGGAAGGGATGAAAGACGTAAGGCATCCCGCTCTTGTCCTTCTGATCCTTGTGCGCCTCAAAGCAGAGCTTCAGCGCTTTTTTGGTCATCTCTGTGTAAATCATAGGGTCTCCTTATCTGTATCAGTCATCGAGCGCCGGATCATACAGCCGTCCATAGGATTTTCCGTTCCACCAGGGCAGGTAATCCTGCAGATAGCCGTAATAGTCATACATCAAAACTGCTTCGGACATCGCATATTTGTTATTGACCTCGGTCTGGAGCCTTTCGGCATAGGCCTTGATCTCGGTCGGGGACATAGCTTCCTCGCCCCTGTAGTTAATGCGTCCGGTGGAAGCATCATACAGAATCTTGTCATTGAAGAAGCTGTGATCCGCCATGATGACCAGCGGCTCCGCATCAGAGAGCAGGTCGCGCCCCATATAGAGTCTGGAGTCCACAGGCAGGTTAAAGAGGTTGGCAAGCGTCGGCGCGATATCCAGACTGGATCCGATCTTATCCACATGCACCGTCTCTTCCATTCCCGGGCAGTACAGCAGAAAAGCGTTTTTGTACATTTCGAAATCCTTGGACAGATCACTGCCGTCCAGGACGGAAAGCTGGTCCACATCCATGCCGTAGGGATAATGATCCGCCGACATGGCGATCACGGTATGGTCCGCGACGCCGGCCTCTTCCAGCTGCTCCAGCAGATACTGCAAGGCAAGATCCAGCTCAATATTGCAGGCGAGATAGGCTTTGATCTCTTCATCGTCATAGGGAAGATCCTGCACTTCGTCGCGGTGCTTGATGCACATGGCATTACCCGTCCAGTTCCAGTTGACATGGCCGCTGACCGTCAGATAATAGACGTGAAAAGGTTCTTTATCAACATAGTCTGAAACGCTCAGCTGCATCATCTGCAGGTCGGATTCGGGCCAGGTATAATCCACATTCAGGCCGTTGCCCCAGCCTTTCCAGATGTAACCCATGTTGGGGTGGGACAGGTCCCGTCGATACATGTCAAAGTGATGATCGTGATATCCGCGGCATGTATACCCCATCGGCACCATCATATTGCCGAACCCGAAGGGCATCGGCCCGAAGGAGCTCACATAGTAACTCCATACATCCTCTTTCGGCAGCAGGCTGGTCATGGTGACATATTCGCCGTCCAGCGTACTCATCGCGAAATAAGGCGTATAGAAATGTTCAAAGACAAAGCAGTTCTGATTGGCCATCTTGTAAAGCGTCGGTGTCAGCTTCTCATCGATCGTCCACTTGGACCAGGCTTCACAGATCAGCCAGATCAGGTTATATCCCTCGAACATGCCCGTATATTTGTTGGTATACGAAGGCTCCACCGACTGGAAATACCGGTGCATATTGGCAATGCGTTCGCCCGGCGCGGTCTCGATCAGATGATCAAAATCAATATCCAGGACAACCGGCTTCCCCTCGAAAGGCGGCTCCTCAGGCACGCTGCTCTCCTCCGCGGAAGAATCCGGCAAGGACTCATTCGCGCTTTCCTCTTTGCTGATGACTTCTTCACGCGACGATTCCTCAGCCGAACTCTCCGGCCGGCTGACAATGATCACGATATCCGGCTCATCCCCGTAACCGAACAAATGATGCTGTAAATCGATCCGCATACTGGTCAGAACGCCCAGCTTCTGATAGGCCTGCATCAACCGGGTTTTGCCGAAATACTGCTCATGGGGCGTATTGCTCCCCGTTCCCGCCAGGAAAAGCGAACCCAGTGCCACAAAATGCAGCAGCACACTCATCACCGTCACCGCCAGCACATGCTGCCAGCGACGGCGTTCGTCTCTACGCAGCCTCGACGGCAAAACCGAATACGCCACAAAAGGCAGCAGCACCAGCAGAATCTTCCACCAGATCCGGCTCAGACTCTCCAGCACCACCGAGAAGAAATTAATGGCGTTCCCCACACCGTGTCCAATCGAGAACACCTGCATAAACGTCTTGAAAATATCATAATAAACAATCTGCGCTCCAAAAAATATCGTCGGAATGAGCAGCAATACAAACCGCAGAATCCGATTCGCCTTTTTCGAGAACAGACTGGTAAGCACAGTCAATAAGCCTGCCGCGGGGACCGCAAAAACAGCTCCGTAGAACATGCCCCACGTCATCCGGCCAAAAATCATCAGCTGCGTAATCATCTCCTGACAGGCCAGCACCAACCAGATGCCAAGCCATGCCGGAAGCCGCCAATGTTTCTGCTTCTCCTCCATCCAAGAATTCCTCCTGCCAAAACACCGTTTTGGAACAAATTCACCTTTATAGAAAGCCACAAAGGTACAGTTTATTTTACACCTTTTACCCGAATTTGGCAAGCCTTTTTTCACTAAGTCCGGGCCATCCCCGCAGACAGACGAATGTAAAATTCATTTTCTGTAGCATGTGCGGGTGGGGCTCCGGCCGCTATGCACGTGCATAGGGTTTTCTGCTGATCACTATGCACGTGCATAGGGTTTTCCGCTGATTGCTATGCACGTGCATAGGGTTTGCCGCTGATTGCTATGCAGGTGCATAGGGTTTTCCGCTGATTGCTATGCACGTGCATAGGGTTTCCTGCTGATCACTATGCACGTGCATAGGGTTTTCCATTGATCGCTATGCACGTGCATAGGGTTTCCCACTGATCGCTATACACGTGCATA
>JAFRZL010000031.1 GCA_017442535.1 Bacillota bacterium | reverse complement strand
TACAAACGAATGACCAACAAGGAACGTCTGGAAGACTCTATCCCTATGTGGGGCGATGCTATCGTATGGGAAGAGTTCCATAAGCCCTCAGAATACCCTGTGTTTTGGGATTAGCGACCAACACATTTTGTCCTATAACCCTCAAAGGATAAAAAAAAGACCGCGACAGCGGTCTTTTTTTGTGCTTAATCAGGCAACTTGTTCCTGCTCTTCCTCCGGCGCGAGGGCCTTCCGGACGTCAAACGTCATGCTTGCAGCGGTGACGGTATGGGATATGGGTGTCCATTTAAGCTTCCGGCACAGGGCGATGGGCGCAAGCGGAATATAGGTGAAAATATAGAGAGGGAACGTAAAGGTGTACAAGAGCTTCTTCCAGCCGGGCGCCATGATCTTCTTGTGTTCCGTCAGCATGGCGGAGGCGGAAGTAAAGAGCAGTCCGCCGTACATTCCGACCAGCTGGCCTCCCACCACACGCAGGAAGCCCCAGAGGCTCTGGTCGGCGCGGGCTACCAGAATACCCAGGATCATATTCAGGATGAAGATCAGGGACGTAAACAGGAACATCGGTACGCTGTAAATGAAGAGATCTATCGCCCCGAAATCTCCCTTAAAAATAGCTTTCCACAGGGGCTTACGGTAGCGGATCAGGACCTGGAGCGTGCCTTTGAGCCAGCGTGAACGCTGACGGAATGACTGACGGAAGGTCAGCGGCTGCTCATCATAGAACTCGCAGTCGGCTGCAAAGGCGATCTTTCTGCCTTTGGAGATCTGATCGACCGTGAACTCCATATCCTCGGAAATCAGATGATACGGCCAGCCGCCCATCTCTTCGAGGATCTTGCGGCTGAAGGCAAATCCGGTACCGGATATAAAAGCGCTGATGCCCAGTGCATAACGGGCCTGGTTCAGATAGCGGCTCTCACGGATGAAGTTCAGACCGCAGCCGCCCGCCAGCCATGAGGCGCCGAAATTCTTGGAATTGCGGTAACTGGTGACAATATCGCAGCCCTTCCGGAACATGAGGTCCATATGGCGGACGTAATCGGGTTTCAGAATATTATCGGCATCAAATACGATGTAGCCGTCGAAACCTTCGGGATAGTCCTCGCGGATGTGACCAAGCAGTTCATCCAGTGCATAGCCCTTTCCGACCTGGGAGGTGTTGAAGCGCTCATACACTACAGCTCCCGCTTCACGAGCGCACCGCGCCGTATGGTCGGTGCAGTTATCGGCCAGCACAAAGGCCTTGAGCATCTCGGAAGGGTAGTCCTGCAAAATGACGCTCCGCACCAGATCACCAATGACCGTCTGCTCATTACGTGCACAAATCAGAACGGCGTAGCGGCCTTGAGGCTCGGGCAGAGGTGCGGATATGTCAGAGTCCTTCTTGTTTTTAAGCATCTGCCACCAGATGACAAAGATATAAAAAACCTGATAAGCGCAGCACAGGGACAGAAGGATAGTCAAAACCTTAATAATCAGGCCAAGTATTTCCATAATGTTAACACATGTTATCCTTTCACTATTACATTTAGGAGGGCGCAGCGAAGACAGCCGCGCTCCGCTTAGCATACTCCTTTTCATAATAAAAGTCAAGCTTTATTTTGGATTATTGTCCCGACGGATACCGAAAAAAACCAAATGTTTGAGGTTTTTTTGTGCAAATTCCATAGAATCGGGCATACACTCACTTTACGTTGCCGCTGATGAGCTCCATGATGTACTGCCCGGTCAATGTGTCAAAATCCTCAGACGTATGAAGCATGATGCCCGTCCCCTTTATCTCAATTCCGGGCGAAGACGGATCGGAGTCGAGGTACTCCCAGTGCAGATAACAGCTTCGGTAGTATGTCTCGGATTCAGCCTTTTCATTCCGGTAAGCGATCCAGTCAGAGACATATTCCGGATACTGCAGCAGTTTACCTGCCCTGTAATCGGGAATGAGACAGTTTTCCAAGATATACTGAATGGTTTTGGCGTCCAGCTCGATCGTAATATTCTGGTAGGGAACAGAATTATCACCCTCAGGCTGTGCGGCGGGTTCTTTTGAATCGGTGGGGACCGACGTAAAATCCAGAAAACCATGCTGGATCGTTTTGTCGATCCCATACAGGTTACGGATGCTCTCCTCAGAATGATAGATCTCCGTAAACATATATTCATAGGTGCCCGGTACTTTCAGATGATCCAGATCAAAAGGCAGATTTTCAAATTTACGGATCATTTTGTGCCCGGCTTTCATATCATATTCAAACCAGAGGCTGATTTCATTATCCTGGTGATGCTTGCGGAGAGCGTCTTCGTTCTCCAGGACGAATTGATGGAGTTCACGGATTCTATCCTTCATTTCGGAGTCACTCACAGTACCGGAGGGCGAGATTTTGGCCGATTCGATACCATTCGGATCCGGGATGGCTTTTTCCCATCCGAGGACATCCGTCATCATCGCGAGCAGAAATGCAGATGATAACAGAATACATACGACAAATCCTTTCCAGGAACGCAGTACACGGAAGCTTTTCTGCAGGACCATCTCGATACCGAAATATCCAATCAGCGTGCTGATAAACACAAAGAGCAGGGTTCCTTCAAAAGATGCGTTGGAGTCTGTCAGGACATACAGAATGTACCCCATGCCCAGTCCGAACATCAGAGACAGCACATATTTCAGAATGGAACGGAGCGGGCGGTAGCTGATGATTTCCGATGCGTTCTCCATCTTGCGCCTGCGGTGCAGCAACATCGCCGCAAAGGTGAGCAGCAGGCCTGCCGTCAGATAGACATAGTAGATCCAGTGGAAGGAAGACACGGCGAGTTGATCGTTCGGCAGAGGCAAGCTGTGCCAGAAGCTCATCCAGACCAGAGGAGAAGAGTATGTGACGAATTCCGGCCTGGAGAAAACACAGTGCGGCAGGAAAATACTCGCATACGCCACAAACAGATAATAGCCGATGATCAGGAAGAAATTGAGGAACAGATACATCGGCGGCATGATTGCGAAATGCCCGGTCAGCTGCGCCGAGAAAACAGCCAGACTATAGAAGAGCAGCATCTGGATCAGGTAGATGCCAAGTGTCTCCAGATCATACAGAAGCGCCCTGGAAGCCGGAACCCCGAAACCGATCTGCTGTATAAACATGATGCACATGGTAAGAATGACCGGGGCGCTCAGCATGCAAAAGCCGGCCAGATAAGCCGATCCGAACATCGCTTCGCGGCTGACGGGCAGACTCCCCATGAACTGGACGCTGCGCGACTGATACAGGTAGGAATACAATACGCAGGCCGTACCGCAGGCAAAAAAGAAGGATAATCCAGGTCCCATCTTGAGCGCCGCGTCGCGGGAATAGTTGAGGATCATGATGATGCCGTTCGGTCGATAAAATGGCAGGGTGAACGGTTTGCAGATCGTATACCCCCTGACAGGGAGGAGAATGAGCAGGATCAGGAAATAAATGACCGGGATCGGCCAGAAACGGCTCAGGTTCTTCACAAACAGTGTTTTATTACAGAAGGATTTCGTGGATGGCATAATCGGCACCTCCCATCTCGTAAATGAAGATTTCTTCCAGACTCAGCGGGATCAGATCATAGAAGACCGGCTGCAGTTCAGCGAGCCCAGCTTCGATCTGTTCGCGCTCGCCGCGGACGATCCAGGTTTCCACACGGCCGATGGCGGACCGGTGCAGAATCTTCAGACCGGCAGGCGGCTCCGTAACGCCTTCCGGCAGCATGAGCTGGACTTTGAGCGTGCCGCCCTGCAGCTCGGACAAAGGTCTCTCCAACATCAGTCTGCCTTGATGAATGATTCCGACATGATCGCATACATCTTCCAGCTCACGCAGATTATGGCTGGAGACGAGGACCGTCGTACCGTTCTCGGCAACATCACCGATCACCAGGCTCCAGATCTGACGGCGCATCACCGGATCCAGACCGTCCACGGGCTCATCCAGAATCAGAAGGTCCGGACGAGCCGAGAGCGCCAGACGAAAGGCCGCCTGCTTCTGCATTCCTTTGGAAAGTTTCCGAATCAGCCTTTTCTCGTCAAAGGCGAAGATCTCGCCGAGTTTGCGGTAGCGTTCTGTGTCAAACCGGGGATAGAGCCCGCGGTAGAAACGCATCATATCGTAAGTGCTCGCCTGAAGATAATAATAGATTTCATCCGGGATCACTGACATATGCTTTTTGACTTCCGTATTCTCATAAACGGGTGCCCCGTCCACCAGGATCTCGCCGGCATCGGGCCGGTAGACGCCTGTAATATGGCGGATCAGCGTGGATTTGCCCGCGCCGTTGGGGCCGACAAGCCCGTAAATGGATCCCTTGGGTACATGCATCTGTAAATTATCCAGTACTTTGAATTTGTCGAAGCTCTTGGATAATTGATTGATCTTGATCATTTTGCTTCTCCCTCCTTCATGGCTTCAAGCAGTTCCTCATCCGACAGGCCGAGCGAGCGCAGACGTCCTACAAGCTCTACATATTCTTTAAGCAGCGTTTTCTTCTGTGCGGCAGCAGCTTCGGAATCTGTACAGGCGAAGGAACCTTTTCCGGGAACAGAATAGATGTAGCCCTCTGCCTCGAGCTCGCGATAAGCCCGCTGGATCGTATTGGGATTGATGGCCAGCTGCTGTGCAAGATCGCGAACGGACGGAAGCTTCTGTCCCGATGCAATACCGCCCGTGATCAGTAATTGGATCAGCTGAGCCTTGATCTGCTCGTAGATCGGCCTGGAATCCCTGTAGTTGATCATTATCAAAGCCATCACCACCTTTCAACAGCCTAACTGTACTAATTCAGTTAATACAGTTGGAGTATATCATGCCGCCGCGCATCTGTCAACACCTTTTTTCAAAATAATCGGACAGATTTTATTAAACCGGAGACCGTTCAAATTACCCTCTCACGAAGCATTGACAATTTGAAGCCATGGACGTATAATTCTTACAGAAAGCATCGTAACCTGTCAGAAAGGATGAATGCTCATGAATTCAATACAAAAGGAAGACTGCGTGACGCGGACAATCCCTCATTTTAGACTGGCTCTTGTGATTTTCAGCCTGACGGGTCAGGTCGCCTGGGTCGTCGAGAACATGTATTTTAACGTTTTCATCTATAAGATGTTCCACGCGGACGCCGCGGCGATCTCTGCCATGGTGGCGGCCAGTGCCGTGGCGGCGACGCTGACGACAATTCTGATCGGCGCGCTCTCGGACAAGATCGGGAAGCGTAAGTTCTTTATGTGCTGGGGATATATCCTCTGGGGCCTCTCGATCGCCTGCTTTGCACTGATCAGGATGGATGTGATCACAGGGATGTTTCCTGCGGCGGTATCAGCCGCTTCGATCGGCGTCACATTGGTCATCCTGATGGACTGTGTGATGACTTTCTTCGGGTCATCCGCCAATGACGCGGCGTACAACGCCTGGCTGACGGACGCGACCGAGGGCGGCGGCCGTGGGGCGGCCGAAGGTATTAATTCCATGATGCCGCTCGTCGCGATCCTGGTAGTCTTTGGCGGATTCATGGGTTTTGATCTGGATAAGCCCTCGTCCTGGACGGCGATCTTTCTGATAATCGGAGGGATTGTCCTCGTGATCGGAATCCTGGGATTCCGGCTGGTGACGGAGACCGGGGTCCGCAAGCCGGAAAACGAGCGTTTCTGGTATAATATCTCCTATGGCTTCCGTCCCTCGGTGATGAAGGCCAATCCCGTCCTGTATTTGACACTTGGCTGTTTTATCATTTTCAATATCTCGATCCAGGTATTTATGCCGTATCTGATCCTGTATTATAATGTCGCCCTGGAACTGGATAATTATGTGCTGATCATGGCGCCCGCGATCATCGTGGCGGCGGTGGTGACGGCTTTCTACGGGAGAGTATATGACCGGCTCGGTTTCGGCAGCGCGATACTGCCGAGCCTAGGCATGCTTTTTGCCGGCTATCTGATGCTCCTGTTCTTCCGTCAGATCGTGCCCGTCTTTATCGGATCGCTCCTGATGCTGAGCGGGTTCCTCACCGGGATGGCCGTATTCGGCGCCATGATCAGGGATTATACGCCTGCGGGACGCGCCGGCATGTTCCAGGGGCTCAGAATTGTCTGCCAGGTACTGCTGCCGGGCATTATCGGACCGTACATCGGTGCCGCGGTGCTGAAAGACGCGCGGCAGATCCTGAATGATGACGGCACCTATTCCTTTGTTCCCAATCAAAATATCTTTCTGGCGGCCCTTGTGGTCGGCCTGATCCTGCTCGCGGCACTGCTGCCTCTGCTTCGCAGACTGCGCCGCGGCCAATTGGAGGTAAAAGCATGAAACTATTTGGACGCGGCCGTACAGAGATTCAGGAGACGGAGACCGGGATGAAGGCTCCCCTGCAGACGAGGGATGGACAGTTTCTAAGTGAGCATCCCGGGATCATCCCCTGGGAAGACCATCCCCGTCCGCAGCTTCGGCGCAGCGCGATCATGATCCTGAACGGATGGTGGGATTTCGGTGTTTCCGGGAGGTGGGAGATGCCGCCTCTGGAGCGCCGGATCAGAGTACCTTTTGCACCGGAAGCGTATCTTTCAGGCATCCATGAGGAGATCCCGGACGGGAGCTACCTGTGGTACCGCCGCAGGATCCGCCTCTCTTCATTATTGTGCCAGGAGCTGCAAGGAAAGGACTCCCGCAGGGTCCTGCTGCATGTCGAGGCGGCGGACCAGCAGGCGGCTCTCTGCGTGAACGGACACTGGTTTGAGGAAAAGCTCTCCGTAAGTCTGCCCGTGGAGTGGGATATTACGGATCAATTGGATCCCGATGGTGAAAACGAACTGATTCTCCGCACCTATGACCGGCTGGAGGACAGCTCGATCCCCTATGGCAAGCAGTCCCTGCAGCGCGGAGGCATGTGGTATACGCCTCACAGCGGTATCTGGAAAACCGTCTGGCTGGAGGTGGTGCCCGAGAATTATATCCGGCGCATCCGCATCCGCGTGGATGAAGAAAGCGTTAACATTATGGTTGACGGGCCCGGAGACGGCATGATGATCCTGGATGAAACACCCTATACCATGGTTCCGGTCAAGAACGGCCGCGCCAGGGTGAGGATTCGCGAGCCCCATCTGTGGACGCCGGAGGATCCCTACCTGTATGCATTTACGATGCGCTGCGGAGAGGATACGGTGCAGTCGTATTTTGCCCTGCGCACGATCCGCATCGAACAGGTCGGCGAGCATCCGAGGATCCTTCTGAACGGCCGACCCTATTTCTTTAACGGTCTGCTGGATCAGGGGTACTGGAGTGACGGTCTGGTGACCCCGCCTTCGTCGGAGAGTCTGCGCCGCGAGATCCTGAAGCTCAAGGAGATGGGCTTTAATACGCTCCGCAAGCATATTAAGGTGGAATCCGAGACATATTATTATCTCTGCGACAGGCTGGGCATGGTCGTTTTCCAGGATATGGTCAATAACGGAAAGTATTCGTATGTGCAGGATTCGGTGCTGCCGACGCTTTCGGGTATCCGTAAAGATGACCGCTATCTGCATCATGACCCTGAGGAGAGACATCAGTTCATCCATTTTATGCACAGGACGGTCAGACATCTGTATAATCATCCCTGTATCTGCTACTGGACGATTTTTAATGAGGGATGGGGGCAGTTCTGCGGCACGCGTCTGTATCGGCGGCTGAGGCAGATCGATCAGAGCCGAGTGGTGGATACGGCTTCGGGATGGTTCCAGGGGTGTGAGACCGATGTCGAGAGCCGGCATGTTTATTTCCGCAAGGTGCGCACCGTAAAGAGCAATAAGCCGTGGATCCTGAGCGAATTCGGCGGCTATGTTTGGAAGCCGGAGGGACATGCGTTTAACGCGGACGAGACTTATGGATATGGCCAGTACCGCACGCGTGAGGAGTGGCTGGAGGCGCTACGTGCTTTGTATGAGGGATTGCTGCCGCAGGTGAAGAAAGGCCTCTGCGCCGCGATTTATACACAGGTATCCGATGTGGAGGACGAGGTGAACGGCCTCTTCAGTTATGACAGGAGGATTCTTAAGCTCCAGCCGGACGAGATCAGGGATCTGCTGGCTCGTTTTCAGGAAGTGATGGATCAGGAAACATGAGAAAGGATATAACAGGATGGGAGATCATTTGAATAGATGGCTGTCCGGCATCGGAGAGCTATGGGTCATGAATATGCCGCGGTCAAACGGAATCCCCTATGCCGGAACCGACGGTAGACTGGAGTGGTTTACACAGTGGGCCTATGCCATTGAGTTTCAAAAATTCATGCAGACGGAACGGCATATTAATCTGGAGATCGAACATCTGGCGGATCGTACGGCTATCTTAAATCGGATCGGATTGTATCTGCACAACGGATTTATATATACGCGCTTAAACAACGGCCGGCCGGACATGATGGAAATCAAACTGGAGAAACTGCTGGATTACCGTGAACCGACCCTTCTGGAAGAGAAAAACCGTGTGCTCCGCAATTTCCTGATCCGCTCCAGACAGTGCGAGATTCAGTATATGGCGCTTTCCAAAGAGGAGAAGGCCGCAAAGATCGGCCGCGGGATCTCGGAATTCCTGCTCATGACTCGCTATAATGCGTATCGTGAGATCTGGCAGGGTGTCCTCTATGCACTGACGGACCCGCAGGATCCGAATCGTGAAGCGGCCTCCGTCAAGGCACTGGAGAGGATACTGAACTGGCAGCGCAGTCAGCCCGGATGGGGGAGCTATGGCCCGGAAGGTATTTTTCACGGAGGTCAGCAGGGCGGGCTGATCCTCAGAGATCCCCTGTCACTTTTTTACGTAAATCGTCCCGGAGAGCAGGGTGTAGCGGAGAAGGGCAGCATCTGTGTCTTTACCGATTACCGGGCGGCGCAGGCTGCGCAGAAAATGTTCCGGGATTATGGCATGAACTGCAGCATCGTCATGATGTGCGGAGAGGAGATCGCACAGGAAAGCATGAAATGTGACGGTTTTCTGGTCGATATGGCGGAAATCGGTTACCGGATCCCCAAGGCTGGGCTTGGCGAACTGGCCCAGTTCGGCAGTTTGGACGCACCCATCCTCGTGACGGCGAAAGAGCCGGAGAAGGAGGAAAAAGCATGAAAAAAATCATCAAAGTCCTGGGTGTTATCCTCATGGGTTTCAACGCGATCGCTACATTAACGATCATCGCTTCTTCCTGCACGCTTCTGAAGGAGATGGAAGGTCCTGTTTTTCAAAGGGTCCTCATACTGGTGCTCATGGTGGCTTTTTTTGCAGGTATGTTTTTCGTTGGGCTGCTGCTGTATAATAAGGGTAACGGAGAGAGTGTGACAGAAGCTGCCCGGAGGACTGTGCCGATGCGCAGCGATGAAGCCGATGAGGCCGATGCAGCTGCTCTCAGCGAGGTTCGGGCTGATCCTGCTGCTGCAGGAGAAACTTCCCGGACAGAAACAGCGGAAGAGGCAGGAGAAAAACCCGCGGAGGCCGAGGCTGACCGGGGACGGTTATACAGCTTTTGGACCGGACTCCTGCCCGGCGAGAAAGCTGCCGGCGGGGATTATATCAGCGAGCCGGATGAACAGGAAGCACCGCCGGAGGAGTTTACCTCAATCGGTACTCTTCTGGAAGGGTATGGCTGGCGCAGCTATTACTATGATAGAAAATGGCGGCGTTTTGTTGAGGATATATACAGTGTGGGAGCAGTGGACGGTACGGAAACCCGTTATAAGGGACGTAATACACTTTCGCCTTCCAAACTGATCGAATTGTTCACCGAAGCCCCTCAAACGAATGCGCACGAATTGCTTGATAAGCTGTATGCGATACTGAACGAGTGGATAGATTGAACAAAAAAAGCAAAAAAAAGTATTGCATTTGCGGCATATATCGTATATAATTATATCGATTATATGGGTTACTTGAAAAATTGAATTGGGGTGAGCGAGATGATTGACCGTAAAGGATTTAAGGACTGGCTACAGAGCAATACAGATTATTCGAAAAATACGATCTCCACTTTTGGTAACAGGCTGAAGATGGGGGACGATCTGGTTCCCTGGTTTCTTCCCCTTGCCGATTATATGACGAAACTGGAAGCAATGTATGGCTTTAAGAGTCTGGAGCCCGCTGTGCGTTCGCAGATTCGGAAAGTCATGAAGCTGTATGCGGATTATCAGTATTCCATGCTGGACCGTCCGATCGCTGCTGATGTGGAGGTGCTGGCGGCACCCGAACCGGCCGCACCTGAGGCGGAGACGGTTACTGAGCCGGCTCCCGAGCCTGTTTATCCCGAACAGCAGGCCCTGCCGGAAGAGGAAAAAGTACCGGAAGTAACGGCCAGCGAACGCCAGGAAGAGGAAGAAGAAGCCGTTTCGATCAGGCCGCGCCGTGCGCCGCAGTGGATGAACCGGTCAGAGACCTTTAAGCGTGAGGCACCGGAGCCGATCAAGCCCCGCTTTGTTCCTCAAATCTCCCGTGTGGAGGATGAGGAAGAGCCCGAGGAGCCGGATGTCTCCGAGACTGTGCCAGAGACGGCTGAGCTCCCCGAAGAGCCCGCTGATCCGGAGGAATCCATTGTCATTTCATTCAAATGCTCCAATGGTCGGACCGCGAAGCTGACCGTTCCGGATGGCGTTTCCGATGAAGAAATGAAGCTCGTTTATGATATCTTCAATATGATCATGAAGAGGCGTTTCCACGTCGGCTGAGGCCGCGGAGAATACTAATCTAGCTGACCGGATGATACAAATAAGCCGGGCTGACATATGTCAGCCCGGTTTTTTGACTGCTTCATGAATATACTGTACTATTCCACATCGGCGTCTTTGGAGATCAGATGAGCTTTGCGGTAGGGCCTCTTCACGGCGAAGATGTAGTAGAAGAAGGACATGGTAAAGGTGCAGATCCAGCCTACGGGCCATCCCAGGAAGACCAGACGGATATCGTGATTGATACTCATCGCTACGGCCAGATAAACCTGCCTCATGACGATCAGGCCGAGGATGGAAGTGATCATGGTGACAACGGACTTGCCGAAGCCGCGGACCGCGTTGGAGTAGATCTGGTGGAAGGACTGAATGAAGTAGACTGGCATGAGGGTCCGGATCATCATCACCGCGTAATAGACAGCTTCATTGTCCTGCGTGAAAATGCGCGAGACGGGATCCGCGAAGATATAGACCGGAATCGCTGTGATAACAACGGTGAGGACCGTCATCAGGATAACCACACGGATGCCCTTGAAAGCGCGCTCATACTTATTGGCACCCACATTCTGGCTGACAAAGGTCGTACAGGCCTGTCCCAGCGTCGTGGAGAAGAAATTGACGAAGCTGTCGATCTTTTTACCGGCGCCGGCGCCCGCCATGGCCATGGTGCCGAAACCGTTCACATAGCGCTGGACAAAGAGGTTGGAGAAGGAAATCAGACCGGACTGGATCGCAGCAGGGATCCCCAGGTGGATTATTTCGAGCAGAAGCGGCTTACGGATGCGTAAATCCATGAAATTCAGGTGATAGACGTCGGCAGAGCGGAGCATTTTGATGGTGACCAGCAGGACGGATTCCAGCTGTGAAATGATCGTCGCGATGGCGACGCCGATGACACCCAGTTTGAAAACGGCAACGAAGAGGAAGTCGAGCACAATATTGGTAAGGCTCGCGATGACCAGATAGATAAAGGGGGAGCGGGAGTCACCGACAGAGCGGAGTACGCCCGATTCCACATTATAGATCGATGTGAAGAGAATGCCGACCAGGTAGACCCGCAGATAGGCGAGCGCCTCGGGATATACATCGTCCGGGCAGTCCACCATCTTAAGCAGCAGGGGAGAGATCAGGATGCCGAGCGTCATCATAACGATGCCCAGGATCGCGGCAAAGGTCAGCGCGGTGTGAATACAGTCATGCAGCTCATCATATTTCTTGGCACCGAAATAGCGGGAGAAGGCCACGCCCGCTCCCACGGAGAGACCGGTAAAAAATCCCACCAGCAGGCGCGAGATGTCAGCACACGAAGTCACAGCCGCGAGAGCTGTAACCCCGACATAGTTGCCAACAACAATGCTGTCGACGCTGTTATACAGATTCTGGAAAATCTGGCCCAGCAGCAGCGGAATCGAAAAGATAATGATCTTCTTGACGATACTGCCTTCTGTCAGATCCAGGCTCCGCGTCCCTCCTGCTCTCATGAAAATGCCCCCTTGAACTCTTTCTTCAATACCTGATTAGAATACCATATTCCCGCCCGTCCGTCAAGGCTAAACATGCCGGATATCCGACGTCCGGCAGATGATTGACAAAGCCGCAAAATAATACTATAATAACTTTTATATGAGGGGCATCCCTCAAACATCGGATAAGGAGGGCATCCCATGAGGAAACGGACCATCGGCATTCTGGCGCATGTGGACGCGGGCAAGACGACGCTTACGGAAGCGTTGCTGTATACCACCGGCATGATCCGGAAGCTTGGGCGGGTGGATCATCGGGATGCTTTTCTGGATACGGATGAGCAGGAGCGGGAGCGCGGGATCACGATTTTTTCCAAGCAGGCGCTGATGAGGCGGGGCGATGTGGAATTCACGCTGCTGGATACGCCCGGACATGTGGATTTCAGCGGTGAGATGGAGCGGACACTGGGAGTGCTTGATGCCTGTATTCTGGTGATCAGTGCGACGGATGGCGTTCAGAGTCATACCCGGACGCTTTGGAATCTGCTGAAACGGTATGGGATCCCCGCTTTTATTTTTGTGAATAAAATGGATTTGCCGGGAGCCGACCGGGAGGCGCTGCTTAAAGGTCTGCGGCTGCTGGATGAGGGCTGCGTGGACTTTACGGCGCCGACCGAGGTGCGTAATGAAGAGATGGCTTCGCTTGACGAGCAGCTGATGGATGTCTTTCTGGAGACCGGAGAGCTCTCTGACGCGGAGATCATTCGCGTGATCAGGGAGAGGAAAGTCTATCCGGTCTATTTCGGTTCCGCGCTGCGGGTGAACGGGATCGACGAATTGCTTGACGGCCTGGCTGCCTATACCGGCGAGCCGGTCTACCACCCGGAGTTCGCGGCAAAAATCTTTAAGATAACGTATGAGGATGTGCGCTTGACCTGGATGAAGGTGACGGGCGGCGTTCTTCGTGTTAAAACGATCCTGGATCATGGAGAGAAGGCCGATCAGCTGCGGATCTATTCGGGACAGCGCTATCAGGTCTGCGATGAAGCGGAGGCCGGAAGCATTGTCGCCGCGACCGGACTGACGGAGACCTATGCCGGGCAGGGACTGGGGGCGGAAGAAAACGCGCCCGCCCCGGCACTCGAAAGCTTCCTGACCTTCCAGGTACTGACACCCGAAGGACGTGAAAGTATTGTCTATCAAAAGCTGAAAATGATGGAGGAGGAAGACCCGTGCCTCCGCGTTTTGTGGAACGCCGGACTGCGCGAGATCCATGTGCATCTGATGGGGCAGGTCCAGTGCGAGGTGCTGGAACGGAGTTTCCTGTCGAGATTCCAGATCCCGATCCATTTCGGGCCCGGCCGGATCATCTACCGCGAGACGATCGCGGATATGGTCGAGGGTGTGGGCCATTATGAGCCACTGAGGCATTATGCGGAAGTGCATCTGCTGCTCCAGCCCGGTAAGCCGGGCAGCGGGCTGCAGTTTGATTCGGCCTGCAGCGAGGATGTGCTCGCGGGCAACTGGCAGAATCTGATCATGACCCATCTGAAGGAAAAGGAGCATCTGGGGGTGCTGACCGGTTCCCCGATCACGGATATGCGGATCACCCTGGTAAACGGCCGGGCACATGAGAAGCATACCGAAGGCGGGGATTTCCGGCAGGCGACCTACCGGGCCGTCCGGCAGGGGCTGATGCAGGCCCAGAGCCGCCTGTTAGAGCCATGGTATTCTTTCCGGCTGGAGATCCCTTCAGGGACGGTCGGACGCGCGATGACTGACCTGATGAATATGCATGCGCAGTTTTCGGGGCCGGAGGGGACGGAGCCCGCAGTCCTTACAGGGATCGCACCGGTTTCCGAAATCATGCATTATCCGCTTGAGGTCGCGGCCTACAGTAAAGGAACGGGGGTGCTCAGCTGCACATTCCACGGATATCTGCCCTGCCACGATGCGGAGAAACGTATTGAGGAAGCCGCCTATGACCCGGAGAGGGACCTGGAAAACACCCCGGACTCCGTTTTCTGCAGCCATGGCGCGGGCTTTATCGTTCCCTGGTATGAAGTAGGGCATTATATGCACTTGGAAGGGCTGTGGAAGAGCACGTCTTCCGAACCGGATGAACCCGAACCTCTTCGCGGCAAAGCCTCTGCCGCGCCCGCCGGTTCACTGGAAGAAGAAAAAGAGCTGATGGCGATCTTTGAGAGGACCTACGGTAAAGTGTCTGACCGGGCCTTTGAGTCCCGCCGCACCAGACCGCTCGAGAACATGGATCCGGTCACCATCAAGGAACGCCCCGAGCAGAAGGAGTACCTCCTGGTGGATGGCTATAACATCATCTATGCCTGGGAGGACCTGAAAACCATCGCGCAGGCTGACCTTGAGGCCGCCCGCCAGAAACTGATGGACAGGCTATCCAATTATCAGGGCTACCGTAAAGGCACCTGTATTCTGGTCTTTGACGCATACAGGGTGCCGCGCCCCCAAGAGGACATTCTGCAATACCATAATATCTATGTCGTCTATACCAAGGAAGCCGAGACGGCGGATACTTATATCGAGCGCGCTTCCTTTGAGATCAGCCGCAGGAATCATGTCCGCGTCGCCACGTCCGATGCCGCGGAGCAGCGGATCGTACTGGGAAACGGGGCGCTGAGGATGTCCGCTGCAGAACTGGAGCAGGAAGTCCTTCAGGCCGAAGAACAGATCCGGAACGATCTGCAGCGGCAGAACCGCCATTTGCGCAGCGATGCCATGCGGCAGGCCTTTGAGGGGAGAGAAGAGGCATGAGCGCGGAATCCTGCAGAAATCATACGATCCGGCTGTCTGAGGAAGAACAGGCACTGTATCTGGAACGCTGCCTGCGTCTGCCGGAGAAAGGCGCGCTGCAATCCGGGGATGTTCTGGACCGAACGATATTGGGCAATATGTTAGAGATCCTCCCGAGGCTCCCGAAGCATTCAGCCGACCTGGCCATTGTGGATCCACCCTACAACCGTACCAAATCCTACGGGGATCATACCTTCAATACGCGTTCGGCAGAGGACTACCGCAACTATACCATACAGTGGCTGGACCTGCTGCTGCCCGTCCTCAAACCCGACGCAAGCCTTTATGTCTGCTGCGATTGGCAGTCAAGTCTCCTGATCGGACCGGTTCTGGCCGAAAAGCTGGTGCTGCGCAGCCGCATTACCTGGCAGCGGGAGAAGGGCAGGGGCGCATCCCGCAACTGGAAGAACGGGCTGGAGGATATCTGGTTCGCCACTGTGGGGCCTGAGTATCATTTTCATATGGATGCAGTCAGGGAGAGACGCCGCGTCATTGCGCCCTACCGGGAAAACGGTTTGCCCAAGGACTGGTACTGCGAGGAGGATGAACGCTTCCGTGACACCTGTCCCTCTAATTTCTGGGATGATATCACAGTGCCCTTCTGGTCCATGCACGAGAACACAGACCATCCGGCGCAAAAGCCTGAGAAGCTCCTGGCCAAGCTGATTTTGGCCAGCTCCGACCCGGGTGCGACGGTGCTGGATCCCTTCCTGGGCTCCGGAACCACCAGCGTTGTCTGCCGCAAACTGGGCCGGCATTATATCGGGATCGAGCAGGAGCCCCTGTACTGCGCTCTTACCGAGAAACGCCTGGAGGCGGCCGCATCGGATGACCGGATCCAGGGCTTTGAAGACGGTGTCTTCTGGGAGCGCAATACCGGCTTCAGACGCCGGAAAAAATAAAAACTTTCGGCTGAGAGAGCACTGCTACTTGCACTTTACGCCCTCATCTGCTATACTGAGAGGGCGGGATTACCCGTGGACTTTTTGATATGTCAAAGCGGTTTGGCCGCAGGAATGTGAGGAATCATTTTGGATACATCATTTATTATAGAACGGATGCGGGCGGAATGTGACCGGATCTACCATGTCTGTGACAGGCTTCAGATGAAGGAAGGCGCTTTCAAAGGGCAGAAGCTGACGTTCCGTGAATGCACGCAGCTTGAAATGGTCTTTTATCTGATTTATGTGGCCTGCTACCAGCACCGGATTCTGAACGCGGAGGTGCGGTTCATCAATCAGGTGACGGGAATGTATCTGACCAAGGACCAGATCATGATGTACTATTATGAGCGTGAGATGAACAATGATTTTGATCTCATGACGCCCAAATCGCTGCAGGAATTTGTGTCGGTGGACGTGCGGTCCAAGAAGACCGGTACCAAGACCACCTATGCACAGGATCTGCTCAATCTCTACCGTGATCTGGGGCAGGCGATGATCGCCTATACGGATTCTACGGATCCGATCGAGCTGGAGAATCTGACCTGCTATATCATGAATCAGCAGAAGTATCTGCAGAAATACGAAGTGAACAGCGGCGACGCGGCCAACGGACTGAAGCCTGTGAACCGTCCGCGCAATACGAATAAAAAGCCTTCGGGGACAGTCTCCGGCCCCAAGAGCAGCACGCAGAGTTCATCGGGCACCCAGACCGAACATAAGGCTGAGCCCGTCAAACCGGAGGAGCCCGAGAAGACAGCCGATCAGCTGCTGGATGAACTGAACTCGCTGGTCGGGCTGGAGCGCGTTAAAACCGAAGTCAATAATCTGATCAATATGCTTAAGATCAAGCAGCTCCGCAAGGAGCGCGGACTGCCCCAGGCGGTTATGTCCATGCATCTGGTCTTTTCCGGCAATCCCGGTACAGGCAAAACCACGGTGGCGAGACTCCTTGCCGGCATCTACCGCGGCCTTGGGATCCTCTCAGGCGGCCAGCTCGTCGAAGTGGACCGTTCCAGCCTGGTCAGTGGCTATGTCGGCCAGACCGCGGGCAAGGTGATCGAAGCTGTGGAGAGCGCGATCGGCGGCATCCTCTTTATCGATGAGGCCTATACGCTGACGGTCAATACCGGTACCAACGATTTCGGTCAGGAGGCAGTCGATACACTGCTTAAGGCCATGGAGGATCACCGGGATGATCTGGTCGTGATCGTCGCGGGCTATACCGACCTGATGGAGCAGTTCCTGCAGTCCAACCCAGGTCTGCGCTCGCGTTTCAATACCTTTATCTTCTTTGAGGATTACAGCGCGGACGAGCTGACCAAGATCTATGAGAGCATGGCCAAAAAGAACAGCTACGAGCTTACCGCCGAGATGAAAGAGGCGCTGCAGGCCTATTTTGTGAACCGCTGCGCCAACAAGCCCGAGAACTTTGCCAACGCGCGTGATGCCCGCAACCTGTTCGAGAAGACGATTACACAGCAGGCGAACCGCCTGGTGGAGCTTTCCAACGTCACCAACGAGCAGCTGGTCCGGATCGAGAAAGAAGATCTGGAGCGGGCGCTGCAGCTGATGAAGGAAGACGAGGAGAGGGACAAGAAAAACGCAAAGACCGGGGATTAACCGGTCATCCGGATAAGCACCGTTCGTCCGCGAATCGGTGCTTATCCTTGCATATGAGGGATGGGGACACATGACACAGGAAGAACGTTTTGCCGAATTCAGGCGCTGGCAGGATCTGCTCGGCGCTTACCGCATGGCGCTGACGCTGATCGGGATCGATGACAATGCGGGTGCACCCCCGCAGGGAGCCTCTTACCGCGGGGCCAGGAGGGCGCTGCTGACGGGCGAATTCCGGCGACTGCAGAAAGAAGACCGCATGTTTGAAATCGTGCAGCGCCTGTACGAAGACGGCGGTCTGGACGATGACCGGACCCGTGAGGTGGAGCTTGTCTACCGGCAGATGGTGCGTGAACGTGAAGTTCCCGCGGAAGCCTATGTGGAGTTCGAGCAGGCGCTCGACCGCTCCAGGAGGGACTGGCCGAGGGCCAAATATGCGGATGATTACAAGGGTTTCGCGCCGCTCCTGCAGGAGGTAGCGGATGCGTACCGGAATATCGTGAGCCTGCGGCAGGGTGAAGGTAGTCTCTATGACCGGATGCTTGACGAGCGCCAGCCGGGCTGGAACCGCAGCCGGTACGATGCTTTTTTCGCACAGGTAAAGGAATGTGTGCTCCCGATCGTCAGGGAGTCTGCCTGGCGGGAGCTGCCGGATTTCCTGCAAAAAGAGTATCCGGTGGAGACGCAGCGCCGGGTTATGAATAAGGTGCTGGATTACATGGGCTTCACGCCGGACTGGGGACGGATCTCAGAGTCCGAGCATCCGCTTACCACCGGAATCTGCCGAGGCGATGTACGGTTTACGACCAAATACCGCCTGCATAATCCGGCTCTCGCGATCCTTTCCTCGATCCATGAATCAGGGCATGCCTGGTATAATCATCAGATCGATCCCGCATATGAGGGGACGATGATTGCTAGGAGCATTTCCGCGGGGATGCATGAGTCCCAGTCCAGACTCTGCGAGAACCATATCGGACGTTCCCGCTCCTTCTGGGAAGTTTTCTTCCCGGTGCTGCAGGAGGCTTTCCCGGAACAGCTCGCGGGTGTGACGGGGGACGGATTCTACCATGCGGTCAACGCCGTGCGGCCTTCCCTGATCCGGACGGAGGCCGACGAAGTGACCTATCCGCTGCACATTATCATCCGTTACGAGATCGAGCGGGAATGGCTGGAGGGACGCCTGGATGTACGCGACCTGGAGGACGTCTGGAAAGAAAAATATCAGGAATACCTGGGTGTAACGCCCGCGAACGCCGCGGAAGGCATCCTGCAGGATATGCACTGGCCATATGCCTATTTCGGGTATTTCCCGACGTATGCGCTCGGGAGCGCTCTGGCCGCGCAGTTCTGGAAGGCCCTTTCTGCAGAAATCCCTGCGGAAGAGTGGATCCGCACCGGACGGGTGCCCGAGCTGATGCAGCGGCTGGGCGAGAGGCTGCAGCGCTACGGTAACCGCTACGAAATGGATGAACTGGTTATAAAGGCGACGGGCAAGCCTTTTACCGCGGATGATTACTGCGAATATCTGCAGCAAAAATATACCTGCCTGTAACAGATCATCAGGCAGATCATCGACAAGGAGGCATTCACATGTTAGACATTCAGACCAAAGCCCCGGATTTCACTTTATTAGATCAGAACGGAGAGCCGCATTCTCTGGCGGATTACAGGGGACAGAAGGTGATCCTGTACTTTTATCCCAAGGACATGACCTCCGGCTGTACCAAGCAGGCCTGCGCCTTTGGCGAACTGTATCCTCAGTTCCGTGAAAAAGGCACCGTGGTACTGGGTGTCAGCAAGGACTCCGTCGCTTCCCACAAGAAATTCGAAGAGAAATACGGCCTGCCCTTTACGCTGCTCTCCGACCCGGACAAAGAGGTTATCCAGGCCTACGATGTCTGGAAAGAGAAAAAGAACTACGGCAAAATCACGATGGGCGTGGTGCGCACCACCTATCTGATCGACGAAAACGGCGTAATCGTCCGCGCGTTTGACAAAGTGAAAGCCGCAGACAATCCGCTCCAGATGCTGGGGGAACTGTAAATGAAATCCTATACACGGGTCTTTTTGAATGCTTTGATGCTCCTGATCGTCCCGGTCGCCTGGTCCAGGATGCTGCTGGATCTGACCGGAGGCGATGTCCGCTTCCTGGGACTCAGCAGCCTGCGCATGTTTACGATTCTTTCCAACCTCCTGGAGGCCGCGGCCTGCGGATGTTTTCTCAGAGCCGTCGCGAGCCCTCCCGGCAGCATATTGTCACGTTTTGCGGTCCGCATCAAATACACGGCTCTGGTTACGGTCACACTGACATTTCTTGTGACGGCAGGCTTCCTGGGACCCGTTTTCGGTTATCGCAAAATGTTTTCCGGTGTCAGCTTCTGGCTGCATCTGGTGGTTCCTGTCATTGCGATAGTGGAGTGGTTTTGTTTCGAGAAGACGCGTCTCTCCGCCTGGGACAACCTGGTTGCGGTCATGCCGATCAGCCTGTACGGCATCTATTATCTGGGCAATATCCTGATCAACGGGGTTGGCAGCAAAGCCCGAACCAATGACTGGTACGGGTTTTTCCGCTGGGGGATCCCGATCGGCGTCTGCATTCTGCTGGGGCTTCTGGTTATTGCTTTCCTGCTGGGACTGCTGTACCGCAAAGTCCAGCCGCGCCGATGGATCCAGGACAGAAAGAAGGCTTCTCCGGAAGAAAATGAATCAAGAGAAGTTTTCCATGAATGAAATTGCCATTGCAAGAGTGTGAGATAAAGGATCCTTAGCAGGTAAGTATTATTAGATTAGATTGAAAGCTACCCGAAAAAAACTGCCATTAGACGAAAATCTGATGGCAGTTTTTTATAATCATGTGTCTTGAGGTTCAGATTGCCCTGTCAGCATCTGGGAGTTATAGGACAAAACGTGTTGGTAAAAACCCGCTGGAACCCGTATAAATAAAGGGGTTTCGGCGGGTTTATCTTTTTCTGAACAACTTACAGGGTGGACAAAACGTGTTGGTAAAAAATGCGAAAAACGTTGTATTT
>JAFRZL010000030.1 GCA_017442535.1 Bacillota bacterium | reverse complement strand
TACAAACGAATGACCAACAAGGAACGTCTGGAAGACTCTATCCCTATGTGGGGCGATGCTATCGTATGGGAAGAGTTCCATAAGCCCTCAGAATACCCTGTGTTTTGGGATTAGCGACCAACACATTTTGTCCTATAACACCTTTTTGTATGCATGAAAACGCCCCCGCGTATTGCGAGGGCAAGTTTGTCGATTTGAAGAGATCATGAGCAAATCCTCTCGTTGATCTTGATCTGCTCGTAACAGTAATTCAGGATGTCGCCTCTCTTAATGATTCCGATAAAAGTCCCCGCATCATCGACAACGGGTACGAAACTCTGCATGCCTGCCACACGTATCAGACTATCCATATCCGCATTGATGGATACGGGTTCGTAAGTCCAATACCTGGACAGATCCATCAGAGACATCTTCTCTGTATCCTGAAAGCAGGTCTGCGGGTTACGCTTCATCTGCCAGAGGATATCGCCCTCTGTCAGGACACCGACATAGCGTCCGTCATCATCCAGGATCGGGATCGATTTATAGCGGTGATACTCCATCTTCTCCATGGCCTGCCGCAGGGTCATCTTATCGGTCACATAAAAGACCTCATTCTTGGGAGTGAGAAAAAAAGCGATATTCATGCGTGCACCTCCGGAAACGCTTCTCTAGGACGATTCACTCTCGTTCTACATCAATCATATAATAGCATATAATTGTAACTAAATCATGAACGCTTTCTTACGTTTTTGTCAATTTATCCAAGTATTCAGCCGGTTAGCCCTTTTGATTTGTTGAATATTACAACAAAATAAATCGTCCTGTCACAAATAACGCATCTTTGGGGATTGACATTCGTTTCAGAAAATGTATAATAATAGAGGTCTTTTAAGCCATATTCTTTTTCCGGAGGTATACAATGCCTGATTATGCAGCACTGCTTGCCAAGCAGTTTTCACTTAAAGAATCCCAGACGCAGGCCGTCATCGATCTGCTGGCTGAGGGAAATACCATTCCTTTTATTGCGCGTTACCGTAAGGAAGCTCACGGTGCTCTGGATGATCAGACCATCCGTCAATTGTCGGAGAGGCTGGATTATCTGCGCGGTCTCGATGAGAAGCGCGAGGATATTTATGCATTGATCGAGAAGGCCGGCGCCATGAATGACCAGATCGCCGAGGCACTGCAGAAAGCTTCGACACTGTCTGAACTGGAAGACATTTACCGCCCCTACCGGCCCAAGCGCAAGACCCGTGCTTCGGTCGCACGTGAGAAGGGCCTTGCTCCTCTCGCGGAGGAGATTCTGGCTCAGCATCGCAAGAGCCCTGCTCCCCTCGAGCTTGCTGCCGCCTATGTCGACCCGGAGAAGGGCGTCGAATCCGTAGAGGACGCATTGGCGGGAGCGATGGATATCATAGCTGAAACGATTTCCGATGATGCCGAGATGCGCAAAGTCCTGCGCGAGGAACTGACCCAGAACGGTCTGATCCACTCCACAGGCCTGACGGAGGAGTCATCCGTTTACAGCATGTATTATGACTTCACCCAGAGCGTGCAGACGATCTCCGGCTACCGTGTGCTCGCCATGAATCGCGGCGAGAAGGAGAAATTCCTGAAAGTCACTCTGGAAGCCCCTTCCGAGAGGCCTCTGCGTCTGATCCACAAAAAATACCTGCGCAATAACCTGTCTTTATGCAGGGATACGGTCGCCGCGGCCGCTGCCGATGCCTATGACCGTCTGATCTTCCCTGCGCTTGAGCGTGAGATCCGTAATGACCTGACGGATAAAGCCTGCGATAATGCGATCAAGGTATTCGGCATGAATCTGCGTCAGCTGCTGATGGCTCCTCCTGTAAAAGGTAAAGTTACGATCGGTCTGGATCCCGGTTACCGGACCGGCTGCAAGACCGCTGTCGTTGATGCCACGGGACGGGTCCTCGCGACCACCGTACTCTATCTGACGCACGGGGAAGCCCGCGAGCAGGAATCCCGGCGCGAGCTGATGAGACTGATCCAGAAATACCACGCGGAATGGATCGCGATCGGAAACGGTACCGCTTCCAAAGAAACCGAACTTTTTACCGCGGCGCTGCTCAAAGATTACGGACTGCGCAATCAGGTTCATTACATGGTCGTCAGCGAAGCAGGAGCCTCTGTCTACTCCGCTTCCAAGCTCGCGGCCGAGGAATATCCGCAGCTCGATCTGACACTCCGGAGCGCCGTCTCAATTGCTCACCGTCTGCAGGACCCCCTTGCCGAACTTGTCAAGATCGATCCCAAGGCGATCGGGATCGGTCAGTACCAGCATGATATGCCGCCTAAACAGCTCTCAGAGGCGCTGGAGGGCGTAGTCGAGGATTCAGTCAATACCGTCGGTGTGGACCTGAATACGGCCTCTCCGTCGCTTCTGAAGTATATTTCAGGCATCACGCCCACTCTGGCCAAAAACATCGTCGCCTACCGTGAAGAGAATGGTGCATTTCACTCTCGCGCGGAGCTGAAGAAAGTCCCCAAGCTCGGTCCGAAAGCTTTCGAACAGTGCGCCGGCTTCCTGCGGGTGCCCGAGAGCGCCAATGTCCTGGATCATACGGCTGTTCACCCCGAATCCTACGCCTCTGCCATGGCTCTGCTGGAAACCTGCGGATATGACCCCAAGCATCTGATCGCCGCGGGATATAAGGATCTGCAGGAGCGTCTGGAAGCTTCCGGCGGTCTCAAATCCGTCTCCAGGAAACTGGATATCGGCGAACCCACACTGCAGGATATTCTGCAGGAGCTTCTGAAGCCCGGCCGCGATCCTCGCGAGGACATTCCTCTGCCCGAGGTGATCAACGAGATCAAGGATATTAAGGATCTGAAGCCCGGCATGGAATTTACCGGGACTGTCAGGAATATCGTAGATTTCGGTGCTTTTGTAGATATCGGCGTTCATCAGGACGGGCTGGTGCACATTACCCAGATCAGACGTGAATTTGTCAAGCATCCTTCCGATGTGCTGAAGGTCGGAGATATTATCAAAGTCTGGATCCTGAGTGTGGATGTGGACCGCGGCAGGATCGGTCTGACCATGAAAGGTCCTAAGGCATAATTCTACGGAATTTCCTCACGATACTGTCTGATCATAAATCACAAGAATTGCATATGGCCCGACGGTTGCAGCCGTCGGGCCAATCTGTTACAATAAAACCATCCCTAAGAAGGAGGTTGCGCCTATGTCTCATCAATGGTCTGTATTTACCAAGCCCTGGAAAGAGATGCCTTTGGAAGCACTTGCGGATTATGTCGCGTCACTCGGTTTTGACGGAATCGAACTGCCTGTCAGACCCGGCTTTCAAATCGAACCCGACCGGGCAGAACGTGAAATGCCTCTCTTTGCCCGTATGCTCTCCGCACGCGGTCTGAAACTGATGTCTGTCGCGAGCAACACTTCCGAGCAGATTTTCGCGGCCTGTCAGGCCTCCGGCGTCCGGATCCTGCGGATCATGATCAAAGCAGATCCTTCTATCGGCTGGATGCGCAGCATGGAGGACTGGCGTCGACGGCTGGATGCATTACAGCCGCTGTGCGAGCGTTACGGCGTGACGGTTGGGATCCAGCAGCATTACGGCTTCGGTATTTATAATACCATGGAAATGCGCTGGTTGCTGGAAGGACTCGATTCCCGTTATATCGGTGCCATCTGGGACGCAGCACACTCTGCCCTCTCCGGCGAAATCCCGGAGCAGGCCATCGATATCATTTTTGATAAACTTGTTATGGTCAATCTGAAGACTGCCTATTACGCAAGATCAGCCTCCGGAGAAGGTGACCGTTTCCTTCCTGTTTTCTGCACGGAACCATATGGAGCAAGGCCGTGGGCTGAGGCGGCAGCCGCCCTGCAGCGGAGAGATTACCGGGGACCTATCTGTATGCCGGCAGAATATACCGACGAAACGAACCTCGAAGCCAAGATCAGATCCGATTTTAAAATAGCCAAAGCTTTATTTGACTGTGTATCGATTTGATCGGACTTCATTTCATCGAACAAAAAACCTGCCCAGGGCAGGTTTTCTTTTAATTCAGTCTGGGTGCGAGCGCTTCCGCGATCGCGGCAAAGCCGACATCGTTCGGATGCAGCCGCTGGTCCCAGAAATACTCCGGTGAACGTGGGTTCATCATAAATCCTTCTGTCAAGGGAATCCCGAGCCGTCCCGCCTCTTCACGCAGGAAGTCCAGTATTCTTTGAATGGGGCATCCGATCTCAGGTTTGTAGAGATCGGCTCTCCAGAAGGGCGTAATGACCCGGATATGATCCGGCCCCAGAATACGGCAGGCTTCTTCCAGGCAATGTGTCAATCTGGTGGAATAGTGCCCCCAATCCGAACCCGCGGGGCCCGTATCATTCGTTCCCAGCAGGATCATCAACTGATCGGGCAGGAAATCACCATAGGTAAAATCATCGCTGATATCCTTAAAGCCGGCTCCTCCGACGCCCTGATTCACGATTTCTGCATTGAACCGGCGCTGCAGGAGGGCAACGAGGGTCTGTGATGAGTGTGACGCATGCATGCCCTGAGATATGGAGTCACCCAACCACAGGATCCTGCGAGTCCTTGCTTCTTCTGGAACAGGACAGGCATCTTCTCCGAACTCAAAATGTGACAGGGCCAATTCGGCCGTAAAGGGGAGATAGATCGTAACAGGCATCGCTTTACCCTCTTCACCGCAGTAGAGACGTTCGAATACGACACTGCCCTCCCTTGTGTTGGAAGGGATCGTTACGGAACGGGTCAGGTGATCACCTTCATACATTTCGAAACTCATCTTTTCCCCGCAGACGCATTTCACATGGTAGGAAAAGCGGATCTCGGGGGCAGAAGTCGTAAAACATATGGTGATGCCCGCCGTCGCTCTGGCTCTTGCGGAGCGGACTTCCCCGAGGGAGGCCCAATGCGTCAGCTGTTTTTCCGTAAAGCGGCGGGGGATCAGACCTTCGGTGCACTCCTCCACTTCAAGGCAGTGATGAAAATAAGCTTTTTCCTGATTCATAATGACTCCTTCCATGACGGGCCCAGATGCCGTTCCAGAAAACGCAATAATACTGCCATGCGCTCGGGGCAGAATCGTCCTGCATCAAACATATAATTGTGTTCCGCGTTTTCCAGAAGATGGAGTTCGGACCGGATTCCCTTGTATTTAAGAGCTTCAAAGAGTTCCAGTGACTGCCTGTAAGGAACCAGCGGGTCAGATGTCCCGTGCATCAGCAGAATGGGCGGAACGCGTTTCAGCTGCTCCTCTTCCATCCGATTCAGAATGTGCAGAGGGCTGAGCGGTTCCAGGCAAGCATAATTATCCCCGATTTCGTGGCCGACAAGTGCGTCAAACGCGGTC
Source organism: Bacillota bacterium (assembly GCA_017442535.1). GTDB lineage: Bacteria > Bacillota > Clostridia > Lachnospirales > Bianqueaceae > RUG12817. Next base: position 67,951 of record JAFRZL010000030.1, on the reverse strand, counting down.
GCAAAGCCGAGTCCGGCAGATTGAGCGGCTCTGCAGCATTCCGGCATATTGCTGGGTGCACAGGCCGCGAGTACCGCACAGAGATGATACGAAGGATCGGGATGCATCGCATGCTTCAATGCCAGCATCAGAGAATAATGTGCACCGGAAGACCCTCCGCGGATCGCGATTTTCTCCGGATCGGCTCCGTATAAGGGACCGTTTTCGGCGATCCATTTCAGGGCGTCCTTACAGTCATCCAGACCGGCAGGATACAATGCTTCGCCTGTAAAGCGGTAGCGCAGATTAAAGGTCACATATCCGTTCGCAGCAAATGTTGCCGCATTGTAATTCTTGTTTGTTCCTTTACGCCAGGCGCCTCCGTGAATACAGAAAACCGCGGGATGGAGTCTGTCCGCAGGCAGGTCCCGCGGGCGGAGAACGTCCAGGGTAAGGATCCTCTCTCCTGCTTTTTTATACGGTATATCCTGGATCCATTCAAGGTCCAACGCCCTGAACATTTCGTCCAGGGCGTCGGGGGCAGGAGAAGGTATTAACCAATGATCCAGCTTTGTAAAAATGAAGTCCATCTTATCCCTTGACCGCACCGATCATAACGCCCTTTACAAAGAAGCGCTGCAGGAAAGGATAGACGCACATGATCGGAAGTGTGGAAACAACGATCGTCGCGTACTTGAGGTTCTCTGCGAAGGCAAAGGAGGTATCCGTCGAGCTCTGCATGGCTTCGTTCTGGTTCTGAAGCAGGATCTCACGAAGGAAGACCTGCAGGGGGAACAGGCTGCGATCACGCAGATAGATCAGGGAACGCATGTAGGAGTTCCAGTGCTCTACGCCATAGTACAGACCGACAACCGCGATGGACGGAATCGCCAGAGGAATAAAGATCTTGAACAGGATAACGATATCGTTGGCTCCATCGATCTTGGCGGATTCTTCCAGGCTTACCGGAATCGTGGAGAAAAACGTTCTCATAATGATCAGGTTATAGACGCTGATCGCATACGGAAGAATGACGGACATTCTGTTATTGTAGATGCCCAGCGAACGGTTGATCAGGAATTCCGGGATCATGCCCCCGCGGAAGAACATCGTAAACAGAATCATCATCATGATCACATTGGTGCCGGGAACGCCCTTGCGTGAGAGTGCATACGCTCCGAGAACGGTCAGAAGCAGGTTGATTGAGGTACCGATGACTACATAGAATAACGTATTCCCGTAGCCGATCAGGATATTCTTGCTCTTAAAGACGAGGCCATAGGTCCCGATCTGGAATTCTTTGGGCCAGATCAGGAAACCGCCGGATTTGAAGACCGCATTGGGTTCGCTCAAGGAAGCAGCGATAACAAAGACAACAGGATAAAGGGTTGCCAGCAGCAGGCAGAAGAGGAACAGATAGTTGAATACATCAAAGATTTTCTGGCTGGTAGTACGTTTGATTACCATTGACATAATACTTGTCCTCCTTTACCACAGACTTGTTTCCGAGAACTTCTTGCTGAACTGGTTGGCACCGATCAGCAGGGCGAAGTTGATCACGGAGTTGAACAGCCCGACAGCCGTTGAGAAGCTGAACTGCGCTTCGATAATGCCGCGGTGGTATACGTAAGAAGAAATAACTTCTGAAGTTTCTTTGTTAGTATCAGTCTGCAGCAGCAGGATCTTCTCTACGCCTACATTCATCATCTGGCCGATCTTAAGGATCAGCAGGATCACGATGGTGGGCGCGATGTTGGGCAGTGTGACATGCGTCATCTGTTTCCAGCGGCCGGCTCCGTCGATCACAGCCGCCTCATAGAGTTCCGCGTCTACGCCTGCAAGAGCTGCAAGGTAAATAATGGAGCCCCAGCCGGTTTCCTGCCAAATGGAGGAAACGATATAGACTGTCCGGAACCATTCCGGCTCGATCAGGAACTGTATTGGCTTGCCGCCGAAAGAAGAGATAATGGTATTGATGAATCCGGTGCTGGAAGTGAAATCCTTGACCAGACCGGCCACAACGACCAGAGAGATAAAGTGTGGCAGATAGGTAATGGACTGCACGGTTTTCTTGAATGTAATGTGACGGACTTCATTCAGCAGCAGAGCCAGAATGATGGGCGCCGGGAAGGTAAAGAGCAGTCCGTATGCATTGATCAGAATCGTATTACGGAAAGTACGGAGGAAATTATAGCTCTGGAAGAAGCTCTTAAAATGCTTTAAGCCTACCCAGGGGGTGCTTACGATATTCTCCCAGAAGGTATACTTCATGGTGTAGTCCTTAAATGCAATCAGGACGCCGATCATCGGCAGATAATGGAAGATGATGTAGTATAAGATAACGGGCAGCAGCATCAGATAGACGTAACGGTTCTGAACCAGCTTTGCCCAGAGGTTTCGGTTCTGCTTAGTGGTGTTGGTTTTTGCACTCAAATTTGACACGACCCTTCTAGGAGAGATTGCTTGTAGTACTCGGTAATGCAGGAAGATCAGAGAATAATATCACCGGAGGAGGAGCTCCCCCTCCGGTGAAAGGGTTGGATCAATTACTTCTTGGCCATGTAGCGCTCATACGCAGTCTGGTAAACCTTGATGATGTCGTCGATGCCGGCATTCTTCAGGTTGGGAATAACAACGGTGTCGATGTCTGCTACAGAGATCTTGCCGATGATCAGGCTGCCGATAGCTTCATCTACATAACTCTTAACGTCGGTAAGCTTGGAGGTAATGGAGCTCATCTCTGCTTCTGTCAGAGAGAAGGGAGGCAGTACTTCGCTGGTATCGGGCAGATTCGCTGCATAGGTCTGGAAGACCATCAGCTCGGTAGGAGTCTTCTGGCACTTAACAGCGTCCATGGTGACGTTGACGGGCCACTGAGAACCACCGGGGCAGTACAGAAGCTGCATCTGGTTCTGAGGACGTCCCTGAGGATCGTTGGTCAGAGCTTCGGTATAATGGGGCTCACCCTTTTCGTCTCTGGTGAAGGAGATGCCTTCTACACCCAGGTTGAAGAGGACTTCGCCGTCGGGGCTGTAGACATAGTCCATCCACATCATACTCTTCTCCACGTTCTTGTTGGCCGTGGTGATGCAGACCGTCTGCTGCGTCTTGTAGATGTTGGTCAGGGTGTTGTCGTAGGAATACATCTTGCCGCTCGGGCCGGCCAAGGTCGGGATCGGCATGAAGTTGGAGCCTTCAACGTTCTTGTTGAACTTATGAACGCGGCTGGCAATACCGTAGGAAGCGCCGGCTTCCTCAGAGATGAACTTGGACTCCCACTTGGAAGTGTCGTTGGTCAGATAGTCGGGATCCAGCAGGCCTTCGCTGTAAAGCTTGGCGATGTAGGCAATACCTTCTTTGAATTCATTGGTAAGGAATCCATGGGTAACCTTGCCGTCCTTCAGCTGGAAATCATAGTGAGCGCCGAAGCACCACAGCAGATTCTGTACCAGGAAGTCGGAGCTGCCGCGGCCGGTGTAATACTCATTCTTCTTGCCGTCACCGTTGACGTCCTTTTCCTGCCAGGTCTTCAGAACATTGTAGAGTTCATCAGTGGTCTTGGGGATCTCCAGACCGACCTTCTGCAGCCAGTCCTCACGAATCATAAATCCACGATAGGCACGGGTGCCGGGATCCATGTTCAGAGAGGGGAAGAAATAGATGTTGCCGTCATCGTCAGTAAGCTGACGGTACAGGTCGGCGTTGCCGTAAACGATGTTCTTGAAGTTAGGAGCAAAGTCCATATAGGGCTTGAAGCTGATAATGACATCGTCCTGCACATACTTGATGGCTTCTTTGCCCTGAGAACCGATGTTGTTACGGATCAGGTCGGGCAGAGCGCGGGTCGCAATCATCAGGTTGAACTTCTCATCATCCTGGCCGGCAACAGCATGCTCCCACTCAATGTGGATGCCGGTGCGCTTTTCCATTTCCTGGAAAGCAAGGATGTCGTTGAAGTCCTTAATGTCGTTGGCAATGGTATCGCCCATGGTGGACCAGATCTTGAGGGTCAGCTCACCATTTTTAACGATGGGGTACTTGCCGATCAGGTTTTTGAGGTCTTCATTCACAGATGACCCGGAATTGGATCCGGATTTGCTGTCGGAGCCTGTGCAGCCGGCCAGAGCGCCGACGGCCAGAATCAGAGCCAGCACAAGTGCGAGGATGGATCTCTTCTTCATAATACATACCTCCAATAAATAGTGTTGAAGCGGAAGATCCTGCATCCGTCAGCCGGACTCTGAACAGATCTCTCCGCAAATCTTATGGGTCAAGTATACAAAAAGAAATGCCCGATGTAAATCTGCAACAAGTTTTGCACATCCACCGGGCTTAACAATCACAATATGCAGAATTTGCGGGAATATTCACCCATTGATATGGCCCATCTGCTCACGGTACTGACCGGGCGTAATGGACTCATAACGCTTGAAAGTACGGATAAACGAGTTGCTGGAATTATACCCGACCATAGTCGAAATATCGTTGATCGACAGGGCTGGATTACGAAGCAGCTCTTTGGCTTTATTGATACGGATCCGGCACAGATAATCCGCAAAATTCATGCCCATCTGATCTTTGAAATAGCGGCTGAGGTACGGTCCGGACAGATGGAACTGATCCGCCACCCAGACGAGGGACAGATTGGAATCCATATAATTCTCCTGCAGATAATGCAGTATATGCGTCTTAAGCTGCACATTGCCGCTCTCTTTGCTGGCGTTGATCAGATCGCAGATATCGTCAATGACTCCCTGGATCTGCTGATGCAGCTGGCTCATTGTTTTGTCTCCCTGATGCAGCATCGCTTCCTGCATCTGGGAAACCAGCTGGGAGATGTCGTATTCCATACCCAGGTCGTTCAGTACTTTCAGGATCGTTCCGAGCATGTTAAACATCATGCAGTAGGACAGCTGCACAGAGATCTCCCTCTTCCGATTTTCTTCGATCACATGATCGAGGATCTCATGTGCGCCTTCTTTATCGCCCTGCTTGATGTGGTTCACCAGCTGGGTTTCTTTATCCAGCGGGTAGTAATACTGGGAATTACGTTCATTCGTCTCCGAGTGGAATACGGAAACATTGCCGATGCCGTAGAGGAAGCGCTGATTCAATGCGACAACAGCCTGTTCCTGTCCGACATGGACCATTTCCAACCCCTGGACGATGTCGCTGGCACCGATGCTCAGCTTAACCTTGAATGTCTGTGTCATAAAGCCATGTATCTGATCCAGCCGGCGCTCCATCTAGGCACGAGGATCCAGCACGTCATTGTGGAAGCAAAGAATATACGAGGCTCGCTTGCGTTTCGTCGTTTTCAGGACTGAAGCGATATCGGACATGACTTCGTTGAACACATTAGTCGCCGCAAAATGAATCAGGTTGAGCGATTTCTCGTCATTATTGCCGGCGAATTCCGATAAATCATCGATGCTGAGGATGACCACTGCGAACAGATCCGATTCAAAGCTGACCTGATAGAGATCCTCCAGCGAGGACAGATCTTCGCCGTCCGGATACAGACCTTCCAGCAGGTTGTTAACAAAGCTGTACCTCATGCTGGGAAGCTGCTGCTCCAGCGACTGTTCCAATTTCTGATTCTGGTCAAACAGATTCTCGAGCCGGTCCACCACCTGCGACAGTCCGTCATAGGCATGGCTCTGCTTTTTGCGGTCGCCGGATTCCGCATACTCAAACAGGTTGTAGATCGGGCGGAAATTATACCTGGAGAAGAAGAAAATCAGCAGGCCTCCGAACAGCAGGCAGAAAAACAGGGCCACAAAAAGGTTCAGCCACAGGGTGCGTACACCAAACAGCAGATCCCGGAAAGCTCCTGCCGTCACGTAGATCACAGGAAATTCAGCTGATAGTTCCGTGGTAACCAGGTATTTCGTCCCGTTAATGTATTCTTCATAGGAGCGCTCCCCTTTTCTGAATACCTGATTCTGCAGAAATACCGAAGTCTCTTCCCGGAAACTGTTTTCTGAGCGATACAGAATCTGCCCGTCAAAGCCGATAATGCTTTCGATCGATCTTTCGCTGCTGAGCATATCGTTAGAGAACATCGAGGCAATCTTTTCCCAGTCGATCATCATCAAAACCACTCCCTGAGAGGTACCCCCAAGGATCGGAATGCCGCGCGTATACAGCAGATAATGCAGTTTCCCATCATGTGTAGAAACATGGGTATAAGATCCGTCCTGGTGCTCGATCCAGTTCAGGAACTCTTCTTTGTCGAACTGATCCAGCGGGTAACGTTGGTAAAACAGATCAATATCGTAATAGCTGGAAGCGTTCAGGAATTCCTTGGTCCTCGAAAAATAAACCATGATCTCGTCGGGATATTTCTTGGCTGCGTTGATCTTCAAAAGCTGTGAGAGCGCTCTCCATCTCGCGTACTCCCATTCGACCGTATCATTCTCAAACATGACTTTGCGGATATCCTGATCCTGACCGATCTGAATCGCGATCTCCTGCAATTCGGAAAACTCACGATCGAGCAGTTTGGCTGTACGCAGAGTACTCTCCTTCCTGGACTCCCTGCTGTTCTGCTTCATGACAGAAGTATTATATTGAATCGAAAAAATACCGATAATCAATACCGGCAGCATTAACACCAGAATGTATGTCCAGAAGAATCTGCGGAACAACTTTTTATGAAACAAATTGATCATGATCCGCCCTCCATGTATCGAACAGGTATAAAAAATGAGGAAATACTCCAGATGTGTCTGTGTCTTTAAGATGAATTATAACACATTCCGGAGCATTCCTCAACTCTTTCAGCAAAATTAAACGATACTATAATGAACGCAAAGGTCTTAATCCATCATCTGTCCGCCGTTGATCTGGATGACTTCGCCTACGAGATAGCTGGCTTTTTCACTCGCAAGGAATTCCAGAACATTGGCTACTTCCTGAGGATCACCGAGGCGGCCGGCAGGAATGCCCTTCTTCCAGGATTCGACGATCTCACGTGCAGTGGCGCTGTGGAAAGGCGTGTCGATGGTTCCCGGGCTAATCAGATTGACACGGATACCGAATCCGACCAGTTCCTTGGCAAGGCCCTTGGACCAGCCAAGCACAGCCGCCTTGGAAGCCGCGTAGATCGAAGCGCCGGGGCCGCCGCCGTTGTAAGCCGCGATCGAAGTGATGTTGATCAGGGAAGCATTCCCGGTCTCAGCACCTGCCGCTTTCAGAGCGGGTACCGTGGCGCGGGTGACGTAGAAAGCACTGGTCATATTCAGGTCCATGACATGATTGTAGAATTCCGTCGTCATCTCATCGATTTTGCTGCGGCCGCCGAGTCCGCCGGCATTGTTGATCACAACATCCAGACGTCCGAAACGCTCGACTGCCTGTTTCACGAATTCATTGACAAATGCTTCGTTTGTGATATCGCCGGGATAGAAAGCCGCTTCGACGCCGGCTTCCGTCAGCTCAGCCAGCAGCTTCTCGCCATTTTCCACATTATAGTCATTAAAAGCAACCGCATACCCGTTCTGGCCGAAAGTCTTGCAGGTGCAGCGGCCGATGCCGCTCGCGGCACCCGTGATCAGTAATACCTTTTTCATTCTAAATACCTCCTGAATGGATTTTATTCTGAGGGAGCATTCATCACCCACTGCTCCCGCGTGGTCATAAGAATTCGTTCATCGCCGCGGATGATGATCTCATCCTCCCCGACGCGGACGGTCCATCCGTCCTCTGTCTGCACATTGGATACTGTGGGCAGTGCCCCTTCCCGTGCGGATCCTGCCGTGATCAGCGTACAGAAACGCATGGCTCCGGCCGGCATCTTGTTCTCCTGGCAAATGGTAAAGAGCCTGGTGTAAACGATATTGTCCGGCTCCTGGCTCGTTACGTTCGCGCTGTTTTCCATCAATGTCGATCCGAAACGCAGCTCCGGATCACCCATATAGACTTCCATCGCGGATCCGGCGATCTCCAGCCTGTAATGATCTCCCAGGCGCTGCGCCGGCTGATCCATATGCAGCAGCCAGGTCCAGGTGCGGGGCGCATCGGCGCACATACTATCCAGAATCAGGAACCAGCCGGTACCCGCGGAGAGGATCTCGCGACGCATGGATTTCACCCCCAGCGACTTGTCATAGAGCGATGCGGAGGAACCGCAGAGGTAAAAGCCTTTGCCGTGCGGCTCGTAGGCCAGGATCCGTCCCTGTTGGGAATGAGTCATATCCCGGTAGACATCATAGGCTCCGTCCCCGGTAAACCCTTTGCCGTCGACCAGTATCAGATTATGATTGCGGGCCATCTTATGGGCGGAATAGCCCTCGTCAACCGCCAGGAAATCACTGCCTCTCAGCAGCATGAAATGATTCGCATCCGGATGATGATGTCCCATGGAACGGATGGCCAGACCCGTTTCCTTTTCCATCGCATGGGCAAGCTCCCACTGTTTGTGGCCGCCGCCCGGTGCGCACTTAAAGGAGAACGCGATGGCTTCGCGGTCCCAGCCGCTGCGCCAGGAGAACAGCCCCAGATCCGCAAAATAGTGTGAGGTTTCCAGCTCTTCCAAGGGCTTTTCCTTTACTTCGGGATCATACCAGATATATTCCAGGCAGGCCTCGGGCAGGATTCCCGGCTTGACGCCGCTCTCATATCCTTCTCCCATCAGCGAATGCTCCAGCACTTCACGTGCGAGCATCTGCGCATAACCGTTCCGGTATTCCGAAGCGACTTTGCGGTACAGGCATGGAATATGTCCGCTTTTTCGGTCATGGCAGTCGCCGAAATTGAAGTTCTGCTCACGGTCAGGTCCAAGCTGATACAGTCGGTAGAAGAAGGTGTTCTTCAGGAAATCGCTTTCCCGGAAACGATCGCGTCCGGTATGCTCCCTTTCCAGTTCCGCGTACAGGAACAGAAAGATCACGCCGTAGCGCCAGTAGACCACGCCTTCGTAATCACTGCCGTCTTCGGGCAGCAGGGGGAATACTTTTTCAAAATTGTTCTGAACATACCGGATCCACTCCTCCGCCGGCGAATACTGGTCGCGGATCGCGAGTGCCGCCGCGTAAAGGCCGGTCATATTGATCCAGTTATGATTCTGCCAGTAAGTAGTGGCCCAGGAACGACCGGTCAGCACATCTTTGGCGCCGGCTTCGGCCTGACTGATCCGCTTCTGATCGACCGGATGGGCTCCATCCGTGGCGCAGGCGTAGGCATACATGCGTTCACCCTGGAGAATCAGTTTTTCAAGCAGGTCCTGGCGGTCCGCGGGCTCCAAATCGTTTTTCAGCCAGTCATACGCGATGCCGTAGCCGAGCAAAAGCCATGAAGCACTCAGATCCACGTCCACCTTGACGGCTTTACCCCAGTGAGGGTACTGAACACCGGCAAAGATCCAGCGTCTGGCAGACGAGAGATAATATTTCTGATTGGTGAGTCTGTACATCAGTGCCAGGTTCAGGGCTGCCATGCCATAATAGGTAATGCTTTTCAGCGGATGTTCGGCAGGAAGGATCTCCTTTTCATACCGCCTGCACTGGTCAGCCAGCCGGCGGAAAGCCTGCGCGCGTACGTCAAACCGTTCCGAGCGAAGCAGATTCCAGTCCTTAATCAGCAGATTCTCCATGATTAACTCCTTTCAAAGGACCATTTCTGGCGGAAAACAGGAGCCGTTTCGGTGCTTCTGATGAGCAGTGTGGTTCTCTCCATGCCGGGGCGGGGAGGATTGTCAGGGCTTTTGGAGAGGAAGAGAGTCTTCCCTTTCAGGTCAATCGTCTGCGTTCCCTTCACCCCGTCAGCAAAGGTCCAGTGCAGGATGAGGCTATCCTCTTCTGTCTGGATCTGCCGCACCTCGGACAGGTAGGAATAACCGTTCTGCGTGTAGTGAAGATCAGCGGGTATGCCCTCAGGCGCATCGGCCGGCCTTCCATCCAGATGGAAAGCCCAGTCAAAAACATGTTCCGCTCCGCCGCGGTTCACCACTTCAAATACGTCGGTCAATTCTTCTCCCTGAATGGTCAATTCGCGTATGAAATCGATATCCGGATAGGCTTCGGCGGCACGCGTGCGAATCGCGTTGTCGCTGTAATCCAGAACCTGTCCGGGATCCGTCGTCGGATGATTCATTCCGTCCATTACGACGGTATGGTGCGAGATACTGGTACGATGGAATTCCGGGCAGAGTTTCGCCGCGTACCCACAGTTGGAGAGGTCATGCGCGATCCGAGTCCCAAAGGCACGGATCTCCACCGTCATCTTGTCCGGGTGCGCGTGGCTTGGCGTACAATGACCGAATTTATGGAATACTTCGATCGGCCCGACTTTTAAGGTGGCAAACTGAGAAGCTTCAAAGAGATAAGAGCGGTGGAAGTAAGGCAGACGCTCCACTTCTTCCGGATCCGCTTCCTGTGCGAACAGGAGCCATTCGAGGCCTGTATTACCCGCGTAAGTCGGATATGAAAGCGGTACGCTGACACGGTCGCCGGGGAAGTTCCGGATAGCCTCGGCCAGGGCCGCGAGGCGGTGGCCGCGCTCCGTCCCGGCATAGACTTTGGCACCCATCTCATAAATAAAGGAATATGTTTTAAGCCCCAAGTTGGGCCATCCGTCATTCGGATTCGGCAGAATACCGTTGGAAAACGCATAACGGCAAGGCGCGAGCAGCATCTGATAAACGGTTTCCTGTACATCTTCAGGAACCTCCTGCCCGTAAATACCCGCGAAGAGCATGGTGTTCATAAAGGCTTCCAGTGTGAAGAAATGATAGTGGATCGAACCTTCATACCAGAAATGGCTTGCAGTCACGCCTCCTCCTCTCACCTGGTCGACAAAGCTGAAGCGGCGTTCAAAAGCACGCTGCCGCAGGTCTTCGTTGCCGCTGATCAGCGCGGCGGTCCCCACCGCGGCATTCAGCCAGCAGGGAATATTGTGGATTTTGCGTTTTTGCACATCCAGGAAATAGGCACAGGGGACCAGGAACCATTCCGTAATCTGCTGCAGGAACCCGGGATCCAGATCCTCTCTGGTCAGCTCGAGGCCGTTGCAGATGCGGATCAGGAAAATGGCTTCATTTAAGGCCTGCGGCGTGATCTTGCCGTTCCCGGACGGCCAAGTATGGCGGCCATGCTCACAGAAACGGTACCAGTTTTCGCTGTAGAATCCGACCACCTTGCAGAAATAGTCCAGATCGCTCTGATTGCCTTCCAGGCGGTAAAGGACTGCTGCGTGAAGTGCGGACATAACTGCATCATAACGGTACAGATACACCCATGACGAATCATACTGCGCCCCTGTTTCGACATGTCCGCAGCAGCTGCAGCGGTGTTCATGGGGGGATTCCAGGTCAAAATTCAGAAATGTCCCGCAGTGTGAGCAGAAATAGACATGTCCCCAGCCGCTCTCGACCTCGGGATCATCTCTGAAAGATTTCTTCCACTGCGCCACGTTGCGGCGCAGTTCGCGGACCAGTTCACGGCCTTCTTCCGTTTCCGCTCTCTTTTTTATGACTTCAACAGTATCCAGGTATTGCATCGTTTCTTCCTTTCCTGAGCCATTATGCCATGGTTTTAAGCATTTCCAATGTGACTTCAAAACGGAGGGTCCCGTCCTGCAAATATGTCTTAAGGATATCTAGCATGACATCCGTCATGCGCAGCACTTCGTCCGCCGCAAATCCCGCGATATGTGGGGTGCAGAAGACATTCGGCATAGCCTGAAGGTCCCGGCGCACGGGTTCCGGCCAGGTTACATCCAGTACCGCTGAGCGTTCCGGTTTCTCAGTCAATGCCCGGATCAGATCATCCTCCACCACCTGAGCCCCGCGTCCGGTATTGATAAAGGTCGCGTTATCCTTCATCAGGGAGAACAGATGGTAATCGAGCATGCCGACGGTCTGCGGATTATTCGCGATATGATTGGAAATCGTCTGGCACTCGCTGAAGATTTCTTCCAGGCTGTACAGGCGGTCCAGCCCGAGCTCGCTCTGGCGCGCAGGAGGCAGGAATGGGTCAAATACCATCAGTTCGACGTCGTAACAGGCCTTCAGCATCCGGATGACTTCTGAACCGATCATGCCCGCGCCGAGGATGCCGACCTTGGTATGGTAGGTTCCGGGATATTTTTTCAGGATATCCCAGTGCGCAGCGTCATAACCTAACTCACGATACAGGCTGAGGGAGCGGTAAAAACCCTTATTGGCATGGATGATCTCTCCCACCGCGAATTCAGCGACCGGCTTGCACATGACACCCCAGGCACTCACGACTCTCACACCGCGTTCCAGATAAGGGCGCGCGAAGGTCTGGACGGAGCCGGCGACGTAGATCAGCAATTTCAGATCAGGCAGGTACTCCGCGATCTGCTCTGCCGTCAGAATGGGCCTCTCCCAAGTGCATACGATCACTTCCGTCTGCCGCAGAAAATCGCGATGTTCTTCCAGATTCCCTTCATGGATCAGATCCGGACACATATCCAGCACTTCTTCATACTGTTTGCGGCGGCCCTTGGCAAAAATATAGTCAATACGGAATGTATCGGGACCGGCAAGGAAGATTCCTTTTTTCTTTTTGCAATCCATCAGCGGATGCCCTCCCTTATCATAAAATTGCTATGGTACTATTATGCGTCAATGCGTCAGAATACTCAATCCACAATCCTTTATATACAGTTGCAATTATTATCCTGACCGGTAAGGCATTACCATATGCTTTTTTGCGCAGATATTCTCTGTATATGGGCCAAAGCATAAAAAAACAGGGCCGAAGCCCTGTTTTCCTGAACAGATCGATGATCAGCAGCGATGATAGGTATGTGTGATCCTCTGGAGCCTGAGCGCCAGATCCTCGGTCAGCACATCCGGACGCACTCTCCACAGCCAGTTGCCGGAAGGCGTGGAAGGCGTATTCATACGGGCGAAATTTCCGAGCCCCAGAATATCCTGCATCTGGAAAATAACTTTCTGGGAGACGCACGCCATCAGAGTACTGATTGCTCCCCAATGATAACCTTCGCTCTCTCTCAGACGCATATACTCCATGGCATTCTTGCGCTCGTGCGGCGGCGTCTTGGGGTTAAAGAGCCAGCCCGAAAGCGTTTCATTGTCATGTGTGCCGATATAGGCGACGCTGTTGGCAACATAATTGTGGCAAAGATATTCGGAATCCTCCCCGGAGAATCCGAAGAGCAGGACCTTCATGCCGGGCAATTTGGTGCTCGCGAGAAGTTCACGGACAGGGTCGTCCAGAATGCCCAGATCCTCGGCGATCAGGGCGTCCAGCGGAACCTTTTCACCCAGGTGACGGAACAGATCCAGCCCGGGACCGATCACCCATTCGCCGACCTTGGCTGTTTCACTGTCGCCGGGAATCGCGTAATATGCGGCAAATGCCCTGAAATGGTCGATCCGGACATACTGATGGCGCTCGATTGCTTTAAGCAGGCGGCGGCACCACCAATCGTATCCGGTGGCTTTCATTGCCTCCCAGTTATACAGAGGATTGCCCCAGAGCTGCCCGTCATCGGAGAAGGCATCCGGGGGAACTCCGGCCACCAGAATCGGCCGTTTATTCTCGTCCAGCTGGAAGAGATCCGGATGACTCCAGGTATCGGCGCTGTCCGCAGCCACATAGATCGGCAGATCGCCGATCAGGGAAATGCCTTTACGGGCCGCATATTCTTTGACGGACTGCCACTGCCGCTCAAAGAGATACTGCAGGAAGCAGATGCATGAGATCTGGTCGGAAAGCATCTCGCGATATTCGGCAAGTGCATCTGGCAGACGATCGCGGAGTCCGACGGGCCATTTCCAGTAAGGAATCCCGCCGAAATAGGCCTTGATCGCGCTGAAGAGTGCGTAATCTGGCAGCCAGTATTCGTTGCGTGTGTAAAAAGCCTGTTCTTCCGCGCCGTAATGCCCGACACCGCGCACGGCGGCCTTCATCAGGAGCGGGATACGGGTCTCTTCGATCATCTCAAAATCGACATGATCGACAGTCGCGCGGCGGGCGGATTCCAGTAATTCCTCACGCTCCAGCAGACCTTCTTCCACCAGCTCTTCCAGATCGATCAGCCAGGGATTGCCGGCAAACGTGGAAAAAGCCTGATACGGAGAATTGCCATAGCCGGTCGGTCCGATGGGAAGCACCTGCCACAGACTCTGCCCCGCTGTCGCCAGAAAATCCACAAACTCATAGGCTGCTTTGCCCAGCGTCCCGATCCCGTAGCGGGAAGGGAGCGATGTGATATGCAGCAAAATACCGCTTTGTCTATTCATTTCCATTACTCCTTTTATTGCCTAATACCAGTGCGCTGTGAGCGGGTACCCGTATCACATTGCCCCGGATCGTGCCTAAAGACTCTGTCCCGGCGGACTGATGGTTGACCAGGATATCCCATTCATCCGGAAGCGGGTGATCACACCATGATACGAGTCTGACCTCCTGCTCACGCTCGAGCGCATTCAGAATAACCGCGATCATGCTCCACGCATCTTCATCCGTCCCGGGAACCGTAAATGCGACCATCTGGTGAATATCCTGCACAAATACCATATTTCGGACAGTTTCACAGCTTGAGCAGGTAAAGGGCTTAAACGCATGCCTCAGTTTGATCAGGCCCTTATAATAGGCAACCAGATCGGCAAACATCCCGGTGCGCTGCCAGTCCAGACGGTTGATCGACGGATCGGAGCGATAGCTGTTACCATCCCCCAGCTTGGTTCTGGCAAATTCCTCACCTGCCTGCATAAAGGGAATCCCCTGTGAGAGCATTACGATGACCGCGGCAAGCCGGTTGGCTTCCATCAGCTTGGCATTGGGCATGGTAAAGCCGGACTCGGACAGGCCTTCCGCGAAAACCATTTTATCCCATAGGGTGAAATTATCATGGGCCGAAACATACGAAATCGTCTGCGTGGGCTGTTTAACGGTCTGATACGGCCCGGTCCACGCCTTTAGGGTATTCTCGATTGCTTTCTCCTGGTACCATGCGCCGTTGATGAAGCCCGAACTGTACATGTCAAAGACATTGCCCTTGATCGCGTCGCGCGTCTCATCATTAAAGATCGCGATCCGGTCCGAAAGCATACGGACATGTGCCTTGTCAGCCGGAATGGCTCCCCGCCTCATCTGCGGCGGCTCGGCGGCCCAGGGCTCACCATACATCAGGATCTCGCGGCCAGAGGGCAGCTGATCCAGCTCCTTACGGATCAGATTCATTGTTTCTACGTCGATCAGACCCATCAGATCGAACCTGAAACCATCGATATGGTATTCTTCCGCCCAGTACAGCAAAGACTGGATCAGCATCTGGCGGACCATGGGTCTCTCGGTAGCGACCTCGTTCCCGCAGCCTGAACCATTGGCGGGCGTCCCGTCCGGCCAGGTTCTGAAATAATAATCCGGTGCCAGTGCCTGTAAAGGATGGCTCTGCATGTAGTAGACATGATTAAAGACCACGTCCAGGATAACGCCGATACCGGCTTGATGCAGACCCTGAACCATTTGCTTAAACTCACGGATACGAACCGCGCCGTCGCGGGTATCCGTCGCATAGCTTCCTTCCGGAATAAACCAGCTGAAGGGGTCGTACCCCCAGTTATAACTGCTCAGAGGCTCATGCTCGTCCACGGACATAAAGTCCATGCAGGGAAGGAGATGCACATGGGTGATCCCCAGCTCCTGCAGATAGGCGATCCCTGTTTTAAGCTCCGGATGGTCCGGAACATGCGTATCTTTCTCGGTAAAAGCAAGATACAGGCCCCTGTTCTTCATTCCGCTCGAATCCGCTTCCGAAAAGTCGCGGACATGTACTTCCCAGATCACCGCGGCGGTGGATTCCGGGAACCGGATCCGGTGATCCTCTTCCCAGCCGTCCGGATCTGTGTCGGACAGCATCACCACCATGGAACGCTGCCCGTTAATACCACAGGCCCTGGCATAGGGATCCGCAATCTCTTTGGTCTTTCCAAGCACGGTTACCCGGTAGGTATAAAAGACGCCGCGGAAGTCGCCGCAAAGCGTCAGGCTCCAGACGCCGCGGCCCTTAGAGATCATCTCTTCCCTGCGAAGCAGTTCTTCATCAGGCTCACGGTCGCTGCCGGAAGCATACAGGATCAGCTGGATCTGAGTAGCTTCAGGGGACCATATGGTCCAGGTCGTGCGATCCGGCTGGCAGAATGAGCCGAAGGGTGTATTCACAGCCATATACTGCAGATCAAATTCAGGATCATCATATGTGGAACTGATCAGTGAACGGTCTTTATTCCAATAATTCATAGTAACCCCAATCTAATGTAATATACGATCAAACGAGCAGCTGCCCGTCAATTCATCATACCATATTTTCCCGTGTTTGGGAACATGCCGGAGCAAAAAAATATCAAAAAAAGCGTTCCGCGGGCTTGCAATATGCATAACCGTATGATATAATATGGATGTTTACAGGATTTGTTATCGCTATCCATTTAACATGGTTTTAATAACCAGATGACGTTAGTAAAGGAGCTGATCATCATGACGGAAGCAGAAATAACGCTGACCCCCACTGTTAAGAACCGGATCGCCCTGCCTTCCTATACGCTCGGCGAAGAGCTCGTCAATGCCATCTCTCACGGTATCGGCGCGCTTCTATCGGTCGCGGCTCTTATCCTTTGCATACTGAAAAGTATTTCCCACCATAATGCCTATGCCGTCGTGGCAAGCGCGATATATGGAGGGAGTCTCCTGATCCTCTACCTGACTTCCTGCATTTACCACTCTCTGCGGCCCAACCGTGCCAAACGTGTCTTCCGCGTGCTGGACCACTGCACGATTTTTCTGCTGATCTTCGGTAGTTACCTGCCTTTTACACTGGTTACGCTCCGCGGGACAACGGGCTGGATCCTTTTTGGCGTTAATCTGGCGGCTGTCATTACCGGCATTACGCTTAATGCCGTCAATATCCGCAAATTCACTGTCTTTTCGATGATTTGCTATCTGGTCATGGGATGGTCGAT
This sequence comes from Bacillota bacterium, assembly GCA_017442535.1. Lineage (GTDB taxonomy): Bacteria > Bacillota > Clostridia > Lachnospirales > Bianqueaceae > RUG12817. Next base: position 51,012 of record JAFRZL010000030.1, on the reverse strand, counting down.
CCTCTTCGCACTGCAGCCTTTGCTGGCGATCTACGATCTGCACGGTTTTCTCTTCCTGCTGGGAGGAGGACTGGCCTATACTTTCGGATGCGTTCTCTACGGGCTGGGCCGGCATATCCGGTATATGCATTCGATCTGGCATTTATTTGTCCTTGCGGGCAGCATTCTCCATTTCTTCGCGATTTACGGCTATGTGCTCTAGGGGCTCACCCGTTAAAAGTGTTGTCCCTGCGCTTCACACGCAGACGGCTGAGCGCACGTGCCAGCTTGGCTTCGGCCGAGTGATATTCCTGAATCGAACGCCTTTGCAGCAGAGCCTCCTTCGCTTCGTCGGAGGCTCTTTTTGCGCGGATCTCGTCGATTTCCTCCGGTCTCTCGACTGAGTCGACAAGGATCAGCACATCATTCTTTTCGACTTTAACCAGGCCTGCCGAGACGGCGGCGTACTGATCCTCCCCGCCCGGGATGCGCCACTTCATCTCCCCTGGCACGATTGCGCAGACGACTTCGCGGTGCAGGGCCTGGATGCCGTACAAACCTGAAATCGTCGGTAAAATCAGGGATTCACAGGGGCCTTCATAGAAGACGCGGTCTGCAGCAAGAATATGAATGGTGAAACTATTCATTTTATTTTCCTTTCAGCAGATCATAGGCCTTGTGCTCCACGTCTTCCATCGTACCGACGTTAAAGAAAGCCGCTTCCGGATAGTCATCTCCGTCACCGTTCAGGATGGCGCTGACACTCGTAAGCGTACTCTTGAGCGGCACGAAAATACCCGGGACACCGGTGAATTTCTCCGCGACATGGAGGGGCTGGGAAAGGAAGCGCTGCATCCTGCGGGCGCGGTTTACCAGTTTCTTATCGGAGTCGGACAGCTCATCGATGCCAAGGATCGCAATAATATCCTGCAGTTCATTGTATTTCTGGAGCATTTCCTGCACGCGGCGTGCCAGGCTGTAATGCTCCTCACCGACGATATCGGCTTCCAGGATCCTGGAGGCGGACTCCAGCTGATCAACAGCGGGATAAATGCCCTGCTCGGCAATATGGCGGCTCAGGACCGTCGTCGCATCAAGGTGGGAGAATGTCGTCGCCGGTGCGGGGTCCGTCAGATCGTCTGCCGGCACGTAGACCGCCTGCACGGAAGTGATCGACCCGTCTCTGGTGGATGTGATCCGTTCCTGCAGCGAACCCATTTCTTCGGCAAGTGTCGGCTGATAACCGACCGCGGAGGGCATGCGTCCCAACAGGGTCGAGACTTCACTGCCGGCCTGCACAAACCGGTAAATATTATCAATAAACAGCAGGACGTCCTGATGCTCATGATCACGGAAATACTCCGCCATGGTGAGGCCCGTCAGGCCGACACGCATGCGGACGCCGGGAGATTCATTCATCTGACCGAAAACGAGCGCTGTCTTGTCGATAACACCGCTCTCCTGCATCTCGGTCCACAGGTCATTGCCCTCACGGCTGCGCTCTCCTACGCCCGTAAAGATCGAATAACCCCCGTGCTCCATGGCTACATTATGGATCAGCTCCTGGATCAGCACGGTTTTGCCGACGCCCGCCCCACCGAACAAGCCGATCTTGCCGCCCTTGGGGTAGGGCTCCAGCAGGTCAATGACTTTAATACCGGTCTCCATGATTTCAATCACCGGGCTCTGCTGTTCAAACGCAGGGGCCTGACGGTGAATCGGCCAGCGCTCTGCGTTTTCCGGGATCGGCTCCTTGCCGTCCAGAGGCTCGCCAAGCACATTAAACATGCGTCCGAGAGTCTGTTTCCCCACAGGCACACGAATGCTGTGGCCTGTCGCAACGACCTCCATATTCATGGTGAGGCCCTCGCTGACTGCCAGTAAAATACAGCGTACCTGGCGGGTACCGATATGCTGCTGGACTTCCATCATTCTGCGCTCGCCGTTTACCTCCACGTAAAGAGCTTCATGGATACGAGGGAGCCGCTCACCTGTCATCTGTACATCCACTACCGGTCCGGAGATCCGGATGATAATACCTTTTGTCATAAGAGATCAACTCCCCTTTTGTTTCTTGCGTTTCTGCGCCTTGGCGCCGGCCGAGATCTCGGTGATCTCGCGGGTGATGGCCGCCTGCCGGACCTGATTGTACTGCATCTGAAGGTCTTCAAGCAACGACTGTGCATTATTAGTCGCCGCACTCATGGCGTTCATCCTGGCATTCTGCTCGCTGCAGAAACTGTCAACGAGTGCACTATAGATGTAGCCGGAAACATAGCTGGGCATCACGGCGTCGAGCAGCGCGTCCAGAGAAGGTTCAAATTCAAAGATCGTCTGAGAGGAGCCACTGTCATCATTATTACGGTTATAGAATGCCGCCCTGTGAAAAGGCAGCAGTCTCTCCAGATGAACGTCCGCATCCATCCCGTTCTTCATGTCAGTATAGAGAACATAGATCTTTTGCCATGATCCTCCCAGGAAACCGTTCAGCAGAATCGTACTGATCTCACGGGCCCGCTGCATCGTCGGATTCTGTGCCGTATACAGGAAACTGTGTTCAACGGGGATGTGACGCTGTGTGAAAAACTGACGCCCGTATTCCCCCACCACAAACAGTTTGGTGTCCGGGTGATCCTGCAGCATCTTCATGGTCTCTTTGATAATATTCTGATTATAGGCTCCTGCGAGCCCTTTATCGGCGGTGATCACCAGACATCCGTAGGTGCCGTCCAGGGCCGTCGACCCTTCCGGCGGATAGAAATAGGGGCTTCTGATTTTGTCGGACATGCGGAAAATACGCTTGATCTCGGCATTTAGCGCATTAAAATACGGCCTTGTCTGATCCAGTTCTGCCTTAGCCTTTCTCAATTTGGTCGAGGCGATCAGATTCATGGCATTCGTTATTTTCTGCGTATCTCGGATACTGGAGATTCTGCTGCGGATTTCTTTTGCACTTGACATGATCAGTTCTCCCGGGCTTTCCACTCCTCAAGGAACTGTGATGCCCTGTCGATGATGCTTGCCATCTCTTCCTCAGTGTAGTCTTTCCTCTGCGCGATGCCGGAAACCACTTCGGGAAGTTTTTCTTTTATATCCCCGATCATTGCCGGGATCCAGGTTTTCAGTTCCTCGGGCTGCAGCACCGACGCAACCTTATGCAGCATAACCAGGAGCAGGATCATCTGCTCTTCGGCTTCCCATGGTTTCATGCGGCCCTGTTTCAGCATCTGCATCAGTCCCTGGCCATATAGGAGCTGCTGTTTGGTCGTTTCATCCAGATCGCTGGCGAACTGATTAAAGACTTCCATTTCGCGATACTGGGCCAGATCCAGGCGGATCGTACCGCTTGCTTTTTTGATGCCTTTATACTGCGCGGCGCCACCGACACGGGAGACCGATAAGCCCACGTTGATAGCAGGCCTCTGGCCGGCTGCGAACAGGTCGCTTTCCAGGAAAATCTGTCCATCCGTGATCGAGATAATATTGGTCGGAATATAAGCGGATACATCGCCCGCAAGCGTTTCGACAATGGGAAGCGCTGTCATGCTGCCTCCGCCCATCGCTTTGGACAGCTGAGCGGATCGTTCCAGCAGCCGGGAATGCAGATAAAAGACGTCGCCCGGATAGGCTTCACGCCCCGGCGAGCGCTCGAGCAGCAGGCTGATCGAACGGTATGCAATGGCGTGTTTGGACAAATCATCGTAAATGATCAGCACATCGCGGCCCTTATTCATGAAGTATTCTCCCAGCGCACAAGCCGCGTAAGGAGCGATAAACTGCAGCGGAGCAGGTTCTCCGGCAGAAGCGTTGACCACGATCGTATACTCCATGGCTCCGCGCACACGAAGCTGCTCCACCAGCTGGGCCGTGGAGCTGTTTTTCTGCCCGATCGCGGCATAGATGCAGATAACATCCTTGCCTTTCTGATTGAGAATGGTGTCGATGGCGATCGCCGTTTTGCCGGTCTGTCGGTCACCGATGATCAGTTCACGCTGACCGCGTCCGATCGGGAACATCGAGTCAATCGCAAGAATCCCTGTTTGGAGGGGCCGACTGACCGGAGCGCGGCTGATGATGCCCGGCGCGGGATTCTCAATGGGCCGAATCTCTTCGGAATGGATCGGGCCCCGCCGGTCGATCGGGGCACCCAGTGCATCAACAACACGCCCCAGATAAGCGTCTCCGACAGGCATCCCGGCAACTTTACCCGTGCGGTACACCATGCTGCCCTCAAGGATCTCCTCATCGTCCCCGAAGAGAATGCAGCCGATGTGGTCGGGCTGAAGCTCCTGCACCATGCCCCGCACACCGTTCTGGAACACCAGGATCTCGCCATAGGCGACCTGGTTGAGCCCTGCGATAAAGGCGATCCCGTCGCCAACCGATTCCACCTCACCGATTTCGAGCGGAATGATGGCAGTCTGCCAATGGGAGAGTGTCTCACGAATCAGCGGGATCAGGGGCTTGTCCATCAGCACCAGTTCATTCATCCGGTCCGTCACCTGACGCAGCCGGCCTTCCGTACTCCAGTCATAGATCTCGGAGCGGACATAGAGAATAAAACCGTTCTGGATCGACTCTTTCTGCTGCCAGATCAGTTCAAAATCATTCAGGTATTTTTTCTTTAAGAACGCTGTGAACCGGGTTTTCTGTTCTGAAGTGGGCGGTTCGGCCGAGACCAGGACCGCTCTCTCTTTACCGAGCGGACTCATCGGTCTGCTCCTTTCCGGATGCTTCTAACGATTCTGCGTTATCCAGGAACTGATCATATGCCTGCGATACCGAGCCGACCATCAGTCTCTCGGCCGCCATGCCGACCATCTCGGCGATCTCGTGACGCGCATCATAAATCAGTTTGTCATGCTCCTCCTGGGCCTGCTTGCGCGCATCGGCAAGCATGGCTTCTTCACGTTCCTTCAGCTGCTGGTTGCAGTCCTCGGTGATCTGAAGGATGTGCTGCTCGGCAGAAGCTTTTCTGGCAGCGATCTCCTCATCCGACGCGGCCATCTTCTGTGTGTATTCTTCCTTGATCGTCTGCGCTTCAGACAGCAGCCGTTCGGTCTCCTCACGCTTCTGCTGATACGAAGCTTCTCTTGCGTCCATCCATTTTCTGACAGGTTTGTAGAGGATGAAATACAATCCGCCAGCCAGCAGGATGAAGTTGAAGATATGCAGCAGGATCTGCTGGAAGTCAATATTCAAAGGAATATTCATCTCGGCACCTGTTTACAAGACAAAGACGATCAGTATCGCGACAATCAATGCATAAATGATGGCTGTTTCAATAAAGACGAGGCCAAGCATCAGTGATGTACGGATCTGACCGGCCGCCTCTGGCTGACGTGCGATGCTCTCGGCGGATTTGCTGATCGAAAGCGCCATGGCTACAGCGCCGGCAGCCGCTACCACACCGATAGCAACAGCCGCCGCAATGGCTTTGATGCCGGTCGTCTGGTCTTTGGCTTCCTCCACCACAGCAGGAGCCGGCTCCTCTGCCGCCAGCGCTCTGGTCTGGCTGAAGCCGAGAAGCAATCCGATAATCATGACAAGCATAATCCCTCTGAGCCACTTATTCATTTGATTTTCCTCCTTTGGAATGATGTTTTTCCGTCACTTCTCCGAAAAAGACGGAGGTGAGCATGGTTAAGACGTAGGTCTGTATCAATGCGTGAAGCAAGGTGAACATGACGCCGACGACCACAGGCAGTACAAAGCTGAGGCCGATCGTATAGTAGACAAGTTCGGTGACGAGCAATCCGGAGAGCAGTGCGCCGAACAGGCGGAAGCTCATCGAAATCGGCAGTGAGAACTCTTTCAGTGCGTTGCCGGCGCCTCGCAGACGGTTAATGATGATTCCGCCGCCCAGAATGACGCAGTAGGACATGACGCCCATCGAGATGGATCCGTTGATATCGGACAGCGGCGCGGGAAGCGCGATCGATATGCCCTCCGTCGAAACGACCTGAATTCCGAATAGTTCAAAGCAGGTCCCGACAAATATATACAATCCTGCGGCAAAGATATAGACGCTGATAAAATGCGGATGATCGGGACTGTTCGTCCTCGCCATGCCATTGAAGAAATCGATTAATGACTCCAGCAGCATCTGCAGACGCCCCGGCTGCTCTCTGAATCGTGGAACAGCGAAAATCCGTATCAGAAGCGCTGCGGCAAGCAGAATCCCTGTTACACAGAAAGCTGATACCAGACCGGGATTCACTTCCATGCCAAACACCCGGACGTGGTTCGTTTCATGCAATACAGCGTCCTTCATGGTCTGCTGCACCGTCTCCGCTTTGGGTATGCCCGGGACCAGTATGATTGCAATCAAATGCAATACCAGGATCAGAATCCATAAACCGAACAGGATCTTGTGCTTTTTATCCATATCTTTCCTCCTCTCTCTCCGATTACCGATATTTTACCCCAAAAACTCCTTTTTGTAAAGTTACTTTTTGATGACAGACTTTACTCCGGCGAAGAAATCTGTTATAATACAGGCAGTCTGAAAGGAGGAAGGATATGTTCGCATTTTTCTATATACTAAACGCGCCGGAGCTGCTCGACGAGCTGCTTGCAGGCTTAAAGCAGGCAGGGATCCAAGGCGCCACAATCTTCCAGAGCACAGGCATGGCCCGTGTGCTGAACGCACAGCCCGAGACAGGCAATACCCCTTCTATGTTGAATAACATTCACCTGGCGATGACCAGAAACCGTCAGACCAATATGACGATCATGTCAATTCTGACGGAAGAACAGGTGCATACGGCTGTGAATGCCATCGAATCCATCGTCGGCAGTCTGGCCGAGCCCAGTCATGGTCTCGCTTTTACACTGCCGATCCAGGACATCTGGGGTCTGAAACGGTACATGTAAAGCCGTCAATTATTTATATTCATACAGCAAAGAATGGTCCTGCGGGGGGTTCGCCCTGCGCGGGGCCGTTTTTATGTAGGGTTTCCCGCTGATCACTATGCACGTGCATAGCTTTTCCGGTCCAACTCAATCCATGCCCCGAGCATCCATATTCACACGTCGTCACTACCCTGCTTACATCAATCCGAATATAAAAACCCGCTGTAAGTCCCGTACTGGCCGGGGCTTGCGGCGGGCATGTTCTAATACCGTATAGAATTACAGGAGGCTGCGGCGGAGCTCTTCCCCGCTCTTCGGACTGAGGAATGCCGGAGGAATGTCGAGCACCGTCTTGCAGCCAGTCGCGCCGGTCATGGCCAGGCGATGTACGGCTCTCGCGTAGGCAACCAGAATCGAAGAAGTGAATTCGGGGTTGGAATCGAGCGTCAGATGATATTCGACCACATGATGATTCTCACCATTAACTCCGGTGGAGCCGCCGCGGATGACAAAACCGCCGTGAGGAAGCTTGGCGTGATCTCGCAGGAGTTCTTCCTCAGTGATGAAATGGACGATCGTATCGTACTCGTCAAAATAGTTCGGCATCGTGACGATCTCGCGCTCGATCCGTTCCAGGTCTGCGCCTTCCTGCGGAACGACGAAACATTCGCGCAGATGCTTCTGACGGGTGGTCAGTTCCGGATTGGAGCCAGAACGTACGGCTTCCAGCGCGGATTCGATCGGAATCGTATACTGTCTGGCGTCTCTGACGCCTTCGATCCGGCGAATCGCATCGGAATGGCCCTGGCTTACGCCCTTGCCCCAGAATGTGTAGGTCTGTCCTTCCGGCAGAATGGACTCAGCGTAAACACGGTTCAGCGAGAACATGCCGGGATCCCAGCCGCAAGATATCAGCGCAACATGGCCGGACATCCTCGCCGCCTGATCAACCGCCTTAAAATGATCGGGAATATGCGCGTGTGTATCGAAGCTGTCCACCACATGGTACATCGCCGCGTACTTAGGAGTTTGCACAGGCAGATCCGTCGCGCTGCCTCCGCAGAGAATCAGCACATCGATGCGATCCTGATGATGCTCCAGCTCTGCGACATCATACACGGGAACGCCTGAAAGAGGCTTCACCGCTGCGGGATCACGGCGCGTATATACTGCCACAAGCTCCGTATCCTTATTCTGGAGGGCCGCAAGCTCCACGCCCTTACCCAGATTACCATACCCAACAATACCGATCCTGATACTCATAGTTTCTCCTTCTTTCTTATGAATTTATTTATGTCTATGAAACAACAACACGGTGTTTTTCCCATTTGGCAAAGCGATAGTACAGGAAAAGACATATACTGCACAGTGCCCACCCGAACGGGTATCCCAGTGCCACCCAAGTGATGGAATTAGCGACCCGGGAAATAATAAACAGATAGATCTGCCGGAAAAAGATAAAGCAGCTCATCATGATCACCATCGGCGCTCTGGTATCGCCCGCGCCGCGAAGTGACCCTGCATAGACCTGGTTTAAACAGATGCTCGGAAGGAATGGCATCATCATCCGCAGGAACAGCGTACCGTACTCCACCACATCCGGATCCTGATTAAACATCTTTACCAGTGGCGGCGCAAAGACCGCGATCGGCGTCGCTGTCAGTATCGCGACGATCACGCACATCAGCAGTGCCACGTTGGAACCCTTTTTGGCTCTTGCCAGATTGCCCGCCCCCAGATTCTGTCCGACAAAGGTCGTGACTGACAACGAGACGCTCTGAATCGGAAGCATGGCGAACTTATCGATTTTGCCGTAGGAGGACCATCCGGCCATGCAGGCGGAGCCGAAATGATTGATATATGCCTGCACAAATACATTCGAGAACGAGACGATCGCCATCTGGAAGGCCGCGGGGAAACCGATCCTCATGATCTTGCGGATCATATCCCCGTGCAGACGGACTTCTTTCCAGACGATCCGGTAGATCGCCTTTTCTTTAGTCAGCGTCCACAGGACCAGGATAGCTGAAAGAAACTGTGCCAGAATCGTGGCATAGCCTACTCCGGCAACGCCCCAGTGAAACCAGACGACAAAGACCAGGTCCAGAATAATGTTGGTGATGGTCGAAAAAATCAGGAAATACAGCGGCCTTCTGGAATCGCCGACGGCTCTCAGAATGCCGGCGCCCATATTGTAAAACATCAGACCGGCAACACCTGCGAAATAGATCCTCAGATATTTACCGGATTCCGGTACTACATCCTCCGGAACCTGCATCAGACGCAGCAGCGGGTTCACCATCAGGACACCGAGGATCGTGAACAGTACGGCCATTACACCCGTCATGGCAATGGTCGTCTGAACCGCGTGGGACAGTTCTTTCTCTTCCCTCGCGCCGTAGTACTGCGAAATCACGACGCCGGCGCCGGTCGCCATTCCCGAGAAAAAACCAATGATCGTGTTGATCGCATTGTCTGAGGAGCCTACCGCGGCAAGCGCTTCCTTGCCGACATAGTTTCCGACGACAATGCTGTCCACTGTGTTGTACAGCTGCTGAAAAAGATTCCCCACCAGGAGCGGCACTGCAAACATAAGCAGCTGTTTCCAGATGACCCCCTCGGTCATCGACATATCTCTCTTAAATTTCATTCTTCCAATTCGCCTCTATATCTGTCTGATTTGAAATCACCGTTCCGGATTAATATCATCAAAGACAACCGGGATCTCTTTCTTGAGCTGTTCAAGCAGCATGAAAGCGACTTCGCGGATCTGAGGATGTGCCGCTTTGTCCGTGCGAAGCTTCAGAAAATGTCTCCATTCGCGGAGATTGGCCGTCATGACGATCTCTGTCTTAAGGCTGTTGGGGAGCACGTCGCGCGCTTCTTCCGGCTTGGCGCCCATCGCAATCAGACGGTTGTACGCCTCTTCCGCCGCTGCCATCGCATCCAGCCAGACCTTGTACTCTTCGGAATCCTCGCTCCAGAAGCAGGGCTTGATAAAGCTGATCCCGCCGCGGTTCCCGTCCGGGCTGTAATTGCAGTAGCGGGAACTCTCCTGGCTATAGGAAGCAATGCGGTGGCGGACCATCTCGTGGGTCACACCGCGGTCGCAAATGAAGCGCACGGTGATCTTTTCATGCTCCAGAACGGACTCATGCCCGCGGCGAAGGAGGTTGCGGATAAATCTCTCCGCCGAGTTCTCCGTGATCCGGTCTTCGCTCTTGTAGCACACGCGGCCGGCCAGTTCGATCTTGGTGATCATGGCCTTGCCGTCCAGCTGATCCAGGATCTCTACGCTTGGATTGACGATTTTCATGATGAATCTTCTCCTTTAGTAAATCAGTATTCCGTTTCCAGACGGGCGTCACGGATCCCGTAGGCCTGTACGGTCGGGAAATCATTCGTCCATCCGGAATTCTTGGTTTCGTAGTGGCGCTGCAGCATACGGTTTGTCAGTGTGGAGGCTGCTTCCACGTGGATGTGATTGATGCCCGGCTTCAGGTAATCCGTCACGTCGATGCGGCGGATGCGGTGGGGTACCAGGCCCGCTTTGCAACCATTGATCCAGACTTCCACTGTGCCACCGCCATCCTCTCCAAAAACCAGATAGGTGCGTCCCTCAGCCGGCTGCCAATCGATTTCGGTATCGTAGCGTCCGATCCCGGATACATGGCTCATGGAAGCACCGGGTCCGAGCAGTGCGGCATTCTCTCCCTCAAGCGGCAGATCCTTCCAGGCGGCAAGGCTGCTGGAGGACCAGTGCAGCAGCGTTTTACGCGTGGTATAATAGGCTTCCCGGGTCACGTGGCCGAATTTCTCTTCGGTATTGATGACCTGATCGCCCTCATTCCAGTCCTCGACCTCAATATCCCAGTTCTCAAGCGGCAGAATCTTCCGGCTGAGCCCGACCGGGGTGCGGGTACAGGGTGCGGCATCCGTAAGATCCAGGACGATCAGGCGCGCTTCTCCCGGCGTCGTTCTCAAGGAGATCTCTGTACGGCCGTCACCAATTCGGTAGGCAGGAGCTTCGGTCACTTCTCCGTTCCAGGGATCGATCAGGTAAGGCCTGCCCTCCCCTTCAAGGGACAGTGTGAAGTCGATCGGATCAGCACCGCGCAGCACATAATACTTATAATCGTAAACAAAGGTGTAAAGCCGTTTGCTGTCACGGTCCAGACGGCTGTTCGTCAGAATGCGGTTATTCGGCTGCCCGTACATGGCTCTGGGCAGGATACCGAGCTTCCTTAAGAGGGCGGGTACGTCGGCCGGCGAATTGGCTTCAAAGACATTGTCCAATGCCTTGATCCGATCCACCACGGCCGCAAGCTCCTCATCCGTGCAGGAAAGGGACTTGCTCTTAGAGGCGGCTTTCACATGATAAATATCGGGAGCCTGATGGCAGGTCGTCTCGGTATTATGGTTCACAAAGATGATCCTGAGGCCACTTTCGGCAATCTCCAGAAGTTTGCGGGCACAGTCAAGTTCCAGATCCTCCTGATACAGGAGCACGGCCCGGTAGGCAGGTCCGTCGGGCTGCAGCGCTTCCGCGTTCCAGCGTACGTTCCCGTGGTCCAGCAGCAACTGCGGGGAGAAATATTCATATGTATAGCCGGCCTGCTGGAGGGTCTGATCCTTCCAATAATAAGCCTGATCAAACATCATAAAGCCCTTGCGGAAGTCATCATACCCCTTTGGTTTGCCGTAATTAACAAAGAAATAGTCGGTTCTGAGGATCGCGAGGTCCCGCTGCACCGTCCCCTGCCGCATAGCTTTCTGAACGCGGCCAAGCATCATGGTCCATTCCGGATAATGAACGGAGGCCGGCTGACGGCAGTTGAAACGTTCCGAGAATTTCGGGTACATACCCTCATGGCCCGGCCAGAAAGTATCTTCCGGCGAGCCTTCGATGGCGGAATAACCGTGGAACACCGTCCGGTTCACGCCCTCCGCGAACTGCAGATAGCATAACGATGTCCAGGTGTCCATGTCGAAATAATAGTTATGGCCGTATACCGCGCCGGTCTCACTCGAGAAAAGCCGCCCGTACATATGAGCAGACCCAGAAATCCCGCGGTACAGGTCGATATCCGCTGTCTGCGCGAAAGATTCGGTCTCGATTCCGTCGATTGCTCTGGCCGGTGTGGAGATCTCAAAATTGGTGCCGTAGGAAGGCTCAGCTCGAAGCGTCATCCCCATGCTGTGAAGCCAGTCCGAGAGCGGCGTGAGGATATTCTCCACATACATCTCGCTCATGACGCGGTAATAGTCATTGCGGACGCGCCGGATCAGGTCTTCGGCGCCGGGCGCCGTATAGTCATAATCGCGCGGGCGTCTGGACTCCACCCGACCCCTGTTTACCGTAATCAGCGGCAGGTAAGCCGTCAGGTCGTAGCCCATCCGCTTTTGGAATTCGTCCTTGAAATCGTATCCCCAGAACAGGCCGCCTGCGCCATAAGTCTGCAGTTCGATGGAATCCATGTAGATCTCACCGCGTCCGTTCCTCGTGATCGTCTCCCTCAGTTCTTCGGTCAGAACGTTTTCTTCCCAGTAGTCCTTGAAGGCGTCGATGCCATAGCGGTCCATGTAATTGATCGCGTAATTGGTCGCAACGGAAGGCGATGCCGTCTGACAGGTTCCATGCATCCAATACGCGAAAAGAACGTATTTACCGTCCTCCGGCGCACGGTATTCCAGTACATATCCATCCTCTGTCTGCCTGACGGAATCCGTCAGATCCACAAGGCTGCCGGCATCCAGCACACCGGTCCCGAAGCCTTTTCTGTAATCAAACCGCTGGCCGCATTCATACCGCGGCTGCAGCACTCTGGCCGCGGCCACGCCCTGGAAAACATTGACTTTATAATTGGCCTTGCCGCCATGAGCATCGCCTCCGACCGAAAGCGGGTGCGGCGGCGTGGGCAGCGGTCCGGCAAATAACTCGCCCGGTTCAAGCAGTATCGTGGCGTAATCCAATTCCTTGGAAGCGGACTTGTGATCAGGCCCGTAGACTTCGCCACCCCAGGTATAGGTATCCGGCAGATTAGCCGTCGCCCAGTGCGCACCGCTCGTCAGACTGAAGCCCAGTCCCCTCTCGGTGGCCTCCTTCATAATCAGCTTGGTATCGGCAGTCCATTCATCGGACCCCCAACCGTAAATGGATGAATCAGCATGAGGCTCGGGCATAGCGAGGAATTCCGCCGCGCCGAATCCGGACTCCGCGATCTGTTTGACATTCTTGCGGAGCGTTTCGTCGGTATTCAGCCCTTCGGCAAGCCACCAGCGCAAATCCGGTTTGAAACGGGTTTCTACCGTGGCAAACATCTCATGCATGTTCTTCATAAAATCATTCTGTACCATATCCTGTGTTCCCCTTTGATTAAAGACTCTCTTGCAGCGGGATAATCTCCCTGACCCGCAGCAGTCCGTCAGCCACTGTAAATCGAACTTCATACTGCCCGAATGTAAATCCGTAAATCCGTTCCGGATCATTCTGGTAGGATGGTCTTGGATCTTCCCGCAGGACCTGCCGGAGGCCCTCTCTCTTTTCCACGGGCAGCTTGACGAGCTCCTCCTCCGGTATCTCTACCTCCAGCTGATACATCTGCAGTCCCTCGGCAAATCCTCCGGATGCCTCCGGATGCGCGTCCGTATAGGGCAAATAGGGCTTGATATCATATAAGGGCGTCCCGTCCAGCAGATCGGCTCCCTGAACGATCAGTACAGGGCCCTGCTCTGTCTTCCATTCGATGCGCAGGAGCCTGACAGAGCTCAGTCCGATCGGATTCGGTCTGAAAGGTGAACGCGTGGCAAAAACGCCCATCCGTGTGTTCCCTCCGAGCCTGGGCGGCCGGACTGTCGGCGCAAAATGATCACGGTGGCTCTCGGAAAAATCCCAGATCAGCCAGATGTAGTCAAAATCCTCCAGTCCACGCAGTGCCTCGGGATCACGGAATTCCGGTTCGAACACAATGCGCTGCTCCAGAGCAGATACCAGGCCGCTCTGCCTGGGGATCCCGAATTTGTCTGTATAATCACAGCAAATACGCGCGATGACTTTCATGGAATCCCTCCTGTCTATATTCAAGACTCCACTGTTTATTTTGCCAAAATCGCGCGTATTTGTCAAGTATTTTCAATTTTAATCGGTGAATAAATCCGAACGGCTCCCTCAAGCGGACGGATCATTCCTCATAGATGAACTTGTGCAGTTCTTCGGAAGCCACGTCAAGATCATAGGAGAAATACCAGAGGCCGTCGTCCATCAGTCCACCATATGCGTCACAGGCGTCATTGGGCAGTGCAAATTCTTCGAAAGTCGGAGGCGATGCGATGGCCCAAAGGCCCAGCCCGAGCACCTGATCGGGCTTGATGGAAGTCTCGCAGTAGGAGAAGAACGATTCGATCAGGGCCGGATACTCCAGGAAGGATTTGGCCCGGATCTCATGATAGAGAGCGACCAGGACTTCTCTCTGACGGCTCTGCCGTGCCACGTCCGTCCCGATCGTGCGGTTGCGGGAATAACCGACGGCTTGCGCTCCGGTCAGGCGGATATTACCTGTCTCCGTGATCGCGGGGACATCTCCCTTCGCGAACATCTGATTAAAGACATCTTTTTCCTCTTCGCTGACATTCACCATGACGCCCCCTACCGCATCAATGATCCCTGCCATCTGGTCAAAATTAACGGTGACATAGTCACTGATATTCATCTTGAAACTCTGGTTGATGGTACGGATCGCGAGCTCGGGGCCTCCATAGGCATAAGCATGTCCTAATTTGGTATATCCGTAACCATCGACTTTTACACGGGTATCTCTTGCCAGAGATGACATTTTGACTTTATGATGAACACGATCCAGTGTCAGAATAATCATCACGTCGGAGCGTCCTGAATCATCATGATTCCGCGAATCGACTCCGAATAACAGATAATGCTGATAATCCGTCTCATTCTTCTGAGAAACTACGCCAAGCTCCTCATTTGTCGCACTTAACTCATTCGTTTGTACACCGCGCATCAGATAACGCAGATAGGCATAAGCTCCCCCGGCCAGCACGACAGCAGCGATCAAGAGAAATATCAGGATTTTTAACAAAACGGATCCTGCGGAACGTTTTTGCTTTACGGACATCGGCTTACCTCCTTTTATCGGGATGACAGTGGGCCGGATCTGTTTGGCCGACTGTTTGTTTCATTCGTAAAAAATCATGCGGGAAAAGTCTCCCGCATGATTATATCACAGAAATCAAAGGATCATTCCTAAGAAATAATGATGTTTCTTAAGAATCTCATATGATCAGGCTTTGGGTTCCTCCTTAGGAGCCGCTTCCTGCGCGGGCGCTTCGGCGGGCTTATCCACGGGCGCCTGCGGTTTGACCTGATTCTGCTGTCTGGCAGGACGACTTCTCCTGGAGCCGCCGCGGGCAGCGCGTACGATCACCGCGATAAAGATGATGATGGCCGCAAGGATCAGCGTCCATCGGAGCCAGTGCTCTGCCAGGCCGACTGAGAAGTCCTGAAGACCCTCCACCGCGTTCTCGCATCCGTCCTTCCATGCCTGGGAAATACGCTCGCCAAAGGTCACAGGAGGTTTTTCGACACCGCGGAGAATGCTGACTTCATTCAGTTCCATCGTTATGGTAGAATAACTGATCTTGGAATCATAGGATTTCAGATTGCCGGTCAGGTAGTCGATCTGGTATTCGACGTCCGAGATCGCATTCTCAAGCTCGATCAGATCGATGATTTCGGTTGCTTCCTTCATCAGATCCTGCAGTCTCTTCAGTTTGATCTTAGCTGTCTCGATGCGGTTTTCCAGATCATAATAGGATTCGGTAACATCGGTAATTCCCTGGGAACTGCTGTAGACCTGTCCCACCTCTCCGCTGCGGTCCATAAAAGTCTGATACTGCTCGGCAGGTACACGGATCACCATGGTGGCATGGCTGTAGGCACCGGATTTCTGGGTGTTCGAGTTTTCAAAATATCCGCCCAGTTCCTTCACCAATGATTCGACGGCCTGCATGGAAGCCGCGAAATCCGTCGTTTCCACACCGATCCTGGCCGAGTAGATGATCTTGGCCCCCTGCAGCAGGGGACTTTCGGATCCAGGCTTGGAATCGGAAGGCATCTCCATGTCAGCAGGCATTGCTTCGTAATTATCATAATCGACCTTGTGATTGTAATTTCCTCCGGGGGCATAATCTTCTCTCGTGCTGTTTTTGGAACCGCTGCTGCATCCCACGAAGCTCATAATCAGAATCAAAAGGCCGATCAGCCAGATTCTTTGTCTTTTCATGTTTCTTTCCTCCTAAATAACGTCTTCATACATCATGTACCCTCCTCCCGGGAAAGGTTACACGGCTTTCAAAAAAAACTGCAATCAGAAGCAATCCCCGCACAGCGCCCGTACTTCCTCCATCGTCGGAATGGATAAAGCCGCACCGGCCCGGCCGACTGTGATGGACGCGGCTCTCGCGGCCAGCCTCATGGTGTCCCTGACCGTCATGCCGTTAATTACCCCTGCGATAAAATACCCTGTAAAGGTGTCGCCTGCCGCAGTCGTATCCACGACCGGTACTTGATAGGCCGGCTGGAAGATTCTCTCCCGGCCATCCGTATAAACGGCACCATCCTCACCCAACGTCAGGACAATGGCTGCGTCAGGATACCGCTTCGCCATGGTGTCAAGCATTCTCTCCGGCTCCTGCTCTCCCGTCATCTGTGCGCCCTCGACTTCGTTGATCATGAAGAGGCTGATTTTACCCAGATCACAATCCGCAAGCCTCTCGTCACAGGGCGAAGGATTAAGGATGATCCGCATCCCTTTAGCATGGGCGCAGTCGATCAGATACGGCAGTTCACTGATTTCATTCTGAAGCAGCAGATAATCCCCCGCCTCAAAATGGTCCAGTACTTCATCGATCATGCCCTGTGTGATTCTGCGGTTGGCCCCGCCATGGAGGAGAATGCAGTTCTCGGCATTTTTATCCACCTGGATGATCGTCGAGCCGGTCCTGCCGGTGCAGCGGTGGACAAGCCCTGTGTCCACTCCCTGGGAGCTGCAGTAATCAAGCAGCTCATCTCCATCCTCGCCGATCATACCCGCAAACCGGACCGGAAGCCCGGCCCGCGCCAGAGCCACGGCCTGGTTCAGGCCTTTCCCGCCGTAGGAGTGTGTGATCTCCAGCACCGAGATCGTTTCCCCGGGCTGCACAATATGATCCACCCGGTAGAAATCATCATAATTGATGGATCCGAAGTCCAGGATTCTCATCGGCAATTTCTCCTGACACGTACTGTTTTCTGCTTTCAGTATATCATACGGGTATTTTTAATGCAAGTTTTTTTGCCCCTGCGCTGTACAAATCGGCCCGCATCCGTTATAATATGATCAGACAGTTATTCCATCTCCAAGGGAGGTCAGTTCATGAAAGAAGAAATCTACACGATCCCCGTCATGGACGGATTCGATTCCGATACGGAATGTCCTTTTTGCTCGATGTACCGCAAACTTGAAAATGATAATATCGGTTTTGTGCTGAGCCCTTCCTACATGGAGGAGGATGTCCGCGGCGATACAAATGAAAAAGGATTTTGCAAGCTCCATCTGCTGCAGCTCTATGAGCGCGGGAATGCACTGGGGCTGGCGCTGATGATGCATTCTCATCTGAAGCACCGCATCACCCAGCTCGAATTGCTTGAGAAGGAGCAGGCGGCAGGCCCCCGCAAAGGGCTCTTCAAAAAAGAGACCGCTGAATCCCCCGTCTCGAAATTCCGCAGCCGCCTGGCAGATTCCTGCTATATCTGTGATCGGATCAGCAACTCTTTCTCCCATTACCTCTCCACCTTCTTCATGCTCTGGAGGAAGGATCAGACCTTCCGCGCGAAAGTCGCTTCGTCCAAAGGATACTGCCTGGATCATTATCTGATGCTCCTGGAGAGTACGGATCAATACCTGAAAGGGAAGGATGCCGAGGAATTCCGTGCCGATCTGATGGCCCGGGAGAAAGAGAATCTGAACCGCGTCGCGGACGAGCTCGAATGGTTCACTCTCAAATTCGATTACCGTTACAAAGACAAACCGTGGAAGAACAGTCAGGATGCTCTGCCGCGCACCATCCTCAAGGTCAACAGTCAGTTTGTCGAGAAATAAAAAGGGACAGACCGGAGCCTGTCCTTAACAGAAGCATTCTCAGGAGCTTCCTAATGCAGGAAGCTCCTGATATTTTGATCGGGAACATCCGGGAGAATCTGCTGCAAATGCCGGTAAATTCTCCGGTAGGATTCCTCCGGCTTGCGGGTGTAAACCGTTCTGCGGAAATCATCTCCCCAGAGCTGTTCGGGTGTCGCGTATTCGGCGACGCCCCATCCGTAGGTCTCGCCATGTTTATCCTTCATATAGACAAAGTCACTGATCACGACATAGGTCTCGCGCTGCAGACGTACGATCTGGGTATCAAAGCCTTTGCGGCCGTTTTTGCCGTAATCGCCGCGTTTTTTTAATTCTTTGGAGAGAATCGGACCGTTCGCGTCGATCAGGTCATAAAGATATTTTTCCTGATACGAGGCCAGTTCGTCCTCAAAGCGCGCGTCGAAATCATATCCGTCACGCCTGTAATTGGCAAAATCGGGGAACCATTCGCGGCTGATATAGGCGGCTTTGTTTTCGAAAAACTTGCCGTAAGCGCAGCCGCTCTGCCTGATCACAGGGCCTTTCCATTCCCAGGGGCCCGGCCCCTCCGAGGTCCACAGGGGAGGATCCGCATGTTCTTCAATGGAAAAACCCGGAATGGAATTGATGAAATACGGGAGGAAGCCGAAACGTTCCACCGCACCGATCAGATCCTGCATGGTATGAATCGTAAAATCAAGCTGATGCACGGGTGGCCTCCTGTTTGACATCTTCTTTGGGCATTTTGCGCGTAACAATGGTATGACAGATAAAATGCAGTACAAACGTCAGCGCCCAGGAAATCGGATAGGACATAAAGAGGATCTCCCAGGTTGGATTGGCAGCAAAGACCGTGAGTATCCAGATGATTCTGAATCCGCAGGCTCCGGAGAGTGAGACGATCATGGGCATGATCGAATAGCCGATGCCGCGCAGGCACCCCACCATTACATCCATCATGCCGCACACGCTGTAGAAGAAACAGATCACGCGTAATTTGCGGATGCCGTATTCGATCACATGGGGATCCTGTGTATAGAGCCGCAGCAGGTTCGGCGCCAGCACTAATAGCAGAGACCCCAGAACCAGGCTGACTGTCGCGGTGACAATCAGACATTCCCACTTGATGGTCCGGATACGCCGATACTGCCTGGCACCGTAATTCTGGCTGGTGAAGCTCAGCGATGCCTGATAGACCGCATTGGAGGAAGTATAGACAAATCCTTCAAGATTGCCTGCGGCCGCGCTCCCCGCCATCGCGATATCGCCAAATGAATTGATGGAAGACTGGATCAGTACATTGGAAATGTTAAAGAGCGTTCCCTGCAGGCCGGCCGGGAGCCCCACGCGGATCATTTCGATCAACGGCTTTTTGTAAATCCGAAGCTTACGAAGTGAAAGGTGAATGCATCCGTCCGAGCGCATCAGACTCAGCAACACCAGTACCGCGGACACGCCCTGTGAGATGATGGTTGCAAGCGCAACACCGGCCACTCCCATCTTCAAGACAATGACGAAGAACAGATTCAGGATCACATTGACAACACCCGCGATGATCAGGTAGAACATCGGGCGCCTGGTATCACCGACAGCCCTCAGAACCGCGCTGCCGAAATTATACAGTAGGTTAAGAGGCATACCGGCAAAATAAATCTGCATATACAGTGTGGCCTGATCGATAACCGTCTCCGGAGAACCCATCCATTCCAACAGCCGGTGCGCCAGCAAGAGACCGACAAGAATCATGGAGAAACCCGAAACGATGGATAAAAGGATGGCTGTATGGACCGAATCGGAAACCATTTTAAAGTCACGGGCACCGTAGGCTTTGGCAACCGAGACATTGGTTCCGACGGACAGTCCCATCAGCAGATTGATCAGGAGATTGATCAGAGAGCCCGTAGAGCCCACTGCGGCAAGGGCTGTACTCCCGACAAAACGTCCCACTACAATGACATCTGCGGCATTAAAGAGCAGCTGCAGAATGCCGGAGAGCGCCAGAGGCAGTGCGAAAATCAGGATCTTACGCAGGATCGGCCCCTCCGTCAAATTCATTTCATAGGATCGGCGAGGCATATTATCCTTTAACCCCCATCCGCATACGATAGCTGATATCCGTACTGAACTCCTCCGTCCCGAGGATATCATAGAGTTTGTCGCGGAAAATCCGGATCTGGGCTGCAGCATGCTCCGGATAGTGTTCAGCGATATAGCTTGCACTGCTGTGTGACATGGCCATGTCCACCATACGGTCGGCGGAATAGACCTGGGTCGAGGCAAACAGGATCTCACGGCAATAGATAAAATGTCCGGACTCCTGAATATGCTTCAGGTGCTCCTGTTTTTTCCAGCGGACGATCCCCTGCCTGGGGCCTGTCGGATCGATGGACATCAGCTCGCGATTGAATTCACGGCAGGCAAGCTCCGCTTTCCACCCGCATGCCGGTGGCCAGTCATAGTCGATCGTGGAAAAGATTCCTCCGCTCACGAGGATCCGGTTGATCTCTTCCAGGGTGGATACCGGCTCCATCCAGTGGAAGGCCTGTGAACTGACCACGATATCCACCGACTGATCCGGAAGACCTGTCTCGTGCCCGAAGGCCTGAATAAAGCGAAGCCCTTCGCCTTCTTTAAGCCTGGCCGTCTCAACCATATCGTGATTGGGCTCCACACCGATGGCTTCCTCACAATTGCCCTGCCAGATCTGTGTGGAGATGCCGGGTCCGCAGCCCAGGTCCACGACCTTGCCGGGGCGGCGCCCCAGGTAATGCGTCAGAATCTGTACCGGGTAAAAAGGTACAGCCGGCCTGGCCTGATCATACAGAGAGGCGAGGCCTTCAAATCTTGTTCCGTTATTGCTTAAATCAAGCATCATGATCCCCCTTTTTATCGTCTCTATTCTTCTGAAATCCGTTTCATCAAAATGGTCCCGGAAGGAAGCGGCGGACAGGCCGTCTCCACATACAGGTGCTGTTTGGCATGATTAGCGCTCGGCTGGATGTTGCCTTCCAGGTCTCGGATCTGAAGGATGGGCAGTGCCAGCACGGGTCCCTGCGGCGGCAGCGCAAGCAGTTCTTCCCCTGCACTGAATTTGTTCCGCTGCTCGACCAGCAGACCGTCATCTGACAAGCCCAACACTTTCGCGGCGAATAGGACTTCTTTTTCATAATCGCTGTGATCGTAAATCTGGCTGTTCTGATCCGGGTGTCCGAAGTAAAAGCCCGTATTATACCCGCGGTGGCTGACCATGGAAAGCAGCTGCAGATAATAGGGTTTGCGGCTCTCGTAAAGCTCCGGGTCCGTCATATAATCGTCAATGGCCTGCCGGTATGCCTTGGCCGTCATCGCAACATATAAGGGTGTCTTCATGCGGCCTTCGATCTTGAAGCTCGCGATGCCCGCGCGGATCAGTTCCGGAATGTATTCGATCATGCACAGATCCTTGGAGTTAAAGATATAGGTCCCCTCTTCGTCCTCGGTCACAGGATAGTATTCTCCGGGCCTGGTCTCCTCCATCAGCGAATATTTCCAACGGCAGGGATGGACGCATTCACCCAGATTCGCGTCTTTGGCGGCCATATAATTGCTTAGCAGGCAGCGTCCGGAGATACTGATGCACATGGCGCCATGGACAAAGGTCTCCAGTTCCAGACCGGGATCCAGCTTGCCGCGGATCTCGATCAGTTCTTCCAGAGAAAGCTCCCGCGCGGCGACGATGCGGCTGGCCCCCTGACGGTACCAGAAATCCATGGTAGCGGCATTGGTCGCGGAGGCCTGGGTGCTTAAATGCAGGGGCATATCCGGGATCTCCCGGCGCGCGGTCATAAAGATGCCGGCGTCGGATACGATCAGGGCATCCGCTCCGATCTCGCGGAGCTCGCGCAGATACTCGGGCAGCCCGGCGAAATGCCTTTCATGGGCTACAATATTGACCGTTACATGGACCTTGACGCCGTGCGCGTGTGCAAACCGAATACTTTCAGCCAATTCGTCCATGCCAAAGTTATGCGCTTTGGCGCGCAGACCGTACGCTGGCCCGCCCAGATATACCGCATCCGCTCCGTAAAGAACCGCGGTCTGCAGGGCTTCGGGCCCGCCCGCCGGAATTAAAAGCTCCGGCTTGCGGATCATGGACAAATCAGTACTCATCATCATAATTCCTTTCCAACCTGTTTTCTGACTGCGATCAGAACACCGTCACCGATGGACAGCAGCGACGTACGGTAGGCCGGATCCTCCAGCCTTTCCCGCAGGAAATCCCGCATCCGTGCATGGATGGTTCGCTGGCGTCGGGGCACTTCAAATCTATCCTTCGCCACACTGCCTCCATGCAGCACATTGTCGGCGAGGATCACGGCCCGGGGTGCAAGCAGCGGCTCGATCAGCTCCCAGAAAAGCGGATACTGCCCGATTGCCGCGTCCAGAAGCACAAAATCATAAGGGCCTTTCATCCGGGGCAGCAGATCGCTTGCCTGTCCGGTATGCAGATGGATCCTGTGTAAAGGATCCGCTGCCTCCAGATGCATCCGGGCTTCGCGGTACATGACGGGATTACGCTCGATCGTGTCCAGCTCACCATCCTCCGGCAGAAAGCGGCTCATAAAGAGCGCCGAAAAGCCATAGGCCGTCCCCACTTCGAGAATGCGCCGCGGTTGATGCATCTGCAGAAGGACCGCCAGAAGCGATTGCAGCTCTTCAGAAAGAATGGGGACGTCATCCCCTCGGCAGTGATCTTCCGCCGCGGAAAAAACGTCCTCCTCATGGGGAGTGATCTCCCGTATAAAATTCAGAATATCGGTATCCTCCACCGACCGGGGCACCTTATTCTCCATACGTACTCTGGGCTTCAAGGTAGAGATTATGCTCCGCTTCGGTCTGCGAGAAATGTCTGGCACCATTCGGGTTTGCATAATCGATCTCGTAGAAGTAATAATTCGTCTCCTGAGGATACAGTACCGCCTTGATCGCGTCCATGGAAGGATTGCAGATCGGTCCGGGCGTAAAGCCCTTATTCAGGAAGGTATTGTAGGGTGAGTCATAGCCCTTGTCCACTTCGGTGACCGAAATCAGCTCGTCTTCGCTGCGGTGCTGCGCATACAGTACGGATGAGAGCATGTTCCAGTGGTTCAGCAGATCATCACGGAAACTCATGCGGTTATAGAGCATGGAGGACATAATCGCAAAATCGGTCTTAACCGCGCATTCTTCCTGGATCATGGACGCCATGGTCACGATTTCATCGAGTGTATAGCCGCTTTCTTCGACCTTCTGCTGCAGAGATGCCGTATATTCGATGGAAAACTGGTCCAGGAATACCTGTACCACATTGGATGCGCTGGATTCTTTGATCAGCTGATAATTACCGGGCATCATATAGCCTTCCAGAGCATATCGCCTTGTATCGGAAATCTCGATATCCTTAATGAAGGAGCATGCGTAGGAGGTCATATTGCAGGCCTTCTTGAAGGCGGCCTCGTTGCAGATATCCGCTTCGGCCAGTTCATGGGCCAGTTCGTCGATCGTCATGCCCGGCACCAGATTAAACGAAACGACGTTGGACTGGTCGCCGGCCTTCAGTGTGGCGATCATCTCTTCGACCGTCGCGTCCTGGCTGATATAGTAGATTCCGTATTTGAAATCATCCTGTGCTCCGGAAAGCCTGACCTTGACCAGGAATTCCCAAGTATCGTCCAGCAGGCCTTTTTTAACAAGCAGATTCGCGATATCTTTAACCGTTGCCCTCTGCGGAACCTCGACCGTTATGGTACGGGCGTTCTCGTCGCGGGGCGCGTACGAATCCGTCTTCATAAAATGATAGCCGTAGCTGAAGGCCGTCAGGAAAGCCAGTGCGATGATAATCACAAGCCCTCCCAGCGCAATCAGCTTTTTGGCATTGCGGGAGACCCATGCCAAAAAGCGATTAAACCATTTAACCATGTTGCTTCCTCTCCTGTAGTACTCTCTTCTTTATCTGACTTCGGTAATGATCGGCAGGATCATCGGGCTGCGCTTGGTCTCACGCCACAGATACTCACGAAGCGCGTCGCGGATCTCCATTTTGATGCTGCCCCAGTCATTGATATTGCGCTGCCTGCAAGCGTCAAAAACACCCATGACTACGCGACGGCAGCCTTCCAGCAGCATCTCGGATTCGCGTACATAGACAAATCCACGGGATACGATATCGGGACCGGCTTCGATCAGGCCGGTGCCGTGCTTCAGCGTCAGGACAATGATCAGCAGTCCGTTTTCGGCCAGGAGTTTACGGTCACGCAGCACAATATTACCTACGTCGCCGACGCCAAGACCGTCCACCAGGATGTCCTCCATCTCAATATGATCCACGATTTCTCCGCTGACACGATCCAGCTCCAACACGTCTCCGACGGTCATCAGGAACATGTTTTCTTCACTGTGACCCATCTCGCGGATGAGCTGTTTGTGCGCCTGCAGATGCTTGTATTCACCGTGCACAGGAATAAAATAGGTCGGCTTGATCAGGCTGTAGACAAGCTTGAGCTCTTCCTGCGACGCATGGCCGGATACATGCGCATTCTCATAAACGACCTCGGCGCCTTTCTTCATCAGCTCGTTGATGACATGCGTCACCATTTTCTCGTTACCGGGAACCGGTTTGGAGCTGAAAATGACTTTATCGCCGGGTTTGATCGTGACATTGCGGTGCTCTCCGGAAGCCATTCTTGCGAGGGCCGAGAGCGGTTCGCCCTGGCTGCCGGTCGTGATGATAACGACTTCGTTATCCGGATAATCATTTACATCGCCGATATCGATCAGCAGATCGTCAGGGATATCCAGATAGCCGATATCCAATGCGGTATTGACCACATTGATCATGCTGCGGCCGACCACAACCACCTTGCGTCCATGATCACGCGCAGCGTTCATGATCTGCTGCACGCGGTCCACATTGGAGGCAAAGGTCGCGACTATGATACGGTTCTCGCCGGAGCGCTCAAAGACATCCATGAACGTCTTGCCGACGGTCCTCTCCGACATGGTGTAACCGGGACGTTCGGCATTGGTACTGTCCGAAAGCATGGCCAGCACATCTTTGCGGCCCAGTTCGGCAAAGCGGGACAGATCTGCCATCGCGCCGTGGATCGGGGTATAGTCGATCTTGAAGTCGCCCGTATGGAAGATCAGTCCGACAGGTGTCGTGATCGCAAGGGCGCAGGAGTCGCCGATACTGTGATTAGTACGGATAAACTCGATTTTGAAATTGCCGAGTGTCACCACGTCGCCGTATTTCACGACGGTCAGACTGTATTTCTTAACCGTGCTCTCCTGCATTTTATTCTCTACCAGTGCGATCGTCAGTGCTGTGCCGAAAACAGGCACCTGGAATTCACGCAGGAAATAAGGCAGCGCGCCGATATGGTCTTCATGTCCGTGCGTCAGGACAACACCGACCACTTTATCCGCATTCTGCCGCAGATATTCAAAATTCGGGATGATCAGGTCGATTCCCAGCATATCATTGCCGGGGAAAGCCACTCCGGCATCCACTACCAGGATCTGGTCATCACATTCGATCAAGGTCATATTCTGTCCGATTTTATCCAGACCGCCAATCGGAATAATTCTAACTTTTTTACGTTTTCTGCCGCGTTCCGCCAAAATTACACCTCTTCTCCCTCGACTTCAAGTTCATAGTCGTCCAGTCCCATAAAAAGCTCGGAAGCTTTCTGATACTCATCATCACTCATCTTGCTGGTGATAAAAAGCATCCGGCCTTTTTCCGTCATCTCAAATTCGGCCTCTTTCTCGGTGCAGACGCGGAACAGGTACGCCGCGTCATCATACTCTTCATCGTCCTCATCGTCAGGATCGTCAACATCCTCAGCCTGCTCGGGCTCCGCCAAAAGCAGATACACTCTGCCGTCCAGTCTGGCTTCGTCCACCAGTTCCAGCTCGCCTTCTGTGTCGCTCTCCGCGTCATAAAGCTTTACCAATCTGATCTCATCATCCATATAATAATACCTCCATACAGGATTCATCGCGCCTCCGGCGTATGATCCGTTGTGTCCAAGGGTTTGTCCTCTTTCCGCAGGGGATGCGCATCAAGATATCCCTGCAGAATATAGGCCGCTGCCATCTTATCAACATACTGTTTACGCTCTTTCCGGTCCAAACCCATCTCAAAAAGCGGCCTCTCCACACCTTTGGTGCTAAGGCGCTCATCCCATAATACTACCTCGACGCGGTACAGATCCCGCTGCAGCCTCTTCTGAAAAGCCAGCGTTTTCTCTGCGCGTTCTCCGAGGGTATTATCCATGTTTTTGGGGAAACCGAGTACCACCAGATGTACATCGTTTTCCTCTGCCAATTGCCGTATCCGCCTGACGGTCTGCTTCAGCGCGATCTCTTCCTCGCGGAAAACCGTCTCCACAGGGGAAGCGATAATGCCGTCCGGATCGCTCATGGCGATCCCAACCGTCCGGTCCCCGTAATCCAAGCCTATGATTCTCAAATGATCACCTGTCAAGCTTCTGCACGTTGATGAAGGTGCGGATCAGCTCTTCCAGGATCTCGTCGCGCGTAAAGTGTGAGATCCTGCTGCGTGCATTGGCAAAATTCGTAATATAGGTCGGATCATCGGACATGATATAGCCGATGATCTGGTTGACAGGATTGTATCCTTTTTGCTGCAGCGCACGATAAACATCGGACAAAACTTCGCGGACCGATTCCTGTTCGTCAGAAACAACCTTGAAATAACGGGTGTTCTTAGTATCCACTATACAATCCCTCCTATTAAGAATAACTCTCCGTCCCTGTATTCGAGACGTTCCGGCTTAACCCTGACAAGCCTGTTCGGTGTGATCGGCTGTCCGTCAGGGATGACAAGGGTGCGCAGATATTGTGCGGTGTACCCTTCTGCCGAGCCATCAGGATGAATGGTCTCGGTTAAAACTTCCTGTGTGCTGCCAAGGAACTTCCCGGCAAAAGCTTCTGAGAGTTCCTCCGCCTTGCGGATCGCCAGCCGGCTGCGTTCATGCTTGATCTGTTCCGGTACCTGATGGGGTCTGCCGGCGGCTGCTGTCCCCGGCCGGACCGAGTACTTGAAGACATGTACTCTGGAGAACCCTGCGCGCTCCATGAAACGAAGAGAATCCTCAAAATCCTCTTCTTCCTCTTCAGGGAATCCGACGATCAGATCCGTCGTCAGTGCGACATCCGGCCTCCAATTTCTCAGTCTGGAGAGCGCCTGCAGGAATTCATCCGGCGTATAGTGGCGGTTCATCTTCCTGAGAATGCGCTCCGAACCGCTCTGCAGCGACAGATGAAAATGCGGGCATAATTTGGACGCGCCGCGGATGCTCTCCACAAAATCGTCAGTGATGATACCGGGCTCCATCGAACTCAGCCTGATGCGGTCGATCCCGGGAATCCCCTGAATCGCGAGGATCAGTTCCGCCAGAGAACTCTCGGCCTCGGGATCGGGAAAAGTCCCTCTGCGTCCATAGGAGCTGATATGAATGCCTGTCAGGACGATCTCGCGGAAACCCTCGTCCGCCATGCGGCGCGCTTCAGAAACAGCTTCCGTAAGCGGCCGGCTATGAAGCGGTCCCCTGACATAGGGAATGATGCAATAGGAGCAAAACTGTCTGCAGCCGTCCTGCACCTTCAGATACGCACGGGTGTGATCCTCGGGCGGGAGGGAATCCCCCTCTGAGATCATGGGCAGATCACGTTCGCTGATTGCCTCGTAAACGATATCCGTCAGGCGGCTCTTATCCTGATTGCGGATGAAAAGATCTACGATGCCGGGTAAAATCTGCCGTTCGGCCTGTTCGTCCACATAGCATCCGGCCGCCACAATGAGAGCGCCGGGAGATAATCGTCTGGCCCGCTGCAGCATTTGACGGGATTTCTTTGCGGCCATCTGCGTTACGGTGCAGGTATTAATGACATACACATCCGCTTTTTCTTCAAAAGCGACGATGCGCGCTCCGCGATCCGAGAACTCTCTGCGAATTCGATCCGTTTCATAGCTATTGACCTTACAGCCAAGTGTATACAGCGCAACCCTCATGCCGACTCATCTCCTAATATCATATTATACATGATTCGGATTGATTTTACAATCTATTTTCAGAAAAAGATATTGATATTTCGTGAATAAATGCTTAAGAAAAGCTTGCAATTTGTGTTTGAGAACGTAAAAATACCGCGCCAGGTCCGCGCTTTACCCACAAGCTGTGGTGTACAGACGATTCTTCTACACAGAAAAGTGATTCTTCCCGGACAAATCGTCCGGAAAAAACCACTTTTCATTCTGAAAAAACATGTTGAATTATCGGTGCAAGCAGATTTAATTCTGTCGAATTAATTGATAATCAGCCGGTAATTAATCCTTTCCAATCGGAAATATCGCGGAAAAATACGGAAGTATTATCTCCGTTCTCCATGTTTTTGAGTACGGCACTGCCGGTTTCCAGCTCGGTATCGCCGAGGATCATCGTAAAGCGCGCGCCTTTCTTGTTGGCGTACTTCATCTGTGCCTTAACGCTCCTGCCCAGCAGATCGCATTCCGCGGGGATGTTCTCCTGACGAAGGCGATAGGTAAGGGCTGCTGCTTCCGCTTCGGCCGCAGCGCCGTAATGGCCTACAAAAAGGCTCAGAGCGCATGGCTCGGCGGACGGCCGGCCCGATGCTTTCATGGCGAGGAGCAGCCGCTCGATGCCGGCTCCGAATCCAACCGCGGGGACTGCGTCTCCGCCAAGCTCTTCGATCAGATGATCATAACGGCCGCCTGCGCAGACAGTCCCCTGAGCGCCGATCTCGGTGCAGACAAATTCAAAGACGGTTCTCGTATAGTAGTCAAGGCCTCTGACGATTCCCGGATCAACCACATAGGGAATTCCCAATGCTTCCAGCAGGCGCTTCACCTCTTCAAAATGGGCGCGGCACTCGTCATCCAGCGCATCCAGAATCGAGGGAGCTCCGGCAACGATCTCCCTGCATTCAGGATTCTTGCAGTCCAGGATCCTTAGGGGATTACGCTCCAGACGGTCCCTGCAGGTATCGCAGAGCTGCTCTCTGCGCTCGCCGAAATAGGCTTTGAGTTCGTTATTATAGCGTGCGCGGCAGTTCTCACAGCCCAGAGAATTGATGTGCAGCATCACATTATTGATGCCAAGGCGGCGCAGCAATTCATATCCGATGGAAATGACTTCCACATCGGCCACGGGAGAAGAAGCTCCGTACAATTCCACGCCGAACTGCGTGAACTGGCGGTTGCGGCCCGCCTGAGGCTTCTCGTAGCGGAAGCAGGGGGTCACATAGTAAAGCTTGGTCGGCTGCGGATCCGCGTAAAGCTTGTGCTCCAGATAGGCGCGCGCCGCACCGGCGGTGCCTTCGGGTTTAAGCGTGATGCTGCGGCCTCCCTTATCTTCAAAGGTGTACATTTCCTTCTGCACGATATCGGTCGTATCGCCCACACCCCGCTGGAAAAGCTCCGTATGCTCGAAGACAGGCGTCCTGATCTCGCTGTAATGAAAGGCCTGCATGAGCCCGGCAATTTCGCTTTCTACGCGCTGCCAGTCCGTCATCTGTTCGCCGTACAGATCATATGTGCCGCGGGGTGCCTGTGTAATCATGGAAATGTCCTCCTTCTTCTCTTTACAAATGGATGTTTTTGAGATAAAATAGTAATGCCCTCCACCTGAGGGCGGAAATTCTGAAAGCAGGTGTCCGTTATGTCCCAGTCTCAGCAAAACGCTTTTCTGTTGAACAAGCTGATCATTCTATACATTGTCCGCGAGAAAGGCACGATCAAAAGATCCGACCTGTCCGATTATGTCATCTACCATCAGCTGATGGATTATTTTGCTCTCGATCAATATCTGATGGAGCTTGAACAGTCCAATCTGCTTGATTATGAAGAGCAGGATCATGAAATTTATTATCATATCACCAAATCCGGAAATGAAACTCTGGATCTGTTCCAGCTAAGGATCCCGCATAGTATCCGCCGCAGCATTGTGGAGTACGCGGAGCTTGACGCGATGCAGCGTTCCTCCACCATGGGACTGGATGTCTCGCTGTTCCAGGAGTCGGACGGCCGCTATACGGTGACCTGTTATGTGCGTGACTATGACACTCACCTTTTCGAGCTGGTCTTTCACGTCAATTCACAGGAAGAAGCTTCGCAGATCCGCACACGCTGGCTGGAACGCGGGCTTCAGCTGTACCGCCACCTGATGTCCGGGCTGAATGCCGAATCATAAGCCGTCAGTCGATCCGGATGTTTCAATGAGCTGCCAGATCTCGTCCCTGCCCGATTTATTCAGTGCGGAGAATGGGATCATGATATCCTTTTCTTCCAATTCAAGGCCTTTCCTGATCAAGGAAAGGCTTTTATTCAGTTGATTGCGGCTGAGCTTGTCGCTCTTGGTCGCGATGATCACAGGCCGGTAATGATAGAAGCGCATCCAGTCGAGCATGGCTTTATCATTCGCGGAAGGTTCATGCCGGCAGTCCACAAGCAGAAAAATATAGCGGATATTCTGTCTTTTCTGCAGATAATAGTCGATCACGCGGGAGAAACGTTCCTGCTCCGCATGGCCCGTCCGGGCATAACCGTAACCGGGCAGATCGACAAACATCCAGGATTGATCCACCTGATAGAAATTGATGGTCCTCGTCTTGCCGGGCTCGGAACTGGTACGCGCCAGAGATTTGCGGTTGACCAGGATATTGATCAGCGACGATTTGCCGACATTGGATTTACCGGCGAAAACGATCTCGGGCAGGGTCTCCTGCGGGAGCTGCCCGATCGTCGCGGCGACGGCGGCAAGTGATGCCTGTCGGACTTCCATCACTTGCCCTCCGCCGCTAGGCTCTCAGGAACCAGTGCAAGCTCCAGCACTTCTCCGAATGACTTTACATAATGGATCTGCATGCCATCGGTCACATGACTCGGGAGCTTCTGCACGTCCAGACGGTTCATCTCGGGAACCAGAACCTCACGGATGCCCCTCTGCCCTGCCGCCAGGAGCTTTTCTTTAAGGCCGCCGATCGGAAGTACTCTGCCGCGCAGGCTGAGCTCTCCCGTCATTGCGACATCATTGCGGACATAGCGTCCGGAGAGGATCGAATAGATGGCCGTCGCGAGTGTGATGCCCGCGGAAGGGCCATCCTTGGGAACGGCTCCTGCCGGGATATGAATGTGCATATCATGCTCGCGATAATATTTGGCGTCACGATCGGGAAGATCATAGCCGCGTACCACGCTTAGTGCGATCTGGGCGGATTCTTTCATGACATCCCCCATCTGGCCGGTCAGCTCCAGCTTGCCGCTTCCGTCAAAGACGGTGGCCTCCACGGTCAGAACTTCGCCGCCAAGTGCGGTCCAGGCGAGACCGTTCACCACTCCGATTTCAGGCTGCAGCCTTCTCTCGTCCTCCAGGATCGGCGGCTCTTCCATCAGTACGGGGAGATTGCGGTCGGTTACATTCAGGCCGCTCTTCTGCTGCTCCACGATCAGCGTCACCGCCTTGCGGCAAAGAGACCCGATCAGACGCTCCAGCTCTCTGACGCCTGCTTCATGCGTATATTCCGCGATGATGCGGCTCATGATCTGACGTGAAATCTTGATCTGGGACGCTTTTAAGCCGTATTCCCGGCGCTGTCTGGGCAGCAGATAACGCATACCGATCTCGAGTTTCTCCGAACGGGAGTAGCTCTCCAGCTCAATGATCTCCATACGGTCGATCAGCGGCAGCGGAATGCCCTCAAGGGTATTGGCGGTCGTGATGAAAAGTACATCGGACAGATCCACCGGAAGCTCCAGATAAGCGTCGCGGAACTCGCTGTTAAGCGCCGTGTCCAGGACTTCCAGGAGCGCGGCCGTCGGATCGCCCCGCAGGTCGCTCGCCATCTTATCGACTTCATCCAGCAGCATCACGGGATTGGATGTGCCGGCCTGGATCATCGCGTGAATGATCCGCCCGGGCATGGAACCGATATAGGTACGGCGATGCCCGCGGATCTCAGCCTCGTCACGGATGCCGCCCAGGCTGACCCTGACAAATTCACGGCCGAGCGCGGAAGCGATGGAAGACGCCACCGAGGTCTTGCCGATGCCGGGAGGTCCGACCAGGCAGATCACCGGGCTCTTCACATCAGGTTTTAATTCTTTGGAAGCGGCTAATTCAACGATGCGGTCCTTCACGCGCTTCATGCCGTAATGGTCGTCATCCAGGATGGCGCGTACCCCGGCAAGCGGCGGCTGAACCAGAGGCGTCTTGATCCAGGGCACTTCCTTGACACGGTCCAGATAATCCTGAATCACGCCGTATTCCGGAGAAGAAGGCGCCATTTTGGAGAGGCGTTTCAACTCCAGGCGGATTTTATCGCGCACAACCTGCGGAATCCGCTCATTCTGAACCATATCGGCCAGGACCGGATCGTCTTCCGAATCATCCTCGCCAAGCTGACGGCGGATCACTGCCATCTCTTCGCGCAGGAAGCTCTCACGCTGCATATCGCGCAGTTCTTTGCCGACTTCGGTATTCAGTGAGCTGCGGATCTGCGCGACCTGCTTCTCACGTTCCAGATTGGCGATGATTCTCCTGGCACGCTCCGCGGGATCCCTCTCAAGGAACAGGTCCAGCTGGTCCTCACGGTCTCCCGGAAGATTGGCGGCGATCAAATCCGCGACATCCCCCGCGTGTTTCAGGCCCATCACCATAAAAACGGCATGCGGTACGATATCCGCAAGCTGACTGTATTCTTCGAAGCTCTCTTTCATAACGCGGCAGAGAGCCAGTTCGTATTCAGGATCCATCGGCATGGTCTCTTCGGATTCGACCGTTGCCTCATACCACTCGCCTTCCGCATGAAACTGTACAAGACGCGTTCTGCGGGTCACTTCTCCGAGCACCCGCAGAATCTTCTGGTCCTTGAATACTTTATTGATCTTCATGGACATCACGGTGTCCCACACATCTTCCGGCCCGGGATTCTCCATCATGGGCTCCTTCTGCACTCCAAGCAGGATCTCGGATCCGTCCCCCATCGCCTTCTCCAGCGCTTTGCGCGCCTTGACGCGGCCTACGTCAAAATTGACGATCTGCCGGGGAAAAACCACAAATCCTCTCAGAGGCAGAAAAGGAAGCGTGATACGTTCTCTCATTTCTCAACCTCCATCAGGCGGTCTGATCATTGGTCTTGGTATTTCTGCGCTTTCTTACCGGCGTACGATTGCCCACACCCTTGATCATGTGCGCCTCTTCTGCCTTGCCGACGACTTTCTCGGTAATTACGACCCGCTCCACGTCATCCATGGACGGGATCTCATACATAATATCTTCCATAACGCCCTCGATGATAGCCTTAAGGCCGCGGGCGCCCGTTCTGCGTTCATTGGCCATGTGTGCGATGGCTTTAAGCGCGCCTTCTTCAAATTCAAGCTCTACGCCGTCCATGCCGAGCAGCGCCTGGTACTGCTTAACCAGCGAGTTCCGGGGTTCGGTCAGGATACGGACAAGTGCCTGCTCGTCCAGGTCCTCCAGTGTGACCATAACGGGCAGCCGTCCGATAAACTCCGGGATCTGTCCGTATTTGAGCAGATCTCGGGGCTCCAGACGGTCCAGAATATAGCCTTCTTCCGCAGGTGTTTCGTTCTTGGCCATAAAGCCCATCATCTTTTCATTGGTGCGTGCCTTGATCACCTTATCGATCCCGTCAAAGGCGCCGCCACATATGAAGAGGATATTGGTCGTATCGATCTGAATGAATTCCTGGTGCGGATGTTTGCGGCCGCCGCCGGGAGGTACGGACGCGATCGTGCTCTCCAGGATCTTAAGCAGCGCCTGCTGTACGCCTTCGCCGCTCACGTCGCGTGTGATCGATGGATTCTCGGATTTGCGGGCGATCTTATCAATCTCGTCGATATAGATGATCCCCATCTCAGCACGCGAAATATCAAAATCAGCGGCCTGGATCAGCTTGAGCAGAATGTTCTCAACGTCTTCGCCCACGTAGCCCGCCTCGGTCAGTGAGGTAGCGTCCGCGATCGCAAAAGGCACGTTAATGATTTTGGCCAGTGTCTGGGCCAGGTATGTTTTGCCGCATCCGGTCGGGCCCAGCATGATAATATTGCTCTTCTGGAGCTCAACATCCGTCTTGTGGCCGGCCCGCTGTGCAAAAACGCGCTTGTAGTGATTGTAAACCGCCACAGAGAGCGCTTTCTTGGCCTTCTCCTGTCCGATCACATACTCGTCCAGGTAGGATTTGATCTCCTTGGGTGTCATAAAATGCGCGGACTGCTCCTGACGGACGTCTTCTTCATCATTCATCTCACGCTCCAGTACATCCGAACACAGTTCAATACATTGATCGCAGATAAATACACCATTCCCCGCGACCATACGCTTGACCTGATCCTGCGATTTGCCGCAGAAAGAGCATACGATTTTCTTACGGCTGTCGTCTCTGGTTGCCATTTTTCACCTCATTACTGCTTGGTGACGACCTTGTCTACCAGGCCATATTCTACGGCTTCCTCAGCCGTCATCCAGTTGTCTCGATCCGTATCCTGCTCGATGATGGACAGGTCCTTGCCGGTATTCTCAGCCAGAATCCGGTTCAGGCGCTGCTTGATCTTGAGGATATGCTCTGCCTGGATCTTGATATCCGTTGCCTGACCCTGTGCCCCGCCGAGAGGCTGATGGATCATGACTTCGGCGTTGGGCAGGATATAACGCTTGCCCTTCTGGCCGCCCGCCAGCAGGAAAGCGCCCATACTGGCTGCCATTCCCACGCAGTAGGTCGCTACATCAGCATGCACCATCTGCATCGTATCATAAATAGCCAGGCCTGCGCTGACAGATCCGCCGGGGCTGTTGATGTAGAACGAGATGTCCTTGTCGCGGTCGATGGAGTCCAGGAAAAGCAGCTGCGCGATCACAAGACTGGCCGTTGTATCATTCACTTCTTCTGACAGGAAAATAATGCGGTCCTGCAGCAGGCGGGAATAAATATCATAACTGCGTTCCCCGCGGCTCGTCTGCTCGATGACATAGGGGATCGATAAAACATTCTGAATACCTTCCATAACTGATAACCTCCTTCTGATAATGCCGCACTCGCGGACAAAGTGGATAATGTATGACAGATTCTCTAAATATATAACGGGACTGGGCGCGAACGCTCAGTCCTGTCAGCGGTCTGTTGATTATGCCTCCTTGGCGTTCTCCACCAGGAATTTGATAGCTTTGTTGTCTTTGAGTTCAGCCTTCATGGCTTCCTTCTCGCTGTCACTGATATTCTTGGCAAGCTCGGCGGCATCCATCTTGTACATATCGGCCATGCGCTTGACCTCGGCCTCGAATTCCTCATCGCTTACTTCGATGTTCTCGGCTTTAGCGATCGCTTCAAGTACCAGGTCTCTGCGGATTCCCTTTTCCGCCTGAGGACGGGCCTGTGAGCGCAGCGTCACCATATTGGTGCCGGTATACTGCATATACTGTTCCAGCGTAATACCCTGATACTGCATCTGATTCGTCATGTTCTGAATCATGTTCTCGACGCGGTCATTGATCATGGCTTCCGGTACGTCAATCTGTGCATTGGCTACGGCCTGTTCCACGATCGTATTCTGACGCTCTTCATCCGCCTGCTTCTGGCGGTTGTCAAGAAGCTTCTGTTGCAGATCGGCTTTATACTCTTCGATCGTATCAAATTCGGTATAATCCTTGGCATAATCATCATCCAGCTCGGGCAGTTCCTTGACCTGAATGCGATTCAGCTTAACCTTAAAGGTTGCCTGCTTATTGGCTAATTCGGCGTGATAGTTCTCGGGGAAGGTCACATGGACGTCGAATTCATCGCCGATATTCTTTCCGACGATCTGGTCTTCGAAAGTGTCCACAAAGGAATGGGATCCCAGAACCAGGGTGTAATTCTCACCCTTGCCGCCCTCAAAGGGTACGCCGTCCACATAGCCGTCAAAGTCGATCTGGGTCGTGTCGCCCATCTCGGCCGCACGATCGGTAATGTCGACCAGGCGGGAATTGCGGTCGGCCTCTTTCTTAAGCTCGTCCATGACGTCATCCTCGGTCACGGCAACGGTCGTCTTCTCCGCGACAAGGCCCTTATACTCGCCAAGCTCGACTTCGGGCTTAACCGCTACCGTTGCGTACAGTACAACGGGCTCTCCGGGAACGATCGTATCCATATCGATCTCGGGACGGGAAACTGCGTCAACCTTAAGCTCATCCAGTGCCTTGACATACAGATCAGGAAGGATATCATCCAACGCATCATTGTAGAAAACTTCAGGGCCGTAAAAACGCTCGATCATTTTGCGGGGTGCCTTGCCCTTGCGGAATCCGGGAATCTGGATTCTGCCTCTCTGCTTAAGATAAGCGCGGTTAACGGCATCTTCAAAAGTCTGGGGCTCAACCTCCATCGAGATTTTAACCATATTATGCTCGAGCTTCTCTAACTTATTCATTCAATAATCCTCCTAAATCATATGCCTAACGCATGGTTGGCCAATAATAAAAAATGTCCTGCAACTTGCTATTATACTGATAAAGCGTGCACAAGTCAAGTCTTTTCCGAAAAAAAACGTTCCGGCCGCCGCCTTTTCCCCGGCGGTCTAGGGAATATCGATCGTATTGGGGATCTCGCGGACCTCGGGCGCCGCGGGAGTATCCGTGGGATGCGGTCCGGACAAATATTCGAGATTAAGCAGATGCAGCGTCGCTCCGATCGACAGCAGGAAAGTGGTCAGATTGGCGATCACATTGATCAGTCCGAGTACAACGCAGTACAGCAGCGTTCTGTTTTCCAATACGATGAATGATGATGTGATCGAAGTCAGTACGCTGGAAAAAAGAGCGTTGATCACCATCATGATCAGTACCAGGGTCAGGCTCTTGCCGATCCGCCTGCGGCAAATCTCAAACGCATATCCGTAGGCGCTAAAACCTTTATGCCCATGGACCGCTGTTGCCACCACCGCATACTGATAAAGAATAGAAATCGCCAGCACCAGCAGCATGCCGGGCAGCAGGAAGAAGCCCACGCTAAGGACAGCCATCACCACAATGCCTAAGCACATCAGCATCTGCCAGATCACGATCAGGATTCCCCGGGGCCATTTGCGGATGGTCTCCCGAAATAATCCTCCAAAGGAAGGCAGATCGTCGCGCAGCCAGTGATCCGTGTAGGTGCTCGCCGCAAGGCTCGCGATCACATTGATAAGGTTGAACGCCAGCGTCGCGCCGAAAAAGATCCAGACCGGATTCCAGTTCACCTGGCGCAGCTGCTCCAGATCCGCGGACATGTATGCCTTGACGATCTCTTCGACTGGTATCTGCAGCATCAGATACTGCAGTACGATCCCGGTAGGCAGAAAAACGATCAGCGACAGCAGCAGCCATGTCTGAAGGTTTTCAAAAAAGATCCCCGCAGAGGTCTTAAGGATTTCTCCGAGGCCAAGCTCACGCTCATTGATGGTTTGGTAAAACTCCTGTTTGGTCATTTAGACAAACCTCCTTCTCTTGCGCTCCAGCATCTCATCTATGCGCCGCAGATACTCTTCCACATTCTTGACATTGGGAACCCGGGTCAGACGATCCTTCTCCGGTTCGTAGCATTTGGATACAGCGCCCGCGCCCATGGCGAGGATCGACTGCTTTTCTTCCATGATCTCGATATTGTACAGGCACTCCTTTCCGGGAACCGCATAACCTGTATTCTCAAAATTGCCGGCCATGTTTTTCTGCCGGTACATATAATAGGGCTTCATGCCGAGTGCGTCAGCCGCTTCATCCGCGAGCCGCAGCATCTGCCTGATTTCTTCGGGTCCCGTCTCCGAGACAAATCCCTGTTCCCGGATCCGCGAAGAGCGCTTGACGGCAAGTGTGTGAACGGTCAGGCTCTCGGGAGCAAGAACCATGATCCGTTCCAGTGTATGAGCCGCGTCGGCGGATGTCTCCCCGGGCAAGCCCATGATCAAATCCATGTTGATATTGTCGAAACCCGCGTCCCTGGCAAGGGCAAAGGCTCTGAGGATATCCTCCACCGAATGCCTCCGGCCGATACGGACCAGGGTTGCATCGTTCATCGTCTGGGGATTTACCGAGATCCGACCGATTCCGTGGCGCTTCAGGACGCGAAGCTTCTCGGAAGTGATCGTATCCGGGCGTCCGGCCTCCACTGTCGTCTCGGACATTTCTCCGAATGCCTCCTCCACTGCGCTGAGCACTCTGTCCATCGCATCAGGAGAAAGGGTCGTAGGCGTCCCGCCTCCCATATAAAAACTCTTGAAGCGTCTGCCCTGCATCATGCGCCCGCATTCCCGTATTTCAGCAATAAGCGTGTCGACGTACCGGTCCATCAGGTCGCCTAGTCTGTGATAATCATAGGATACAAAAGAACAATAGGCACAGCGCGTCGGGCAGAAAGGAATCCCTGCATAGATCGAAACATCTGTGGGCAGATGATCTGCCAGGAGCTGCTGCTCGCGGCAGGCGATCTCCGTCATCCTGCGCGCTTTGCTCCCCTCCAGATAAAACTCCTGGACGAGGGCGTCAATCAGCCTCTCTGCCGTATAGCCGGCCGTCATGGCCTGCCATGCTAATTTGGTCGGGCGGACACCTGTAAGGATCCCCCAGGGCATATGCATTCCCGTCAGCCTGGCAAGCAGTCTGTAAAGCGAACGCTTCAGTTCGTTTTTGAAAGGGTCGCCGCCAAGTGCGGCCAGAGCTGAAGCCTCTCCGGACATTTCCCGGTCCGCATAGCCGTTTCCGGTATCCGCATGCCAGGCTTCGCCGTCCCAGCATAAGCGCAGGTCCGCCGGAGCGGTATCATCTGTAATGATTTCCGCCAGGGGCAGGAATTCGCGGACAAGCATGCATAATTCATAATGTCTGCTCTCGTCAAGTTCGCGGCCTGTCAGCAGAAAAGATTTCACCATCTCCACGGTTCGGCGCCTCCCTCCTGCAGATAGGGATTATGCGCCCTCTCAAATCCGATCGTTGTGGATCTGCCATGTCCCGAATAGACGGTCGTCTGATCGGGCAGCACGAGCAGTTTCTGCGTGATCGACCGGACAAGATCACCGGGATCGCCCCTGTACAGGTCAGTGCGTCCGATACTGCCGTAAAAAAGATTATCTCCGGCCCAGAGCCTTGCCCCGTCGGGATCATAGAGGCATAATCCCGCATCCGTATGCCCTGCAAGCGTCAGGAGCCGGAAGCACACGCCGCCCCATTCCAGCCTTTCTCCGTCGCGGACCAGATGACCGTGCTCGCGAAGCGCCTGTATGAAAGCCTCCCCGCTATCAGCAGTATTCACGCCGGACCTCGCGGTGCGTGAAAGGACATAGTCCACATCACCCTCGGGGTATAGAATCGGAACATCCAGTGTCTTGGCAAGCACCGCCGCGTCGCCGTAGTGATCCTGGTGGCCATGTGTGACCACGATCCAATCCGGACGGATCCGGTTCTGCTGCAGATAGCGCAGTACAGCACCGTTCGCGTCACCCGGGTCGATCACCAGACAGGCACCGTCCTCAGCGGTCAAAATATAGCAATTGGTCTGAAAAAGGCCGACCTCCGCCGTCTGTATCTTCATCAAAAAGTCCTTTTACTGTCCAACAAAAGGGTTACAGGCCCGTCGCAGTGTTGTTCGATCTGCATATCCGCCTGGAAAATCCCCTGTTCGCAAACCACGCCCTGATCTTTGGCATATTGGATAAACGCGGCAAAGCTGCCCCGCGCCTCCTCCACAGGAGCGCCGCCTGAGTAGCTCGGCCTGCGGCCGTGCCGGCAGTCGCCGTAGAGCGTGAAATTGGGCACGAAGAGAATTCCGAGCCCCAGGTCCTCCACGGACAGATTCATCTTGCCATCCCCGTCTTCAAAGACCCGGAGATGGCGGATCTTATCCGTCATGTACTGGAAATCCGCTGCGTCATCCCCGGGTCCGAACCCCACATAGGCTACCAGTCCCCTGCCGATCGACGCCACTGTGCGGCCGTCTACTTCCATCAGAGCTTTCGTGACACGCTGCACCACTGCCCGCATAATCTGAACCTCCCGCTTATTTGGACGTACGGACGATATCCCGCATGCCCCGGATTTTCATCAGCTTATTGCTCAACTGATCCAGCTGATGCTTGGACGTGATTTCCAGTGTGATATTGAAAGTATCCGTCAGGTGATCCTTGCTGACACGCGCGTCCAGATAGAGGATCGTCAGACCGGCTTCGTTGATCACCTGTGTGATCTCGACCAGTACGCCGGGACGCTCATCCGTGATCACCTGAATAGAGCTCTGGAACTTGAAGCCGTCCACCGAATTGACTTCCCAATCGGCTTCGATCAGGCGTTTGCGCTCTTCTTCCGGCAGCATGATAATATTGACGCAGTCCGTGCGGTGGATCGAAACGCCGCGGCCGCGTGTGATGTAGCCGACGATTTCGTCCCCGGGAACGGGGTCACAGCATTTGGAGAAGCGTACAGCCAGATCATGCAGACCCTTGACGATGATCGCACTGCCCTTCTTCTGCGTGAGCGAATCCTCACGCGAAGAAGATTCGGGCTGCTTCTCGGAGACCAGATGCAGGACATCTTCATCCGTCAGAGAGGCCAGATGCTCTTTGCGGTATTCCTCATAAAGGCGGTTAACGACCTGTCCTTCCTTAACGCCGCCGTGTCCGACTGCCGCGAGCACCGAATCCCAGTCCTGAAAACCGTATTTGTGCTGAACGATCTGCATCCAGGCAGGCTTCAGCAATTCATTTACAGGCGGCAGGCCATGGCTCTTGGCATAACGTTCGATCAATTCTTTGCCGCGCGCCGCGTTGTCCTGTTTGAATTCCTTCTTGAACCATTGATTGATTTTGTTCTTGGCCTGCGTCGTTTTAACGATATTCAGCCAGTCGCGGCTGGGACCTTTGCTGTTCTGAGAGGTGATGATCTCGACCTGCTCACCGTTTTTAAGCTGATAGTCCAGCGTTACGAGACGTCCATCCACACGTGCACCGACCATTTTATTACCGACGGCGCTATGGATCTGATAGGCAAAATCAATAGGCGTGGAGCCCATGGGCAGCTCGATTACATCCCCGCGGGGTGAGAAGACAAAGACGGATTCCTGGAAGGCATCGAGATCCTGCTTGATCACACTCATGAATTCCTTGTTATCCGACAGATTCTGCTGCCACTCGAGGATCTTCTGCAGCCATGCCATCTTTTCTTCTTCGGAATGCTTGCTGGAATTGCCGTTCATATCCTCTTTGTATTTCCAGTGCGCCGCGATGCCGTACTGAGCTGTCCGATGCATCTCCCAGGTGCGGATCTGCACTTCAAAAGGCTCTCCGGTGGGTCCGATCAGCGTCGTATGCAGCGACTGATACATATTGGATTTGGGCATGGCGATGTAATCCTTGAAACGTCCTGGGACGGGCGTATACAGGTCATGGATGATGCCGAGTGCGCCATAGCAGTCCTTGACCGAATCGACGATCGCACGCACTGCGAAGAGGTCATAGATCTGATCAAGCGTCTTCTGCTTGTTGACCATCTTCTTATAGATGCT
Organism: Bacillota bacterium; assembly: GCA_017442535.1. Classification (GTDB taxonomy): domain Bacteria; phylum Bacillota; class Clostridia; order Lachnospirales; family Bianqueaceae; genus RUG12817. Next base: position 9,421 of record JAFRZL010000030.1, on the reverse strand, counting down.
GAAGAAATGCTTGGGGCGCCCTTCGATCGTGGCTTCGATCCCGCCCTCTTTCAGCTTCTCACTCAGGTATTCACAGATCCCCTTGATGATCTCCTCGCGTTCTTCACGCTTGCGATTGATCTGACGGGTCAGCAGATTATAGGCGTCCGGATCCAGATATTTGAGAGACAGATCTTCCAGATCGATCTTGATCTTGCTGATACCGAGACGGTTCGCGATCGGCGCGTAGATATCCAGCGTCTCACGGGCTTTCTCCAGCTGTTTCTCTTTGCTCTTGTATTCCAGTGTCTGAAGATTATGCAGGCGGTCGGCAAGTTTGATCAGGATGACCCGGATATCCTTTGCCATGGCGATGAACATCTTGCGGTAATTCTCCGCCTGGATCTCTTCTTTGTCATTGGTCGTATAGGTCAGATTCTTCAGCTTGGTCACGCCGTCCACAAGCTGCGCAACATCCCCGCCGAACATTTTGAGAATATCCTCATCGGTGATCTTGGTATCCTCGACAACATCGTGCAGCAGGCCGGCCTCGATGGATTCCAGATCCAGTTCCAGCTCGGCAAGTGTAATGGCGACATGTAAAGGATGAATGATATAGGGCTCTCCTGACTGGCGCAGCTGCCCTGCATGCGCCTCCGCGGCAACCCGGTAGGCATTCTCAACCTTGCTGAGATCGGATGTCGGATGGTACCTCTTGATGGTATCGATCAATGTTTCGTACAATCTGGCCACTTCTTCGGTTTCGAAAATCAGAATATGTTCCGCTGTATCCATCTTGCTCCCCCTTTCCCGAAGAATCCGGTAATGACGCGCCGGCCGAACAGGCCAAAGCGCGAAAAAGATTAAACAATAAGCCATCCATTGAAAAATGGATGGCTCTATTATAAGTGATTTCGGAAGGATTTTCAACTGTTTAAGCAAAAAAGATATGCTTGTGAAGTGTTTTGATGCAGAAAATCCTCCGGACGGGAGTCCGATCAGGACAGATCGATCTCGCGAGGATCGAAGCCTTCAAAGATGGGGATACTGCCGTCGCGCTTGACCATTTTATAGTCTTCAGGAGACCGTACCGTCCAGTCGAACTGGCATACCTGATAGAGCTGGCGGCACCGGCGCAGGCTGAAATTATTGCGCTCGGCAATGTGATAAGCGATAAAATCAGGCCTGGTCCAGCAATTGGTCAGAAGATTACGCAGGGCAAAATCCAGCGCCGGTGAATAATCGGTCTCTCCATTCTTGCGCAGATAGGTCAGGAGCTGTCCGCGGATATAGTCGGGACGGTTCTTGCGCAGCCAGGCGATCGAGCGGGGATCAAAGGATTCGACGCAGAACAGGCCCTCGTATTCATCCAGGATCCGGCAGGCTGCGGCAGTGACTTCCTGATAATTGCCATTTGCGACCTTGATTTCAACAACCAGGGGCGCTTTGCCGTCGACCAGATTCAGCACTTCGGTAAACTCGGGAATCTGCTCGTCAGTGCCGCCCAGGCGGTATTGCTTCAGCTCTGCCATGGTCAGGGACTCGACGTCCCCGCTCTGTCCGGTAACCCGGGTCAGGTCGGAATCATGCACCACAGCAAGATGCCCATCCTTGGTCAGATGCACATCAAGCTCCATTCCGAATCCGTTGTCCAGGGCGCGCTTGAACGCCGCGAGAGAATTCTCGGGGATCCCGGCGGCTGCATCATGAAAGCCTCTGTGAGCATAGTCCACCTTGAGAAGAGGCTCCATCTCTTCATGTTTGTCTGTTCTGGGCCGGATCAGAAGTGCATAGATACCGGTAAACAGTCCGATGGTCGCCATTGTGCGGCGCAGTGACTGGACGCCCTTATTCACCGCGATAACACGGTCTGCTACGGAAGAATTATTCCCCCTCATACTCTACCAGGCTCCGTACTGGATACTCGGCCAGAATATCGCGGCCCTTCAGATCCACCAGCTCGATCAGGAAAACAAATCCGGCAACCTCGGCACCGGCCTTCTCCACCAGCTTGGCAATCGCGCGGGCCGTTCCGCCGGTAGCCAGCAGATCGTCAACGATCAGCACTTTCTGTCCGGGCTGCAGCGCATCCTTATGCATCTCCAGCGTGGCCGTACCGTATTCCAGTGAATAATCCTGGCTGTATACTTCTGCGGGAAGCTTCCCGGGCTTGCGGACGGGTACAAATCCTTTGTGGTTCTTATAAGCCAGCGGAACGCCGAAAATAAACCCACGGGATTCGGGTCCGACGATCACATCATAGTCGATGCCCTTAGAGGCTTCGTCCATCTCATCCACGGCGGCCTGCAGCCCTTCGGCGGCCTGCAGAACGGTGGTAATATCGCGGAACATGATCCCTTTCTGTGGGAAATCCGGAATCGTACGAATCAAATCTTTTACTGACATATGACACTACTCCTTTTTTTACGGAATCAGAACTGATATTATCATAGCATAATCGCGTTGAAAATGCAAGTCCATTATGTGGCCGGCCGCAAATGAGATACCTCGATCTGGAGTCTGCGGCGGCCGCGGAACTCATTCCAGCCCACATGATAAGCGATGTCCAGATTAACAGGCTTCTGCAGCAGTCCGCCCGTGTCGAGCTTTTCCCATGCACCTGCTCCAGCCTGCTGCAGGACGCATTCCTGCAGCATTTCCGGCTTGAAGAGGATGGCTTCGCGGGCGATGCCGTCTTGCTCCAGCATCAGACGGAGCGCCCGTTTGCGCTGGCCAATCCAGTAGATCTTTCTGAGCTCCAGGCCTTTGTCCGCGAAAAGAGGCCGTGGATTACCGGTGCCAAAAGGCTCCAGGCTTCCGATCATCTCAGCCAGCTGTTCATTCGCGTAGGAAAGAGGCATGGCCATATCGATCATAACAAGTGGGCGGCAATCCTCCTCCGTCAGCGTGCAGTTTTGATTGAGACGCGCGCGCAGTTCCTCGATCCGGTCCTCCTCCATGGAGAGACCCGCGGCCATGGGGTGTCCGCCATAACGAATAAAACAGTCTGCGGCCTTCTGCATTTCCTCAAACATGGAATATGCCGGAATCGATCTGCCCGAGCCTTTGACATTGCCGCCTCTGCCGGTCAGAACAAAGGTCGGACGGCAGGATTTCTCTTTGATCTTGCCGGCGACGAGTCCTGCCAGGCTCTCGTGCAGATCGGGCAAATAGATGATCTGCACCATCTGATCCTGATGCCGCTGCCAGACTTCCAGCGCCTGTGCGAATCCTTCATCCGTCATGGCCTGCCTCGTGCGGTTCAGCTGATAAAGCTTTCTTGCCGCATCTTCGGCCTTCTCCGGGTCTTCACTCTGCAGAACATGGATATAATTCTGCTGTGCGTCGAGGCGGCCGCCCGAGTTAATCATCGGCCCCAGCACAAAGCCGAAGGTGTAGACATCGAGTTTCTCAATGGCTCCCTGCTGCATCATTGCCCTGATCGCGGCCGGTGGGGCGGCATTCCAGCGCTTCAGCCCCTGATAGACGATTTTACGGTTATCGCCGGTGAGCTTCATAATGTCGCAGACAGTCCCCAGTGCGGCGTAGCCGATCCAGTCCGGATCCTCCTGCTGCGCGGTCGCCTGCATCAGCGCACGGGCCGTCTGATAGGCAACACCCGCCCCGCACAAGTCTCTGAAGCCGGAAGTATCCTCCCTGCGGTGCGGATTGATCACTGCCGCAGCTGCGGGAAAACGTTCACCTTCCGATGTCTCCTCGATTTCATGATGGTCGGTGATGACGATCGGGAGTCCGAGCTCTGCCGCTTTATCGGCTGCCTCGAATTCACGGATACCGTTATCGCAGGTAATGATCAGGCCGAACCCCAGGGCTGCGGCCTCTTCCACCATATAGGGCCGGATGCCGTAGCCGTCTTCTGTCCGGTCGGGGATCCGGATCTCGGCTATGGCCCCCGCTTTGTGAAGCGCCTTGCCGAGGATCGTGGCGGATGTCATTCCGTCGACATCATAATCGCCGATCACAAGAATCGGATGTCCCAGCCGTATATGCCGCAGGATTTCCTCCACTGCTTTATCCATATCCTTGATCAGGAACGGATCGCGCAGAGGCCCCTCCCTGTCCAGAAACGCTTTTTCCTCACCGGGCTCGGTGCGGTTCGCGATAATCTTGGCGAGCACCGGAGGGATCTTTAATTCTTCTGCGATTTTACGATAGCTTTTGTTATAGACTCTCCAGACTTCCTGCATAATGTCTCCTCATCGTGGACCAAAAAGGAGAACGGACCTCCGTTCTCCTTAATTGGTTTATTTCTTGGCCGCACGGGCAGGCTTTTTGTTGCCCTTGGCGCCGACCTTCTTGAACAGGACCCAAACCGGGCTTGCCACAAAGAGCGAAGAATAGGTGCCTGCGATGAATCCGGCCAGCAGCGGGAAGGCAAACCAGCGGATGCTGTCCACGCCCATGATGAAGATCATCAGTACCATGATCACGGTCGTGATCGAGGTGTTCAGGGAGCGGCCCATGGTCTGCACAATACTGTCATTGGCCAGTTCGTTCAGCTGATACGGACGGTAGAAACGCTGATTCTCGCGAATACGGTCAAAGACAACGATCGTATTATTGATGGAGTAACCGACGATCGTCAGCAGCGCGGCAATGAAATTGCTGTTGACCGGGATGTAGAATACCGCGTAAACTGCCATGACGATCAGCACGTCGTGCAGCAGCGCAATGATGGAACTGAGGCCGAATCTCCAGTCACGGAAGCGGATCGTAATATAGATCAGCATCAGGATCGTCGCGACCAGTGTCGCCGTAATCGCCGTACGCTGCATTTCGCCGCTGATGGTGGGACTGATGGAAGACTGCGAAATCAGATTGCTCTTGTCCTCTTTAAGGCCGAATTCCCTGGCGATCGCGGCATAAAGCGCTTCGATCTGCTCGGTGGAGATCTCTTTAACTTTGATCTGGACCTGATTCTGCTGAACCGTTCCGCCAAGCGCCTGGACCATGGGATTGGTGTCACCGGTCTGCTCCTTGACGATCTGTGTCAGCTTCTGGTTGTCATACTCTTTCTCCATATCGATCTGCACCATGGTGCCGCCGGCAAAATCCGTATCGAGGTTCATGCCGCGCACGATCATGAATACCAGGCCGATCGCAACGATCACCGCGGGGATGATCAGCCAGATCCTGGTCTTTTCGACCAGCTTGACGGACTTGACTTTGTCAAGGAACTGGATGGAGGTGTACAGGCGGTTGTTCTCGGGCAGCACCTCAACGACCTGCTTGAGCAGCAGATTGGAAAGTACCAGAGCCGTGAACATGGAGAGCACAATACCGATGGCCAGAGTCAGGGCGAAGCCCTTGACCGAACCGCTTCCGAGGAACCACAGCACGGCAGCCGCGATCAGGGTAGTAATATTACCGTCCAGAATAGCAGAAAGAGCTTTGCGGAAACCGCTGGTCACCGCTGCGCGCAGGCCGCGGCCGGAACGGATCTCTTCGTTAATACGGGCATAGATGACGATGTTGGCATCGACGGCCATACCGATGGACAGCAGGATACCTGCGATGCCGGGCAGCGTCAGCGTAACATTAAAGAGATTAAGGAGCAGGATCTCGGCTCCGACATAGAAGATCAGCGACAGGCTGGCCACCACGCCGGGAACACGATAGATAATGATCATAAAGATCAGGACCAGCAGGAAGCCGATCAGACCGGCCTTAAGGCTGGTGGAAAGCGCATCGCGGCCCAGGGTCGCGCCAACGCTGTTATGCTCGATATCCTCGAGCTCGACAGGCAATGCACCACCGCGGATATCCGCAGCAAGCTGCTTGGCCTCATCCACACTATTCATGCCGGTAATGATGGCGATCCCATCGGAAATCGTGGAGCTGACGCTGGGGATACTGACAATGTTCTGATCCAGACGGATTGCGATATTCAGGCCCCTGTACTTGGTGGTCGCGTCCGCAAACTGCTTGGCACCGGTGCTGTCAAGCTCCAGCTTAACATAATCCTCGACCATGCCGGTCTGAGAAGTCTGTCCGTGCTGAGGCGTCGCATCCGCAACATTCTCACCGTACAGAACGATCTCGGCAATATTCTTGTCGATGGCTTTCTGCAGGATCTCGGAAGCCTCGTTCGGGAAATAATAGTGTGCGGATCCGGGAGAACTCAGATAAGTCTTGATGTTGGAACGGATCGTCGTTTCGCTGTAGGAAGTCGTTCCCTGCTGCTTTAGCTCCTCAATGGCCTGCTGTGTCAGAGGTTCGATATAATCATCGATCAGTCCCTCGCTGACAACTTTGCTCCAGTCCACGCCGACAAATGTCAGCATAGCGGTCTTACCGATATTGCGGACGGCTTCGTTGGCATCGGAAACGCCGGGGATCTCCACGCGGATACGGTTGAGGCCATCCTGGAAAGCAGTCGCCTCAGTATATCCAAGCGAAGACAGGCGGTTATTGATAATCGCGAGCGCACCCTCCATCTGATCGGCACGCGGATTGGCTTCTTTGGCCTGGTAGGTAATCGTCACGCCGCCGGCAAGGTCCAGACCCAGATGGATCTTGTTAATGCCGATACGGGCGCTGCCTGCGCCGATAAAAGCGAACAGCGTAGTGCAGGCGATGACGACCAGCACCAGCATCAGAATCAAGACGTTTTTAAGCTTCTTCATGCTTAACCTTCTTCCTCCCGGTTACCCGGATATTATCTCACAAATTGACATTATAACGCATCTTAGCGTCTTTTGTCAACAGTTTATCGCTGCCCGATCCACTCTTCCTGCAAAAAATCCACGATATCGACCGCCTTGGGCGGGCATCCTTTCAGTGAATGATTATGGCAGGATGTGCAGGCGCCGATCCCGATCTCACCGGGCATTCCTCTGTAGCCCTGGCCGATATCGATGGGCGGCAGCCCCCGCTTCAGCATCCGGTAATCATTCAGACGGTTCAGGGCATAGATCAGGGAGCCGTAACAGGCACTGCAGGCATCCTTGGGCGCGGTGTAGCCCGCGAGCTGCTGTGTCCTGCGGCTGGAAGCTTTGCCGGTTGCTCCCTTCTCCGGCTGGTTCAGCATCACGATCTCGGCCTCATCCAGTTTGGTCGAACCGACGCCAAGCGCTTCCGCCATGCCGATATAGGGGACTTCATCTATGTCATAGCCCATGCTCTCGCAGACAAAAGTATCGCAGAGCACGGGATCCCGGAATCCGAGCACACGGTTCATTGTCACGGGATTGCCGCCTTCCTCGAAGTCCAGGTCTCCGCAGATATTGTCGACGAGAATGAACCCGGGATGAACGACGGTATTCAGGTGAGCGATGGGCTTATGAAGGCCCAGCGAATGAAAGCGCCGTTTCTCGGAATTGGGGATCATTCCTTTGGCATTCTTGAGTGCGCAGGTGATAAGTGTCTGGCAATGGCCTTTCAGAACCGGCATATTGATGATATAGTCCGCCTTCATAGCCTGATCGCACACCTTGATCTGCATGCCCGCGGCCTCATAGGTCTGATAGCTGTCTTTCTGCAGATCAATGAAAGGTACATGATACTCCCGGCATACCCGGTCATAACCGGCCGTGCGGTAGGCATTGGGGGTGATCTCCCCCACCCAGGAACCCTCAATGATCGCAATATTGTTAAATCCATGCTGCTGCAGATACTCCACTGCACCCGCAAGAAGTTCCGCATGAGTGGTCCCGCCCTGGGACGGCGGCGTCGCCGCGACCAGATTCGGCTTTAAGACCACGCGCTTCTCAGCAGAACCGATCTCCTCCGCAACGCCGGCACTCTCCATAATCTTCATGGCCATGCGTTTGTAATCCGTTCCGTGAATCATGTAAATCGTTTGCTTATTCATCCAATCTCCTTATCCATTGAGCAGACCGCAAAACCGGCTCAGTTGCCGTAAAGCAGTCTGCGGCTGAGTTCCAGAACCGCCTCATTCTGCAGGCTGTTCAGGAAAGTCACTTCTCCGCTGCGGCCGGGCTCCCGCAGCAAACCGGCCTGCTGCAGACGCCGCTGCAGCTCCCGGGCTGCTCCCGGCCCTCCTTCCCAGATCGAAGCCTTGCTGCCGACGGCCTTGCGGATCGCGTCCGCGACAAAGGGATAGTGGGTGCATCCCAGGACGACCGCGTCCACGGGCAGATGCGGCCCCAGCTTATCACGCAGATACGCATCGAGTTCCGGGCTGTCCAGCTCACCCCGTTCCACAAATTCCATCAGGCCCTCACAGGTCACGGGCAGAATGCGCACCTGATTGCAGTAGGCCGCCGTAAGCTCCCGGAATTTGTGCTCGGAGAGCGTCATCGGCGTCGCCATGACCATGACTCGGCCGCCTGGCGCAGCTTTGGCAGCCGGTTTAAGCGCGGGCTCCACACCGATGACGGGCATGTCCGGATACCGTTCCCTAAGCCTCATGATGGCCGCGGACGTCGCGGTATTGCAGGCCACTACCAATGCTTTCACACCATATCCCATCAGCTCGGACGCCGCGTGGAAAGTCAGCCGCTGCACTTCTTCAGCCGTCTTGGTCCCGTAGGGCGCGTTCAGGGAATCACCATAATAAATATAATCCTCTGCCGGCATCAGTCCGGTCATCGCCCGCAGCACACTGATGCCGCCGACGCCGCTGTCGAGCACCCCTATGGGCGCCTGTGCACGGTGCAGCCGTGCCCGGTCCTGAAAACCGTACAATTTACTCTCGATCAATTCTGCCGCGCGGACCAGCCAGGCCTCATCCTCCGCGCTGAAACGACCCGGGACAGGACTGTCCAGATCCAGAACAGCAACGACTCTGCCGCCGGCATGTAGCGGGAGCACGATCTCGGACGCGGATGCGGCGTCGCAGGCAATATGTCCCGGGAAAGCATGCACATCCTCCACCCGGATCACCTGATCGAGCTCCCAGGCTGTCCCGCAGACACCCTTGCCGCGATGCAGCACCGTACAGGCGGGCTTACCCTGGAAAGGTCCGAGAAGCAGGTCGTTTCCGAGCACCTGGTAAAATCCAGCCCAGTTTAAGTCAGACATTGTATGATAAATCCACGCGGCTGCGTTGGAAAGCCCGGTCAGAACAGGCTCTTTGACATCCACCAGCGCATCCAGTTCCAGCAAAACCGATTCGTCTAATACAGCCATGCATCACACATCCTTTCTGAGAATGACCGGTCCCCGGCGGATCACAGACCCGCGGCGACAGCGGATAAAAGAAAAAACCGACTGCAATGTCGGTTTTGTGATAAGAGCGCGAGACGGGATTCGGACCCGCGACCCTCGCCTTGGCAAGGCGATGCTCTACCCCTGAGCCACTCGCGCATAGTAGCGGAGGACAGATTTGAACTGCCGACACCGCGGGTATGAACCGCGTGCTCTCGCCAACTGAGCTACTCCGCCAAATCTCCCCATTACATCGTTTCACCTGAAGGAAACGACTCAGAAGGGGCTCGATCCCTCGACCTCCGGCGTG
>JAFRZL010000029.1 GCA_017442535.1 Bacillota bacterium | reverse complement strand
TCCCAGCCCCAATCATGTCCGGGACAGTACTCATGCGGCACATAGTCGTCGACATAGGTGACTTTGAAATCATATTTCAGATCCTTGTATTCATCGGAAGCAAAGAGCTCTTCGAGCTCTTTAAGCTCATAATCACGCTTGGTACCGTATTTCAGCGTCGTATAACAACTGCCGTCGGGATTGGCCAGCAGGCCGGTATCCTGGCAGACATAGACGGAGACATGGCAATCGCAGTATCTGGTCGGTTCGGTGCCTGCCACGAAATATTCCACATAGGAGCCGGAACAGGTGCTGCGGGCCAGCAGACCGGAACGCTGGCAGATGCGGGCGGAGACGAAACCATCCGGAACCGGATCAAAGGTCTTGTATTCCAAATCCTGATGGATGTCGGCCATAATCGCTTTCCAGATATCTTCACGGATATCATCCTGTTTGGCTTCTTCCAGTGACTTATAAGCGCCGGAATACTGCATCATGTCATAGCCCTGCCAGAAAGAGCAGAGGTAATAGGGCGTCCAACCGACAAACCAGTAGTCCTTACTGCTCTCGGAAGTACCGGACTTGGCGGCGATGGGCCAGTTGCCGAATTTGGCCAGCCTACCGGTTTCGTATCCGAAGCGGTTGCCTACAACGTCCTGCATCATGTTTTCGATCAGCCAGGCATTCTTGGGATCAAGGCAATCTTCGTTGACGATATTGTCGCTACCCTCGGGCGTTTTATCCAGGATGAGGTTGCCGTCGTGGTCAAAGACCTTGGTATAGAAAGTGGCTTTGGTATAGACGCCGTGGTTGGCGATGGCGGCAAACGCATTGGAAAGCTCCAGGTTGGTAACGCCGTGGATCAGACCGCCGAGCGCCATGGTAGCCGTGACGTCGCCGTCATAATTTTCGGCTTCGTTAGCGGGCTCCAGCGTGGTGATGCCGAAATGCTCGGTCGCGTATTCATAGCCGAGCTGCGGGCCGATATCGATCAGGCAGCGGGCGGCAACCAGGTTCATGGAGCGGGCGATACCCTGACGGATCGTGGAGAAGCCGAAATACTTGTAATACACCCACCAGTTCTTGGGCACCCAGCCCTCGGTATCCTTGGGATTCAGCGGAGTATCATCGTATACGGTCGAGGCCGTGCGGCCGGCACCGTCGATCGCGGGGGCAAAGGCGGAGATTACCTTGAACGTGGATCCGGGCTGACGTACGGTATCCGTCGCACGGTTCAGCGCCATGTCAACGGTCTTTTTGCCGCGGCCGGCGCTCATGCCGAGGATATAGCTTTTATAAGGATCCATCAGAATGACGCTCATCTGAGGCTCTACGGAGATCTGGATATCCTCGGCATAGCGGTCATGGTCGGAGGAATTCAGATTATACTCCGCGAGCACTTGAGCACGGTATTCATCGACCAGATCATAGCACTCCTGCTCGGTTTTGAAGAGGAGATTGTAGAGACCGAAGTTATCGTAGGAGGAATAATCCTCGGAGTAGACGCTCAGCGCGTAGTTCAGCTGAGAGTAGGAATTCAGCTTGCCCTGCTTCGCAAAGGAAGCCGCGTTCTCGATGACATAGTCGATACGGCTCTGAATGGCGGCATCCTGGGTGGAATAGATATTCAGACCGCCGTGATAAACCATCTGGGTCGCGGCGTCTTCGGTAATATTCTTGACCCGCATCAGATCCTCGATGACCTGATTGATGATGGATTCTTCGAAATAAGTATAGGCGGAGGAGGAAGTTTCTTCCTCGGGATCGTCCGCAACATTATTCTGAATGCGGCTGAACACAGGATCGATACGAGCCTGTGTATACTCATCATCCGTGAGATAGCCCTGATCATGCATGACCTGCAGGACGATGAGCTGCCTCTTGCGGCTGGCCTGAGGCTTGTTGACGGGATCGTAGAATGACGGCGCGTTCAGAACACCCGCGAGCACCGCTGCCTCGGAAATGGTGATATCCTGCACATCCTTATTGAAGTAGTAGTGGCAGGCGGACTGTACGCCGTAGTTGCCGTTACCGAAATTGACGTAATTCAGATATGTCTCCAGAATCTTACGCTTGGCGGCGTCGTGCCCCAGCTTCTTGGTGAGCTGGTATTCGTACTGGAGGGCCATATACCACTCCTGGAATTTACGTGTCAGAGAAGTGTCGGACGTCAGCGCCAGATTCTTGACCACCTGCTGTGTCAGGGTACTGCCGCCCTGCATATCGCCGCTGCGGACGATCTCGACGCCGGAACGCAGGATACCTTCGATATCGATACCGTTATGCTCGTAGAACCGGGAGTCTTCAATCGCGATAACAGCCTGCTGCATGATCAGCGGGATATCATCGATGGAGACTTCCGAACGCATGATGGATGTACGGATGGGCGTAACGACCTCAAGAGGAGTGGCCTCCGGTACGTCCTCGCCGTCATTATCCGAATCGGCCTGCTCACCGGACTCGTCCGGCAGCGCTGCTGTATGAATGTAAGAAGTAAAATCCGTAATATCGTAGGAATCGCGGATGGGGGATGAATCGATGATCCCCTTAAAGGCGCCGAGTCCCAGACCTCCGACGATAAAAATGGCGGCCAGAACGCAAACGGCAACTACACGAAGGACATTCAGCCATATCTTGGCGATCAAACGTTCCTGATCAACTTCTTTATTGACCCTTTTACGGGAATTAGCCTGACTGCTGTAATCCATATGAACTCCTTTCCGGGACCCGGCGGACCGGATCCGAATCTCATATCCTGAAAAGCCGCGGCGGGGCGGCGCACTTGTAAAAGTGTCATTCCGGCATACTCCCGGAATTTACTATCCTATTATACCAAAAACAATCCCGGTTGAAAAGTACAAAAGCATGTGAAAATGATGAATTATTCTTAAGAATTTGTGACGATTCTGCAATAAGGCGGCCCGGCCGGGCTTGACAAGGGCTGCCGGTGTATGATATATTCGCAGGGAAAACAGACCGTTCCGGGAAAGGAGGGCGCTTATGAGAAGCTATCGCACGGTTCTGCGTGAGGGACAGGACGAATTGGTCGAAAAGAAAAGCCGTTTTATCGGTATTGCCCTGCCTGTAGAGGATGAAGCCGCTGCCGAGGCGAGGCTCGCGGCCTGCCGGAAGCAGTACTGGGATGCCAGTCACTGCGTCTATGCTTACCGGATCGGCTCTCCTGTCACGACGGAACGTTCCAGTGACGACGGTGAGCCCGCGCACACCGCCGGCATCCCGATCCTTTCGCTCCTGCAGAAGGAGGGAATAGAAAAAGTTATGGTCATGGTGATCCGGTACTTTGGCGGGACCTTGCTCGGAACAGGTGGCCTGGTACGCGCGTATTCCGAAGCCGCCCGTATCGCGCTGGCCGCGGGCGGACTGATCCGGGTCGACCGGTACTGGCGCATGTCCCTGGAGCTGGATTATTTCCGGCTCGGCAAGGTCCAGTACGAGCTGGCTGCCGCAGGGATTCCGGTGCTTTCGACGGATTACGGTGAGAAGATCCGGATGAGTGTCCTGATCCCCGAGGACGGGACCGGCGCATTCATCAAGAAGATGGCCGATATTACCGACGGGGCGCTGATTCCTGTCAGGGAGGAACTTGTCAATGCCGCGGAGCTTGATGGGGAGTGGCATTTTTTCCCGTAAGGCCGGGGATCCCTGAGCATCTTAAATCCTTGCGATTAAGCAATTAGGGGTTGACAAATGCAGGATTATGCGCTAAAATAACTATGAATGTAGCTATGAAGGGAAGAGTAGGCTTCTGGAGATGGTGCAGAGAGCCCCCGGCCGGTGAGAGGGGGACCTGACGGAAGCGGAAGATCACCCCGGAGCCGCGCACCGATGCGCCTTTTGAGCGTGGAGACTGCGCCGGGTCAGCCCGTTACAGCAGGGGGAGTATGATCCCCGTGAGGCCCCATCGGGGCGAATTAAGGTGGTAACACGAAGCATAGCTCTCGTCCTTAACCAGGAGAGAGCTTTTATAATGCTATGTAACCATTTCAGGCATCTAACAGACATAGAGGAGGAAAAAGTATGTCAGGACATTCCAAGTTTGCGAACATTAAGCACAAGAAAGAGAAAACCGACGCGGCCCGCGGCCGGATTTTCACCAAGCTGGGGCGTGAGATCGCCGTGGCCGTTAAGGAGGGCGGAGCCTCTCTGGACGCGAATGGCCGTCTGCGTGATGTGGTCGCAAAGTGCAAGGCCAACAACATGCCCAACGATACGATCATGCGCAGCATCAAGAAGGCTGCCGGCGAGGGCGGCAATGTCAATTATGAATCCATTACGTATGAAGGATACGGCCCCGGCGGAACGGCTGTCATGGTGGAATGCCTGACGGATAACAAGAACCGTACCGCGGCGGATGTCCGCCACGCCTTCAGCAAGGGCGGCGGCAATCTGGGCACCAACGGCTGCGTGTCCTTCATGTTTGACAAGAAGGGCGAGATCGTGATCGAGCTCAAGGACGGGATGGATGAGGACACGATGATGGAGCAGGCGCTCGAAGCGGGAGCTGACGACATGATCGTCGAGGAAGACAGTTTTGTGATTTATACCGATCCCGACAATTTCTCCGAAGTGCGTGAGAATCTCGAGGCGGCCGGCATCGAAATGCTGGAGGCCGAAGTCCGTATGATCCCCCAGAACTATGCCAAGATCACGGATGAGGATAGCATCGCCCAGATGGAAGCGCTGCTGGATATGCTGGAAGACAACGATGATGTGCAGAATGTCTGGCATAACTGGGAGATGGATGACGAAGACTGACCGCTGCCCTTTATTATGAGTGAAAAGAGGAAGAGCAATGTATAAAAAGGTTTCAACCGACCTGAATTTTGTCGCCCGCGAGCACGAGACGCTGGAATTCTGGAAGGAACACAGAGTGTTTGAAAAGAGTGTGGAGACACGCGAGGGACATCCGATCTATATGTTTTACGACGGTCCCCCGACGGCGAACGGCAAGCCCCATATCGGGCATGTACTGACCCGTGTCATCAAGGACATGATCCCGCGCTACCGCACGATGAAGGGATATCTGGTCCCCCGTAAAGCCGGCTGGGATACCCACGGACTGCCGGTGGAGCTGGAGGTCGAGAAAGAGATCGGCATCAGCGGCAAGGATCAGATCGAGGCTTACGGACTGGAGCCCTTTATCAATAAATGTAAAGAGAGTGTCTGGCAGTATAAGGGCATGTGGGAGGATTTTTCCGGCAAAGTCGGCTTCTGGGCCGATATGGATAATCCCTATGTGACCTACTATGACGATTATATCGAGTCCGAGTGGTGGGCACTTAAGACGATCTGGGATAAGGGCCTGCTGTACAAGGGCTTCAAAGTGGTGCCTTACTGCCCGAGCTGCGGGACACCGCTGTCTTCGCACGAGGTCGCGCAGGGCTACAAGACGGTCAAGGAGCGCTCCGCGGTCGTGCGTTTCAAGGTTAAGGGCGAGGACGCCTATTTCCTGGCCTGGACGACGACGCCCTGGACGCTGCCTTCCAATATCGGCCTCTGCGTAAACCCTGACGAGGAATATGCCAAAGTCAAGGCCGCGGACGGCTATACCTATTATATGGCTTCCGCACTGCTGGATACGGTGCTGGGCCGCCTGGCTTCCGAGGATCAGCCGGCTTACGAAGTACTGGAGACCATGACCGGCCGCGACCTGGAGTATAAGGAATATGAGCCGCTCTTCGACTTTATCCCGCCCGTGGTGGAGCGCCAGCATAAGAAAGCATTCTTTGTCTACTGCGATTCCTACGTTACAATGACGGACGGTACCGGTATCGTTCATATCGCGCCGGCTTTCGGTGAGGATGACGCCCGTGTCGGCCGCAAATACGACGCGCCCTTCGTGCAGATGGTGGATGATCACGGCCTGATGAAGGAGGAGACGCCCTATGCCGGGCTCTTCGTCAAGGACGCGGACGCCAAGATTCTGGTGGATCTGGAGGCACGCGGACAGCTTTTCGACGCGCCGAAATTCGAGCATGATTATCCGCACTGCTGGCGCTGCAATACGCCGCTGATCTATTACGCCCGCGAGTCCTGGTTTATCAAGATGACTGCGGTCAAGGACCGTCTGGTAGAGAATAATAAGCAGATCAACTGGATCCCGCGCGCGATCGGCGAGGGCCGTTTCGGCAACTGGCTGGAAAATATCCAGGATTGGGGTATCTCCCGTAACCGTTACTGGGGAACGCCGCTTAATATCTGGGAGTGCTCCGGCTGCGGACATCAGGTCTGCGTCGGCAGCCGCAAGGAGATGGCCGAGCTTTCCGGCAATCCCGATGACGAGAAGGTGGAGCTGCATCGCCCCTATGTGGACAATGTAAAGATCCCCTGCCCCTGCTGCGGTAAAGAGATGAGCCGTGTCCCCGAGGTGATCGACTGCTGGTTTGATTCCGGAGCGATGCCTTATGCCCAGCTGCATTATCCGTTTGAGAATAAAGACCTCTTTGAGCAGGAGTTCCCGGCCGAGTTCATTTCCGAGGCCGTGGACCAGACGCGCGGATGGTTCTACTCCCTGCATGCGGAGTCGACGCTGCTTTTTGACAAGCCCGCTTATAAGAATGTTATCGTCCTGGGACTGGTACTGGATCAGAACGGCGAGAAGATGAGCAAGTCCAAGGGCAACGCGGTGGATCCTTTTGATGCGCTTGAGAAATACGGCGCGGATGCGATCCGCTGGTACTTCTACACCAACAGCGCCCCGTGGCTGCCGAGCCGCTTCTACGATCAGGCGGTCAAGGAATGCCAGCGCAAATTCCTGGGAACCCTCTGGAATACCTATGCTTTCTACTCACTGTACGCCGAGATCGACCAGTTCAATCCCTATTGCTACAAGCTGGATGAGGAACATCTGTCCATCATGGACAAATGGCTGCTCTCCAAGCTGAACACCCTGATCACCGTCGTGGACGGACATCTGTGGAATTACCGGATCCCCGAAGCCGCCAAGGCGCTGGAGGATTTTGTGGACGAGCTTTCCAACTGGTATGTGCGCCGCGGCCGTGAGCGCTACTGGGGCAAAGAGATGACGCCTGACAAGATCAACGCCTACCTGACGCTGCATCAGGCACTGGTGACAGTGGCCAAACTTGCCGCGCCGATGATTCCGTTTATGGCGGATGAAATCTACGGCAATCTGGTGGCCGGGCTTGATCTCGAGGCACCCGAGAGTGTGCATCTGTGCGATTATCCGGTTGCGGACGAGAGCCGCGTGGATCCTGCGCTCGAGGAAGCAATGGAAGAGATCCTGCGGATCGTCGCGGACGGACGCGCCTGCCGCAACGATGCCGCCATCAAGAACCGCCAGCCGCTTGCGCGCATGTTTGTCAAGGCTGATAAACCCGCGCTTTCCGAGGCTTATACGGCGATCATCCGCGATGAACTGAATGTCAAGGATGTCGTCTACACCAATTCGGTCAGAGATTTTACCACCTATACCTTTAAGCCGCAGCTGAGGACCGTCGGACCAAAGTACGGCAAACTCCTCGGTAAAATCCGCCAGTGGCTGCAGACCCTTGACGGGAATGCCGCGATGGATGAACTCGAAGCGAACGGCAGGATCGAAACCTCCTTTGACGGTGCCTCCGTGGTGCTTTCCAAGGATGATCTGTTGATCGAATCCGCCAATATGCCCGGATTTGTGGCTTCCAACGACGGGGATCTGACCGTAGTGCTGGATACCAATCTGAATGAGGAGCTGCTGGCAGAGGGCTTCGTGCGGGAAGTGACCAGCAAGCTGCAGACCATGCGTAAGGAAGCCGGCTTCGAAGTGACGGACCATATTCTGGTAACGTATTCCGGCACGGCGAAAGCCGATCAGCTGATCGCGGACCATGTTTCCGAGATCGCTTCGGAAGTGCTTGCCGAGGGCGTGACCCGCGGTGAAGCACCCGCCGGTGCCTATACCAAGGAATGGAATGTCAACGGCGAAATGGTAACCTTCAGCGTACGTAAACTGAACTGATTTGTGCGGGGCGAAGCGGGTACTTACGCTTCGCCCTTTCTGTAAGCCCTGCATTTACCGGAGGTGTGCGAAATGAAGACAAGAAAAATCACCTGCCTGGCGCTTTGCCTGATCCTGATCCTGCTCCCCGCCTGCGCGGAGAAACTCACCGGGCCCGAAGTCCCTTCCAACTGGCCGGAATACCGGATGAAAGACCTGACGCTCCGCTGGGAAGCGGGGTGGACCGAGGAGGAGCCCGCGGACTTTGAGGCGGAAGCCCTCGAGGGCTTCGATGCGCTCTCCATTACCCCTAAAGCGGCATGGATCGGCGTGCTTGCCAGTCCGTCCGGGAGCACCAGGGAACGTAATTATCTGACGGTATCACGGTTTGCGGCCGGAGAGAAGGTCACGCCGGAGCTCCTGGAACAGTATAAATCCCAGCTGGGCGATCTGAAGGTTGCTTTTCTGCAGGCAGGAGTCGGCGTCGCGGTGGTGGATGAGCCCCAGGTCGAAAAGATCTGGGATATGCCCGTGCTCACCTTTTCCTGCAGGATGACGATGGCGGACGAAACCAAGGTATTGGTGCAGACCGCGATCGTGGGCAGGGACGAGATGATCTATCAGATCCATTTTATGGATTATCTGAGTAATTCTTCAGACGGATCCATACGTCTGCTTGTTTCGGGGCTTAAATGGCCTGAATAGGATTTTCTGCTTATACATGCGGTTTTATGCGCAGAGGTTTAATTGTAAACCTCTGCATTTTTTTGTCTTTGATTCCAAATTATACAAAAAAAGTTAAAAGATTATTGACAAAACTTGTGCAATATGATATTATCAGATCATCTAATTGTCCTTTTGGGCAAAATATATAGGAGGTAGAAATATGAAAAAGGTTCTTGCTATTGTGCTTGCCCTTGTTCTGGCGCTCGGCGTACTGGCCGGCTGCACCGGCAACGGCGGTAACAGCAAAGCGGAGTCTTCCAAGCCCGCCGAGTCTTCCAAACCCGCGGAATCTTCCAAGCCCGCTGAGTCTTCCAAGCAGGAAGAGAGCCAGCAGCCTGTCGCTGAGGAGCCCTTTGAGATCACGGTTCTCGAGCTCTTCTATGAGACCGAGCCCCCGAACTATCTGAACAACCCGATTCTTGACTATATCTGCGAGAATGAGAATGTTCACTTCACGTTCACCTGGAGCCCCAACGGCGAAGGCGCTGAGAAGTTCACCACCATGATGGCCGGCGGCAACCAGTGCATGGTTATGTCCGGTTCCGACCCCACCAGCGAAGCATACTATCGTTATGCCAAGACCGGTGCGTTCTGGGATATCACCGATATCATGGAAGAAGAGCAGTATCAGTACATCTATGAGCGTCTGATGAGCTCCGTTCAGAGAGAGTTCTCCCTGACCGACGGCCGCCGTTACTGCCTGCCCGGTTATGTTCCGGATGCCCGTATCGCGATGATCTATCGTCTTGACTGGGTTGAGAATCTTGGCATCACCCTGCCTGATATCATGACCGTTGACGATTATTTCGATCTGGCCAAGGCCTTCACCGAGAACGATCCTGATGGCGACGGACAGAAGAATACCACCGGCTTCAACTATGTTGATGACGCGGACAGAGAAGTTTCCTACGGTTTCGATACCGTGGCTGTTGCTCACGGCGCTCCCAACCGTTTCGGCGTTCGCGATGGCAAGGTTGTTTCCTACACCATGACCGAAGAGTACTATGACTGCCTGGATTGGTTCCAGAGAATGTATGCCAACGGCTATCTGAACAGCAACTTCATGGAGCTGTCCTCCGGCCGTAAGTGGGAGCCCATTACCGTTCAGGATCCCGGCTCCATCACTGCAGGCTATATGTTCACCACCGCGACCAACTCCGTTGTTCCCGGCGGCAAGTTCGATACTCTGGTTGCGGTTCATCCCGAAGCCAAGCCCAGCTACAAGCTGCTTTCTCTGACCCCGAAGGGTGAGAAGGTCGTTAACTCCAACATCACCGGTGTTCAGGGCGGTTATGTATTCCCGACCGCTGCTGTCAAGTCCGAAGAAGATCTGCGTCACATCCTTGACTTCATCGTTGCACTGAACCAGGGCGACAATGCCAAGGCCGTTGACATTGGTCTGGAAGGACGTCACTACACCACCGAGGCGAATGGCCATATCGCGATCACCGAGGAGCAGGCTGCTCTTCGTATCACCGATGGCGGTACCATTTTCTCCAACATGCTTCCTCGCCGCTTCATGGCTGACGACTGGGGCCAGGACATCACCGCCTGGGATCAGGTTCAGATGCATTATGAAGAGTGCCAGGAGTACGCTATCCCGGATATCTCCGTTGGTAAGCTTTCCATGGAGAATGTTAACCTGCTGTCCGAGCTCGCTCCCATCATCTACGACGCTCGTCCTCTGGTCATCGAAGGTACTATGAGCATCGATGAGTTCAAGGTCGAAGTTGATACCTGGCTGCAGAGCGGTGGTCAGCAGATCCTGGATGAGCTGACTGCGAACATCGTCGGCTAATCACAGTTGACCTTATAAGGGGCAGATGCTTATGCTCTGCCCCTTTCTTAACACTTAATCCGGCAGACGTTCGCCTGGCGGATACGGAGACTCACTCTCATCCGAATTTCACAAATGCGGGGGGTAAAACGCATGGCTAAAGCGCAAACCTACAAGAAAATGTCATTTGGCCGGGCACTGGTACGCTATAAATGGCTCTACATCATGCTGATCCCGATGCTCGCCTTCTATCTGATCTTCAAATTCTATCCTGCGACGTATCTGATCATCGCTTTCCAGGATTATTGGCCGACTACCGGCATTGCCGGCAGTGAATGGGTCGGATGGGCCAATTTCCAGAAGATCTTCAAGGGTACCGCCACGTTCAGCTTCTGGCAGCTTTTCTCCAACACCCTGATCCTGGCAATTTATAACCTTTTATTCTATTTCCCGATTCCGATTATTCTGGCGCTGCTTCTGAACGAAGTCAGGCACCTGGGATACAAAAAAATCGTTCAGTCCTTTGTTTATCTGCCCCATTTCCTGTCCTGGTCCGTTATCATCGGTCTGGTCTATGTTTTCCTGGGGTCAAACGGCTATGTCAACAAGCTTCTGACACAGGCGGGGAGAGCGAATATCGCACCGCTGATGGATCCGAACTGGTTCCGGCCGTTGATCGTCATGGAAGTCATCTGGAAGGAAGCCGGCTGGGGAACCATTATCTATCTGGCAGCCCTTTCCGGTGTGGATGAGCAGCTTTACGAAGCGGCCGTGGTGGACGGTGCTAACCGCTGGAAACAGCTCTTGCACATCACTTTCCCGGCGATCCGCGGAACGATCATCACACTTTTCATTCTGCGCATGGGTACCTTTATGGATACCGGTTTCGAGCAGATCTTCCTGATGAGTAATACCAAGAACCGATCGTTGTCACAGGTGTTCGATACTTATATCTACGATCAGGGTATCAAAAAAGCCCATTACAGCTTTTCGACGGCACTGGGTATCTTCAAGTCCGTTATCAGCCTGATTCTGGTAATCACCACGAACAAGATTGCCAACTGGGTCGGAGAGGAGGGTGTTTACTGATGGCAATGGTAAAAAACCGTTCTTTCGGAAGCAGAGCGTTTAACGTATTCAACTATGTATTTCTCGGACTGATCGGCCTCGCGATGGTATTCCCCCTGGTCTTCGTTATTCTGGGATCCTTCTCGGTGACCGGTATGGTGGGCGGCTTTACGGCCTTCTCCTGGGATGCGTACCGCTTCGTCTTTTCGACGAAGGCACTGGCCAAGAGTACGGTTAACTCCGTACTGATCACGGTTTGCGGAACGGCCGTCAACATCTTCTTCACGTCCTTTACCGCTTATGCGCTGTCCAAGAAATTCCTGCCCGGACGCGGTGTGCTGATGGGAGTCGTCATTTTCTTCATGCTTTTCAATCCCGGTATGATCCCGAATTTCCTGACGGTCAACTCGCTGGGAATGCTCGACAGCTGGTGGTCCCTGTGGCTGCCCGTGGCGATCAGTGCCTATAACATGGTTATCATGAAGAACTTCTTCCAGGGTCTGCCGGACAGTATCGAGGAATCTGCCGAGATCGACGGCTGCAATTATCTGCAGGTTTTCCTGCGGATCGTAGTACCGATCTCCAAAGCTTCTTTCGCGACCATTATTCTGTTCTACGCGGTCGGCCACTGGAACTCCTATTTCACGGCTCTTCTGTACATTAATGATATGCAGAAATGGCCCATTCAGGTATGGCTGCGTCAGATCATCGTCCTTTCCGTCGGCGGATTCTCGGATCAGGATAACCTGTCCGAATTTGCCAAGGTTCCGCAGGATTCCGTTAAATACGCGGTTATCGTCGTCAGTACGCTGCCGATCATCATCGTATATCCCTTCCTGCAGAAATATTTCGCAAAGGGCGCGCTGCTCGGATCCGTCAAGGGCTGAGTACAGCGATCACATCTCGTTCATGACAAAAACCCGGCGCAAAAGCCGGGTTTTTTGCTGTCGTGGAAGTGCACGACACAAAAATAAGAACAAATGTTCCCGTTTCTATTGACAGAAGAGTATCTTATTGATATAATGAGTGCATAATCTGGACCCTGACAGACATGGGTCCCGGGGTGAGGTGAGCACATGGAGTGGTTGGTTCCGGTATTACTGGGCATTTTGATTCTGCTGGAAGCGGCGGGGATCTACCTGATGACCCGGCGTGGGCAGTACCGCGAATTTGTCAAAAAGATCCGCAGTGCGAATCAGAAGGATATGCATGAGCTCCGTATGGAGCTCTCCAAGGATTCGGCGGATGAGCAGGCGCGGATCACGCAGTCGGTGGAGCAGTCCATCCACGCGATGGAGCGGCAGCTCATGAGCCAGAATCATGACCTGCAGGAGGAACTGCTTAAGCAGAATCACGAGACGCAGGAACAGATCCTGCTGCAGCTCGTGGATTCCGTGCAGACCATGACCCGTGTCAACAGCGAGAAGCTCGGTGAGATCCAGCGGGATATGCGGGACAAGCTGGACCGGTCGCTGAATGAGCGCCTGGATTCGAGCTTTGATAAAATCGGCCAGCAGCTGCAGCAGTTGTATCAGACGGTGGGTGAGCTGCAGACGCTCTCCTCAGGAGTTGATTCGCTGAACCGGACACTCTCCAATGTCAAGACGCGCGGTACCTGGGGCGAGATGCAGCTGGAACAGATCCTGGCCAATATTTTCCCTGAGAACCTGTATGTTAAGAACGCCCAGGTCAAAGAAGGCAGTCAGGAGCGCGTGGAATTTGCGCTGCGCATCCCGGACAAGACCGAGGGCAACCAGACGATCCTGCTGCCGATCGATTCCAAATTCCCGGTGGACGTCTATAACAAAATAATGGATGCCTCTCAGAAGGCGGATGCCAGGGCACTGGAGGGCGCGGTGGCCGAGCTCAGGAACCGTGTCCGTTCCGAGGCCAAGGATATCAGCAGCAAGTACATCAATCCGCCGCTGACGACGGATTTTGCGATCATGTTCCTGCCTACCGAGGGCCTTTATTCCGAAGTGCTGCGGATCCCCGGGCTTGCCGAGACCTGTCAGAAAGAATACAAGGTCCTGATCACCGGCCCGACAACCGTGAGCGCCCTGCTGTCAAGCCTTGCTGTGGGCTTCCGCTTTCTGACAGTGAGCCGCAACACCCGGGAGGTGCTGGGCGTTTTGCAGAATATCCGCAGCCAGTACGAGAAATTCGGTGATCTGATCGAGCGGACGCAGCACAATCTGGACCTCGCGGTACGCAATACCGAGGACATGAAGAAACGCTCCGATATGATCCAGAAGCGGCTTTCCAGCGTAAATATCCTTGAAGAATCCGACGAGGGAACGCAGCTTGCCATTGACATTTCAGACTAAATCAGGTATGATATGAGCGGGTGGCTGTCAGCAATTATTTTGCTGACAGCTCCGAAAAACAGTTATGGCGGGAAGGCGCTGTTTTATGTAAAATGAAACCATCTTGATAAGATTTAAGAAAGGTGGTTTAAGACATGAAACAGAGAATATGGATGATGGTCCTCTGCCTGACGCTGGTTGTCTCCACGCTTGTGGGCTGCACCGGATCCGGCTCCCAGAGCAAGGCTGAATCCAGCAAGGCTGCAGAGAGCAGCAAACAGGAGAGTTCCAAGCCCGCAGAGTCCTCCAAACCTGCGGAGAGCTCCAAGGAGGAATCCTCCGCACCGGAGGATCCGTACGGCGCCGGTAATTTCAGCTATCCCATGGATGCCATAACGCTGTCGATCAATGTCGACGCAATCGACCGCACCACGATCCCCGAGTGGGTCAGCGGCCATTATTTCTGGGACGTATTGACGGAGAGAACAGGCGTTACCCTTGAGCGCATCG
Source organism: Bacillota bacterium (assembly GCA_017442535.1). Classification (GTDB taxonomy): domain Bacteria; phylum Bacillota; class Clostridia; order Lachnospirales; family Bianqueaceae; genus RUG12817. The sequence goes on along the minus strand of JAFRZL010000029.1, from coordinate 40,908 downwards.
GTTCTGCCTCCAAGCCCCAGGAAGCCAGTGAAGCTTTTCTGCTTCTTCTGGTTTCGAACGAGTATCCCGACATGTTCCAGGCCAATTTTATCACACTGCCCGGCGGACCTTCAGCGGCTATCTCCGATGGCTATATCATTGCGCTGAACGATTATAAAGAATACTTCCCCGGCTTGTGCCAGGTGATGGCCGATAACTCCAACATCGCCAAGGATATCTCGCTCGATGACGGAAGTCTTTTCTGCTTCCCCAGTATTGTAGAGGCTTCTCCTACCGGCACCGGCTTCTCGGTTCGCGCGGATTATCTGGAGAAGATCGGCGAGGAAATTCCCGAGACCGTAGAGGACTGGCACCGTGTGCTGACCAAGTTCAAAGAAGAATTGAAGCTGTCCGCTCCTCTGACCTTTGAAATGCGCTGGCTTTACCTGGAATATGCGGCCGCCGGCCTGTCCAATCCCTGGAACGTATGCTATCCCTTCTATATGGATGGCACAGCGGTTAAGTTCGGACCTCAGGAAGAGGGATACCGTGACTTTGTAGCGGAGATGGCCAAGTGGTATAAAGAAGGACTGCTGGATCCCGACATTGCCTCTGTGGACAAGAAAGTCGTTCAGTCCAAGACCGCTACCGGTGAAGCCGGTATTTCACTGCAGCAGATCGCGAATACGCAGAACTGTATCAAAGCAGCCGCGGCAGAAAACAATACCGAGTTTAAGCTGGCCGGCGTCAAGGGCATGGTCATGAATAAAGGCGATAAAGTCGAATTCGGCCATTGCGTGAATGCCTTTGCCGGCAACAACTCCATCTCTATTTCCACTCAGTGCACGAACATCCCCGCTGCCTGCCGATTCTGCGACTATGGCTATACCGAAGAAGGCTCCCTGCTGTATGCCTATGGCGAAGAGGGCTTCTCCTGGAATTATGTCGATGGCGTGCCCACGTTTACCGAAATCGTTACCGCCAACCCCGATATGCCTGAAGCACAGGCGGCCAGATATGCAGTAGGCCAGTTCCGTAACTGGGCAGTCCGCTGCGTCACGCCTTATGCGCATATGGGCGAAGAGGTTCTTTCCATCGCGGAGGCCTTCAACTCCAATATGCCTTCCCATGCTTATCCGACCGTTACCTATACGGATGAGGAGCAGGAAGCCATCTCCAAGTGGACGGATGTGGACCTTGCCGCACGTCAGTGGATCACCAATTTCATTCTCGGGAATAACGATATTTCCGAATATGACACCATGATGGAAGAGCTTAATCAGATGGGTCTTCAGGATGTACTGCAGGCCCGTCAGGCAGCAGCCGACCGTTACAACGCCCGTTAAAGACGGTTCCGTTCATAACGGAGTATAGGCGCATCAGGGAAAGCAGAGGGATCCGGGTCCATCGGGATGAGTATCCATCCTTGATCGACATGACCGGATCCCTCTTTTCATAAAACAACCTGTTCGACAATAATATGGCCGGCGGCAGGCCGGAGGAAGGAGCAATTCTATGAATGTAATCGTCTTTTTTACCGACCAACAGCGCTGGGACACGACCGGCGTTGCGGGTAATCCCTGCGGACTGACCCCCTGCTTTGACAAAATGGCACTGGAGGGCACCTATGTGCCCAATGCCTTTACCTGCCAGCCTGTCTGCTGCCCCGCAAGAGGAGCCCTGCAGACAGGAAAATACGCGACCACGGTGGGGACATGGAGAAACGCCAAAGTGCTGGGACGCGCGCACAAGACCATGGCGGATTATTTCAATGAAGCCGGATATGATACCGGCTACATCGGGAAATGGCATCTCGGATCAGGAAGAGCAGCCGTCAAGGAGGAGGAACGCGGCGGTTATCAGTACTGGCTCGGCGCGAATTCTCTGGAGCACACTTCCACCGCCTATGATACAGTCGTTTATGACAATGACAATCAGCCTGTGAAGCTGCCCGGGTACCGCGTGGACGCTCTGACCGATGCAGCTATCCGGTATATTGACGAACATAAGGACCATCCGTTCTTCCTCTTTGTCTCGTATCTGGAGCCGCATTTCCAGAATTCCAATGACAGTTTTCCGCCTCCCGACGTGGACTTTAAGCGGGCTTACCAGTATATTCCGCCGGATCTGGCTTCGCTCGGAGGAACAGCCTGGCAGCATCTGTCGGGGTATTACGGAATGGTCAAACGTCTGGACGCGGCTCTCGGCAGAGTGAATGACGCACTGCACAGCCTCGGTCTGTCCGAGGATACGATCGTTCTCTTTACCTCCGATCACGGCTGTCATTTCAAGACCCGCAATAAGGAATATAAGCGTTCCTGCCATGAAAGCTCCATCCATATCCCGATGGCGCTCTATGGCGGCCCCTTTATTTCCGGAGGCAGCATGCGCCAGCTGATCAGTTTGGTGGATGTGGCCCCGACACTGCTTGACGCCTGCGGCATCCCGGTTCCCGAGGACATGGAAGGGCATTCCTTCCTTCCGGAGCTTCATCATCCGGAGAATAAGGGCGAGGAAGCTGTTTATGTGCAGATCAGCGAATCACAGGTGGGCAGGGCCATCCGTACCCATCGGTGGAAGTATTCGGTGGAGGCACTTGACGCCGATATCTCACAGGATTCCCGGGCGGACCGTTATACGGAAACCTTTTTGTATGACCTGGAACACGATCCGTGGGAGCTTCATAATCTGATCCACAGCAAGGGCCATGAGGGTGTTTGTGAAGTGCTCAGGGAGAAGATGCACCGCTATATGCAGCGCGCCGGCGAGGACGCGGAGATCATTCCCGCCGCCAAGGCGCAGGAGGGGAAGCTGAGGGCTTTTGAGGGCGAGGAGTACCTGTAAGCAGGTTTCTCATCCCTTAGGCCATCTGTAAAGGAGCTGTTCAGATGCGAATTGAAGTATTGCCTTACATTATTATGGCAGCTGAGTATCATTCGATCACCAAGGCTGCAGAGGAAGCTCATCTGTCGCAGACGACGCTTTCCGCAGCCATCCGCACGATCGAGAAAGAACTCGGGATCGTAATTTTTGTCAGGAACTCCAAAGGCGTTACACTGAGTGAGGATGGGGCACGCTTTGTTGAGCTTGCCCGTAAGATGCTTGACTGCTATCAGGCCATGGAAGACCTGTCGGAGAATCACAGTTATCTGAGTATTTACATCAACACGGCGATGCATGAGCGGTTCATGAATGACATTTACAGCATGATCAGCCGGCACGGCGTCTCCATCAGCACCTTCCGGTTCAGGGCGGGGACATATTTTGCGCATGATTACGCGGCGCAGATTCATCACCGCCTGGTGCTGGACTTCTGCGACAGCCTTTACTGGGAGACGACGTCCAAGGATCTGGAGCGCCGCGGATTTGAAGTGATCCCGCTGCAGACCAATTACATGACTTTTTATCTGAATAAAGAGGATCCTCTGGCCGGACGGCAGTCGATTTCAACGAAAGATATCAAGGATTCCTCCATTATTCTGACCAAGTACAGCCTATGGTATATGCGTCAGCCGCAGGCCATGAAGATCCTGAAGCGCGGCCGCGTAGTAGACGGCAGCGTCGATCTGATATTTGACGCGCTGAACGAGCCCGGTACCGTCGCGTTTCTGATGGATGCGGCTACTGTGCCGCAGAAGTCACTGCACAGCAGGGATAATATTGTCACCGTCCCCTGGATGGAGCGCAATCCCGAAAACGGTAAGGAGATACCCCGGCAGACCTTCGTCCAGTATATGATGTATCATCGTGATGCCCGATTCACTCACGTGGAGAGGGACATCCTCCGCGAAATCAGCTATCTGCTGATGGATCAGGCGGAATAAACCCTGATGCTTTCGGATCATCGGCCCGGCCAGTGCGGTCAGGCCGATTTTTTGACGGAAAAGGGGTGACAAATGCGGAAGAATGGTGTTATAATACTTTCTAAGGATATCTAATGGTTGTTTTTGAGGGAAGGGAGGACATGGTTTTGAGCAGGATCATTGTGGCGCACAATGTGGCGGAAAATGTTCTACGGAGCATGAGGAATCAGGCAGAAGTGCTTGTGCTTACGGGGGACCGGCAGGAATTGCTTCAGCAGGTAGGAGATGCCGATGCGATCCACGGCAATGGCTCTCTGGTGATCGATGAGGAATTGCTTGCGGCGGCTCCGAGGCTGAAAATCGTAGCCCTTTCTTCGGTTGGATATAATAATCTGGATCTTGAAGCCATGCGGCGTCATGGCGTTGTCGCGACCAATGTCCCCGGGGTGCTGGATGATACCCTCGCGGATCTGACCATGGGCTTACTGATCGGGACGGCCCGCAGGCTCGCCGAATCGGACCGTATGATGCGTGCCGGCATATGGCGCCCCGGCGGCAAACCGATCTGGGGAGTGGAGATTTCCGGCAAGACCATGGGCATCATCGGAATGGGCCGCATCGGGCAGGCGATCGCCCGCAGAGGAGCGCTTGGCATGAGCATGCCGATCCTTTACCATAACCGCCACCGCAATCCGCAGGCGGAACAGCTCTACGGCGCTGAACTGGTGCCGCTGGACGAACTGATGAGCCAGTCGGATTACGTCGTCATTGCCGCGCCGCTGACACCGGAGACCCGCGGGATGGTCGGCGAGCATGAAATCGGCCTGATGAAGCCGACCGCCGTGCTGGTCAATATCGGGCGCGGTCCGATCGTGGATGAGCAGGCACTGATCCGTGCGCTGCAGGAGGGCAGAATCTTCGGCGCCGGGCTGGATGTGTTCGAAAAAGAACCTCTTGCCCCGGACAGCCCGCTTCTGAAGCTTAATAATGTCATGATGGTTCCTCATATCGGTTCTGAGACGCAGGAAGCACGCGAGCGGATGGCTGATCTGGCCGCCCGCAATATACTTTCCGTACTGAGGGGCGAAGGCCCCCTGACGCCGGTCCCCGAATTCAGGGATTTTACAGAGAGGAGAGACTAAGATGATCAAGATGGCAGGAAGTTCCCGCAAAGACGGAATGACGCTCCTGGGAGAGCACTACGCGGTCACTTTTCGCTATGATGCCAGGAGCGGCAAGCATGTTTACGGCATTTATCCGATTCAGGACACCGTCTCCGATGAAAAAAGCTGGCTGAATCTGCCGATTCTGAGAGGCCTGGTGAGGCTTTTTCGCAACCCCGCGATCCTGACCGCCTGGGGATTCGGCTTTGCAGGGATCGGCGGTGCACTGCTGCTCGGCAAGAGCAGACACTGGACGGGCAAAGCCCTTGGCGCCGGACTGATCGCCTCGGAGTATGCCTTTATTCTGGGAATGATGTATAAGGTCTTCGGGCCGGGCGGACATCTGCGAGAGTATCACGGCGCCGAACACAAGGTCATCAATGCCTATACGCTGAGTGGGAAGGAATTAACGCCCGAACAGGCCGCGGCCGCATCGAGGATTTCGCGCCGCTGCGGGACCAATTTTATCGTTTATTACACAGCGGCCGGAATGACCGTCGGGCTGCTCCCGCTGGGTCACGGTGTGCTGCAGAACATGCTGGTGCTGGGAACGGCCTATGAGGCTTTCAGACTGCCCGAAGAGAAAATGCCCTGGCTGAAGCGCAAGCTCAATTATGCGGGGGATAAGCTGCAGCAGTTCGTCACGACGGCCGAACCGGAAGAGGAGAGGCTCGAGGCGGCAAGAGCCGGCCTCAACCTGCTGATCAAGGCCGAAGCCGGAGAGCTTTCCGAGGATGAGATGAAAATGTACCGGGAAAATGCCGGCAAACGTTCCCTGATGGACCGCTTGCTGGGCTAAAGAACAAGGAGGACGGATGATGGAGATCAGAGAAAGACTGGCGGCCCTCAGGGCCTGCATGGCACGTGAAGGAATCGACATTTATTGGATCCCCAGCCAGGATGCGCATCAGAGCGAATATGTTGCGGATTATTGGCGCGTGAGAGCCTGGTTCAGCGGCTTTACCGGATCGGCCGGGACGCTTGCCGTGACGCAGGACGGTGCTTATCTGTGGGCGGACGGCCGCTATCATATTCAGGCCGAGCGCCAGGTGGCCGGGACCGGTATCACTTTGTATAAATGGGGCCTGGAAGGCGTTCCCGATCCCGAGGAGTGGCTCGCAGCCAATCTGAAAGAAGGACAGACGCTCGGCTTTGACGGACGCATGGTCAGCATGCGGGTGGGAGAGGCCTATGCAGAGAAACTTCCCGGCGTTAGTTTTAAGGTGGAAAAGGATCTGGCGGACGAAGTCTGGGCGGACCGTCCCGCACTTCCCGCCGGAGCGGTAAGGGAACTGGAGCTTGAATACTGCGGTGAGAGCCGCGCTGACAAGTTTGCTCGTGTGCGTGAGCATCTTCGCGGGCAGGAAGCCGATTATCTGATGCTGGCTTCACTGGACGATATTGCATGGCTGCTGAATTTGCGCGGCAGCGATATCCTGCATACACCGGTCTTTTATTCGTATCTGCTGATCGGCTTTGACCGGGCCTGGCTCTTTGTGGACAGCTGCAAGGTGAGTGACGAAATCCGCGCGCATCTTGCGGAGGATGGGGTGGAGGTGTGTCCCTATGACGGACTGCCCACTTTGCTGCGGGACCTTCCCGCCGGCAAAGTCCTGCTGAATAAAGCGCGCATCAATATGCTGCTCGGAGCTTCGATCCCCGATAACTGGACCATCGCATCCGAGACCGATATCACGACCCGCTTCAAGGCCTGCAAGAATCCGACCGAGCAGGAGAATATCCGCAAGGCACACGTCATGGATGGCGTGGCGATGGTACGCTTTATCAAGTGGCTGCAGGAGCGTGTCAAGGATACGGAGCATCCCGTCGACGAGTGGGAGGCCGGACAGTACCTGGATGCCCGCAGGCTGGAAGAGCCTAACTGCTTTGATCTGAGCTTCGGCACGATCGCCGGCTATATGGCGAACGGCGCGAGCGCCCATTACAGCGCTCAGCAGGGTTCCGCGGCACAGTTAAAACCCGAAGGCCTGATCGTCGTGGACTCCGGCGGCCAGTATTATCAGGGAACGACGGACATCACCCGTACCATTGTGCTCGGCCCGGTGACCGACCGTATGAAAAAAGTCTACACCCTGGTCCTGAAGGGCCATCTGGCCCTGGGCCACGCGCAGTTTCTCGAGAAAACAGAGGGTCATTACCTGGACATTCTGGCCCGCCAGTACCTGTGGCAGAACGGCATGGATTACCGTCATGGCACAGGCCACGGCGTCGGCTATGTCCTTTCCGTGCATGAAGGCCCGCAGAATATCGGGCGCGGCACGGTGGATGTCAAGCTGGAGCCCGGCATGCTGATCTCCAATGAGCCCGGGTATTATCCGGAAGGTGAATTCGGTGTCCGGATCGAGAATCTGGTCCTGGTGCGCGAGGCTGAGAAGACCGTGGACGGCCGGTTCCTGTGCTTTGAGACCGTGACTGTATGCCCCTATGACTGGCGCGTAATCGACGAATCCATGTTGACCGAGCAGGAGAAGGCATGGATCAATGAGTACCACCGCCATGTCTACGAGGCACTCTCACCCTACCTGAACCGGGAAGAGCGCGAATGGCTCGCGGCCGAGACACGGTACAGCCGCTAATAATATCAGAATGGAGGTCATAACGAGCAATCGTTGATACATAATGAAAAGAGAAAAAGACAATCTGCCCAAACAGCATCTGATCCGGAAATTTGCTTCTTACTACAAGCCCCACATGGCGCTCTTCCTGACGGATTTGTTCTGCGCGCTGGTGGTGGCGGCCTGTGACCTTTTCTACCCGCAGATCGCCAAGAATATAATCAATGATTATGTGCCCAATCAGAATCTGCGTCTGCTGCTGATCTGGTCCGGCGTTTTGCTGGGAATTTATCTGCTTAAAATGGCGCTCAACTATTTTATCCAGTTTTGGGGCCATGTGGTCGGTGTGAGGATCCAGGGAGATATGCGAAGAGATATGTTCCGGCATCTGCAGAAGCTTCCCTTTATCTACTTTGACGAGACCAAGACCGGGTCGATCCTTTCCCGAATTGTGAATGATCTGCAGGATATCGCCGAGCTGTCCCATCACGGACCGGAGGACCTTTTCCTCTCCATGGTCATGCTGATCGGTTCGTTTATCATGCTGGCACGCATCAATATCGCCCTCACCGGCATTATTTTCGCGGTGGTGCCTTTTATTGCGGTCCTGGCCATCGTGCTGCGCAAGGAGCTGCGCGACACCTCCCGCAAGTCGAGGGAGGAGATCGCCGAAGTCAATGCCAATGTGGAGACGGCGATCGCCGGCATCCGCGTGTCCAAGGCTTATACGACTGCGGACTACGAGAATGCCAAATTTGACGAGGCCAATGAAAGGTTCAAGAAAGCCAGAGGGCGGTCCTACCGTGCGATGGGGCATTTTAACGCGAGCATGAATTTCTTCCAGGACCTGCTGTACCTGGTATCGCTCTTTGCAGGCGGTATGTTCTTCTTCAAAGGCAAGATCAATACGGGCGAATTCGCGGCCTTCCTGCTGTATGTCGGCATGTTCCTGAAGCCGATCCAGCGGCTGGTCAATATCTTTGAGCAGATCCAGAACGGTATGACCGGCTTCATCCGTTTCCGCGAAGTGATGGATGAGGCGGAAGAGTCCGAGCCCGAGAACCCGGTTGCGGTCGGGACGCTCAAGGGCGTGATCGAATTCGATGATGTCGGCTTCCGTTATCAGAATTCGGACGAGGCGGATACGTCGAGCCGTGTGATCAGCCACATGTCGCTGAAGATCGATCAGGGACAGACGGTGGCGCTGGTCGGCCCGTCCGGCGCGGGCAAGACGACAATGTGTCACCTGATTCCGCGCTTCTATGAGCTGAACGAGGGAAGCATCACCATCGACGGCATCGATATCCGGGATATGTCCCGGTATGATCTGCGCCGCAACATCGGTATGGTGGCGCAGGATGTCTTCCTGTTCAACGGGACGATCCGCGAGAATATTGCCTACGGCAAGCTGGACGCGACGGATGAGGAGATCATCGAAGCCGCTAAGAAAGCCAATATCCATGAGTATATCATGACAATGGAGAACGGCTACGATACGCAGGTCGGCGAGCGCGGCGTCAAACTTTCCGGAGGGCAGAAGCAGCGTATCTCGATCGCACGCGTCTTCCTCAAAGATCCCGCGATCCTGATCCTGGACGAGGCGACCTCGGCGCTTGATAACGCGACCGAGATGCTGATCCAGCAGGCCCTTGAAGAACTGTCCCGCGGACGCACCTGTATCGTGGTCGCACACCGCCTGTCCACCGTCAAGAACGCGGACGAGATCATCGTCCTGACCCGCGACGGCGTGGAAGAGCGCGGTACGCACGACGAGCTGATGGCGAATAACGGGCTGTATCGGGAGCTGTATGAGTATCAGTTCCGCACGGAATAATTGAAGTATAAGAACTTAGGGAGCAATTATGATAAAAAATAAACTCTTAATCATCATTGTCCTTTTATGTGTTATTGCCCTTTTCCTGCTGTTCGGCCGCATTCCGATCCCGGTCAGCAGAATATCAGAAGGCATTCAGTTCACAGAGGATGGCAGAGTGTCACAAGCCACATTAACAGTCAAAGGCATTGTCTGGCATCATCTGATTTCAGGAATAGGGGATGACAGGTTTACCGGCAGTATGAGTCTGACTGTTGACCAGAAGGATATTTTGCCGGAAGAGTATGCCAAATCTTCGTTCAATAAACAGTTCTTCGGACCTCTGACCAAGTATAAGAGTTATTATCACTCCATGGTTGGCTTTGACTGGTATGACGAGGGCCGGAATAAAATGATGAACCTGATGTACTATTTCTCTGCCTCCGCGCCGTCTCTGTCAAGAATCGTTTTCCGGATGGACCCGCAGACGGTGACGGTTTTCCCTGCAGCCAATGTAGAAGAAGCCCGGGCGGTCCTCGACGGGATGGGCCTGGACTGAACTGAACCTGAGAGCCTCATTTGGGGCTCTTTTTTTCTCTGCGCATTCGCAAAAATGGGTAGCGTAAGACGGCTGAATGTGGTATAATAAACTTGGTATTTTATGACCAATTCATTGGATATCTGATATCGGGGCTTACGAACGCGGAGAGGGGGACGATGAGAGTGAAGGATGAGAAACTGATTTATACGACGTATTTGCCGCAGGAGAAAGGGATTGCGCCCTCCGGTTATGATCGTGCTCTCCAGGTCTATGAATACATTCGGGTAGGTGACCGGCGCAGTATCCCGGAAGCCAGGCAGAGCTTTGATGCCGCGGTTGTGCCGCTGTCCTCCGATCCGCTGACCAATGACAAATACCGCTTTGTGCAGATGGCGGCGCTGGCGGCGGATTATGCGGGGCAGGGCGGACTCACGACGGAGGATGCCTGTAATCTGCGGGATCTGTATGTCCAGCAGCTGGATGGCTGTGCAAGCCGCGAGGATCTGATGCGTCTGCTGCAGCAGATGGTGACGCAGATGACCGACAGGGTCGCAGACGTGCAGCGGACCGGGCAGCTTGCCCTGATCATGCAGATGGCCGAGCAGGAAGCCGGCGAGGAAGAGCTTTCCCCCGCGGCCCAGAACCAGGCTGTCAAGGAATGCATGGACTATATCTACTATCACCTGTATGAGCGGATTTATCTGAAAGACCTGGCGGAGCATGTCAGGCTCTCGCCCGGGTATCTGTCCAAGCTCTTCCACCGTAAGCGTGGGATGACGATCCAGAATTATATCCGTCACCGCCGGCTCGAAGCGGCGGCCAGCATGTTGCTGTATTCGGATTACTCCGTGACCGAGATCGCTGAGATCCTGGCATTCAGCTCCCGCAGCCACCTGATCCGGGCTTTCCGTGAAGAATACGGCGTGACACCCGGCATCTACCGCAGCCGTAAGGGAGAAACGGAAGCCGAATCATAGTTTTTTTCCCTATAGCATTGAAATTCTGCACGGAATAGTGTATGATAGATAAGCTGGGATTTATGCCGGCTGACAAGCGGCAAGGTACCGGCGGGTTTTGATGATAAGGATTTCCCTGAAGATAGAGAGGATTTTGCTGCATGAGCATGTTGTCAACCAATGTCGGAATCGATCTGGGGACTTCCAGCGTACTGGTCTACATCCGTAAGAAGGGCATCGTTCTGCGTGAGCCTTCGGTGGTAGCCATCAATACGCAGGAAGACAATCAGGTCGTGGCCGTAGGCGAGGAAGCCCGAAAGATGATCGGCCGCACCCCCAAACACCTGACGACCATCCGCCCCCTGAGGGAGGGTGTTATTTCCGACTTCCAATATACCGAGAAAATGCTGAAATATTTCGTGGAGCGCGCGATCGGACGGCGCTTCCTCAAATCGACGATCGCGGTCTGCGTACCGAGCGGCGTTACCGAGGTGGAGAAGCGTGCCGTGATGGACGTGGCCTACCAGGCCGGCGCCAGCAAAGTATTTATCATTGAGGAGCCTTTGGCGGCCGCTATCGGTGCGGGTGTGGATGTGACCAAGCCGGCCGGCAGCCTGATTGTGGATATCGGCGGCGGCACGACGGATGTCGCGGTGGTATCGCTTGGCGGCATCGTGCTCTCCGAATCGATCAAGGTCGCGGGCGACGTCTTTGACGACGCACTGATCCGGTACCTGCGCAAGCGCTACAATCTGCTGATCGGTGACCGCACGGCCGAGGAAGTCAAGACCAAGATAGGCGAGGCCTACCACGCGGAAGAGAACCACTTTATGAATGTGAAGGGCCGCGACCTGGTTTCCGGCCTGCCCGCCACGGTGCGCATCACTTCACAGGATACGCTGGAGGCCTTTAAGGAGCCGCTTACGGCGATCCTGGACACGGTCCACAGTGTCCTGGAGCGCACGCCGCCGGAACTTTCCGCGGATATCATGGACCGCGGCATCGTGATGACGGGCGGAGGCAGCATGCTGCACGGTATCGACCGGCTGCTCCAGGAGAACATGGGGATCGACGTATTCGTGGCGGAGGACGCAGTTTCCTGCGTGGCCATCGGCACGGGCAAATATCTGGACTATGTAACCCAGAAGTATTAAAACTGACCATTAATTGATTGTGTAAAAGGAGTATTAGTAATGACCAATCTTAAGAATAACAGACTTTTTTCATCGGAATCCGTAACGGAAGGGCATCCGGACAAGATCTGCGACCAGATTTCCGACGGCATTCTGGACGCAATTCTGAGTGAGGATCCGATGGCCCGGGTGGCCTGCGAGACAGTATGCACCACGGGCATGGTTATGGTCATGGGTGAGATTACAACGGAATGCTATGTGGACATTCCGGCGATTGTCCGGAAAATCGTCCGGCAGATCGGTTATAATAATTCGGCCTACGGATTTGACGGGGATACCTGTGCAGTACTGACTTCGCTCGACGAGCAGTCCCCGGATATCGCGCTGGGCGTTGACCGTTCTCTTGAGGCCAAGCGCGGCGTGATGGATGAGGACATGTCTCTTGGCGCCGGTGATCAGGGGATGATGTTCGGCTATGCCTGCACCGAAACTCCCGAACTGATGCCCATGCCGATCGCGCTGGCGCACCGTCTGTGCCGCCGCCTTGCGGAGGTCCGCAAGCAGGGAATCATTCCTTATCTGCGCCCCGACGGCAAGGCCCAGGTGACCGTGGAATACGATCCCGAGGGACGCCCCCTCCGTGTGGATACGATCGTTGTCTCCAGCCAGCACGATGAGAATGTGGGCCTGGAAGATCTGCGCAGGGATATCATCAGCAAGGTTATTCATGGCTCGATCCCCGAGGAGATGCTGGACGAAAATACCCGTATCCTGATCAACCCCACAGGCCGCTTCGTCATCGGAGGCCCCCAGGGCGACTCCGGTCTGACCGGCCGCAAAATTATTGTCGATACTTACGGAGGATACTGCGGACACGGCGGCGGATCCTTCTCCGGCAAAGACCCGACCAAGGTTGACCGCAGCGCTTCTTACATGGCCCGCTATGCAGCCAAGAATATTGTGGCCGCAGGACTGGCGGACCGCTGCGAGATCGAGCTGGCTTATGCTATCGGTGTGGCTGATCCCGTATCGATCCATGTGGATACCAAGGGAACCGGTAAGGTTTCCGATGTGAAACTCGCCGAGCTGATCTGTGATCATTTTGATTTCCGGCCTGCCGGCATTATCAAAACACTGAACCTGAGGCGGCCTATCTATCAGCAGACTGCTGCCTACGGACATTTTGGACGCGACGATCTGGATCTTCCCTGGGAAAAGACCGATAAAGTGGAGGAACTGCTCGAAGCGCTGCGATAAGGAGCACCATGAAAGACGAAAACCGTGTGGAGGGCCTGGTCACCGAGGTGATCTATGCCAATGATCATAACGGTTACAAGGTTTGCGAAGTGGAGCAGGAGGATGGAGATTCCGTTACCATCGTAGGCATTATGCCGGATTTGTTGGCAGGCGAGTCAGTGATGGCGGAGGGTATCTGGAAGGATCACGCCACCTACGGCCGTCAGCTGGAGGTCCGCCGTTTCGAGAAATCCATGCCCAGGACACGCGAAGCGATCGAACGCTATCTGGGTTCCGGCGCTATCAAGGGAGTCGGACCCGCGCTTGCCAAGAAGATCGTGCGCGAGTTCGGTGACGAAACGCTGGAGATCATGGGCAGAGAGCCCGAGCGACTGGCCGAGATCAAGGGCATCAGCATGAAGGGTGCGATGGAGATCGGTGCCCAGTTCATGGAGCAGACCTATCTGAGGGACACGATGATTTTCCTGCAGGAATACGGGATCACCCCGGTTCTTGCCATGAGGATATATAAGGAGTTTAAGGAGAAGACCATCTCGGAGATCCGGACGAATCCGTATGCGCTGGCCGACAGGGTCAGGGGCATCGGATTCAGAAGGGCCGACGAGATCGCTTTTCGTATGGGAATTCCGGCGGATGCGCCGGAACGTGTCCGCGCCGCGATCAAATACGTGCTTTCCGAGAACGCGGGCGAGGGGCATATCTACATGCCCGTGCAAGAGCTGGAGGACCGGGTGGCAGATCTGACCGGCGTGACGGGCATGGATGTGGAGAATGCCAGGACCGAACTGATCCTTGCGGGACAGACCGTGGAAAAGGATCTCGACAAGGGCCCTGCCATCTATCTGAATACCTTTTTCCAGGCGGAGATGCGGGTGGCTCGCCAGATCGCGGCGCTTGCGGGCAATCTGACCGCGGAACCGGAGGATATGGATGCCATGCTTGCGGCCTCCGCTAAGAAGCTCGGAATCGAACTGGCGGAGCAGCAGAAAACGGCGATCCGCGAGGCGATGAGCCATGGGGTGATGGTGATCACCGGTGGTCCGGGCACGGGGAAGACCACGATCATCCGGGTGCTTCTGGATATACTGGAGTCACGTGATGAGGAATACCTGCTTGCCGCGCCCACAGGCCGCGCGGCCAAACGCATGACCGAGGCGACCGGGCGCGAGGCCCAGACCATCCACCGCCTGCTTGAAATCAATTTCAATCCGGATGAAGGCAGTCTGCAGACCTTTAACCGTAACGAGGACAATCCACTGGAGGCGGATGTGGTGATCGTCGACGAGATGTCGATGGTGGACGTTCTGTTGATGAACAGCCTGCTGAAAGCGCTTGTGCCGGGCACCCGCCTGGTGCTGGTAGGCGACGTGGACCAGCTGCCGTCCGTGGGGCCGGGAAGCGTCCTGCGCGACCTGATCGATTCGGACTGCGTGCCGGTCGTACGACTGGACGTGATTTTCCGGCAAAGCGATACGAGCCGGATCGTCACGAACGCGCACCGGATCCTGCACGGCGAATATCCGATTTATAATACGCCGGGGACGGATTTCTTCTTTATGCGGAGGCCCGATCTGGAATCCGCCGCCCAGGCACTGACCGATTCGGTCCGCAACCGGATCCCGCATTTCCTGCACTGCTCACCGGTCGATGATATCCAGGTGCTCACGCCCATGAAGAAAACCCCTCTGGGCGTGGAGCAGCTGAATGTCCGGCTGCAGGCGGTGCTGAATCCGCCTTCCTCGCACAAGAAAGAGATCGAATTCCGCCAGAATGTGCTGCGTGAGGGCGACAAAGTCATGCAGATCCGTAATGACTATAATATTCCCTGGAAGGTGACCAACGATTTCGGCTACGCACTGGAGGAGGGCCAGGGCGTCTTTAACGGCGATATCGGCCGTGTACAGCGAATCAATCCAGCGTCCAAAACGGTGCAGGTCCGCTTTGACGACCGCCACGAAGTCGAATATGAGTACGCCGCGCTGGAGGAACTGGAGCTCGCCTATGCGATTACGATCCACAAAGCGCAGGGGACGGAGAGTCCCGTGGTCGTTCTGCCCCTTCTGGGCGGTTCGCCCATGCTTTTCTGCCGCAATCTCCTCTATACGGGCGTGACCCGTGCGCGCCAGATGGTCGTGATCATTGGGGACGAGCGGACGGTATGCCGGATGGTCGATAACGACCGGCCGACGCTTCGGAACACTTCCCTCAGGCAGAGGCTGCAGGAGGCTTTCGGCAGGACGGAGGACATCTACGAGGCGCTCGGCCTGGTGAAGGATGATCTGACGACCGCGTCCGTAAAAAAAGACCGGCAAACCGGAGAAATGCCTTTTACGCAGGATGAGATCGAAAGAATTCCTTTTTTTGATGATTGATTCAAAAAAAGCTTGACTGTCAAGCGGCTTGATAGTGTAGGATGAGGGTGGATAAACCACTATCTTGGAGGGATGGATATGGATATTCGGGATGTAGTGAGACTGACCGGTCTGGAGAGGGCCAATATCCGCTATTATGAGTCGGAGGGACTGCTTGCGCCGGTACGCCGGGAGAATGGTTATCGCGATTACTCGGAAGAAGATGTCCGGACACTTTTGAAGATCAAACTGCTGCGGAGGCTGAGGGTACCGCTCGATAAGATCCGCCAGCTGCAGAACCAGAGCGCCGCGCTGGATGCGGTGCTTGCGGACCGGCTCGCCGCCATTGAGCGCGAGCAGCGCGATCTGGCATCGCAGGAGACAGTCTGCCGCCGCATGCGGGAAGACCGTGCGGAGTACGCGACACTTGAACCGGAACGGTACCTGCGTCTCGCGGATGAAGAACTGAAACGCACATCGCCCCGCAGCCGTGTCGTCGCGATCGATACGGAAGAAATGGTGCTCAGCAGGGATGTAGCTCCTTTTGAACCGCACCCGTTTAAGCGGCTTTTCGCAAGGGGCTTTGACATTTCACTGGTACAGATGTTCTTTATGGTACTCCTTCACGGGATTCTGCATGTGCATCTGCCCCTCACCCGGAGCATATTATCGCTGGAAAACCTGGGGCTGATGTATCTGAGCTTTGTGGTGGTCATGGTGGTCGAGCCGCTGCTGCTGTCCCGCTTCGGGCGGACGCCCGGTAAATGGATCTTCGGCATGACCGTCCGTCATGAGTCAGGACGTCTGCTGACCCGTGCGGAAGCGAGTGACCGCGTCCGTTCGCTGCTGTGGGAGGGCCTGGGCTGGCGCATCCCCATCTTGAGCCAGTGGCGCCTCTTTAAGAGTTTCCGCACTCACTACATCGAATGCGGTGACCTGCCCTGGGATTATGAGAGCGAAGTGGAATTTCGTGATCAGCGCCGCTGGCGCGGCTTTGCCTATGTGATCGCGGTGATGCTGAGCACGCTGATCGTCGTATTTTCCGCACTGATCTCGATGCAGCCCCATAACCGCGAAGAGCTGACGCTACCCCGGTTTGCGGCCAATTACAATGAGATGTATGACTATATCACACATCCTGAGGAGCCAGAGATCTATACGATGGATCCTTCGGGCAAACTCGTTCTGACGCCCAATCCGCGTTTTGGCGGCGGTACTTACGTCATTGTGAATGAATCTAACCGGATGGGGCCGCCCGAGATAAGCTTTGAGATGGATGGTGAGATGGTTTCCGGCATAACGCTTCGCTGGGACACCCGGAATGTGTGGGCGCCGCTGGTTCCCGGAGAGGTCAGTGCCGCGATGAATGCCCTGATGGGAGCCCAGCGCCGTGCACCATGGCTTGGCGGAGCAATGCGTCTCGAAAGCCTGATCAATACGGCGGATGAGCAGAGCCCGGAGGGATTTAGCAGAGAGTTCAGTTTCGGTGACTACCGGATGGTCATTTCCTGCTCGGTCAGCGGATACAATCTGGCCGGAGGCACTCTCTGGATCCCGGAAAACGAGCATAGTACATACCGCTACGAGGCGCATATCTATCGGGAAAAGTAAGTTTCCCACACGAAAGTCCGAATCCGTCGGTTGACTTCACTCATGGGAGCGGAGTACAATGCAGACGGATTCTTTTTCTGGCCGGCAGACAGCCGCGCGAACCCACGGACGGGGAGGTGAATGATGTGAAGGCCGGTACTTATCTGAAGCGTTTATTCTATCCACCGCATTGTTTGCTCTGCGGACAGATTCTGGATGTGAGGGCGGCAGCTGCCGTATGCACGCACTGCCGCCCGGCTGATTACATCCCTACGAATCCTCGCTGCCCGGTCTGCAGCCGGCCGGTGGATCTTGCCGGCAAGAAATGCCCCGGCTGCCGTGCACATCATAATGTGACGGTGGGACGGGGCACTTTACTGTACCGGGACGCTGTGCAGGAATCCATCCATGCATTTAAATATGAAGGGATGAAAGAGTACGCTTCGGGGTATGCTAAACTGATGATCGAGTTCGACCGGGACTTCTGGAGTGGGCTGGGAGAGGATTTTGCTCTGGTTCCGGTCCCGATCCACGCAAAACGCCGCCGGGAGAGGGGCTATAACCAGGCGGAGGAACTGGCCCGGGCACTCGCGGAAGCCTTTCTGCAAAAGACCGGCATGCGGATCCCCGTCTGGCCTGGACTCCTGCGCACCAAACATACTGCACCCCTCCGGCAGATGGGTGCACAGAGCCGTCGCAGGGCTCTCGCAGGCGCTTTTCAGACAGATTCAAGAGCCGGCAGTCCTCCGGTGCAGGCCCTTGTTCTGATAGATGATATTTACACATCCGGCAGCACGATAGAAACGTGTGCAGAGGTCTTGAAAAAGCATTTCCCCAATATAAAGGTTTTCTTCTGGACAGCCGCCATCAGAGAATAGAGTAATAAAATGAAAAAGAACACGTGCTAAATGCCATTAATGCATTAGAGGTGGAGGCCGATCAAGGATTGTTTGAAAAGATTTTCAAGACAATCACAGTTGACAATTACATAGAGTTATCATTCTGTTGCTCCGCGTTATTTTTTGGATCCTAAAAGCAAAATATGATGAAAATATAAAACTTATGACAAATTATACATTTATTTCTGCTTTGCGATTTGCACGAAAAATTTACATATAACTGTTGACTTTCCAACTTTAATATGGTATTTTAATAGTAAAATTGGCGTTGCCCGTGCCAGTTGTTGAATGAAGAAGGAGTTAATTATGAAGAGAGTGTATAGTAAGGCCGCAGTTTTATTCTTAGCACTTTGCATTCTGACCGTGGGATGCGGGCAGGGGACACATGACAAACGGAATTCAGACTTGTTGTCTGAACAGGAGTCTATCTCCAAGCAGAGCGAAAGTATCCCCGAGGCTGATCTTTTCCAGACGGAAGAGTATCTGCCCGAATTCGATATGCAAACGGGATTTACCGGACTCGTACAGGCATGCCAGACAGAGAAGGCCATCTATTATTACATGTTCAGCTCAGAATTCCTTTGGTTTTATGATAAGCAGACCGATATTGCAGGGAAACTGTGCGGAAAACCGGAGTGTGCGCATGACTTGTATTCGCCCGAATGCAATGCGTTATTACCGGGATTGATGGGGCTGAATTACTATGATGGATGGCTTTATTATGCGGGAATGAGTCAGAACACGGATTATAACTTTATTAAAAAGAATCCCTACGGATTATATCGGATGAACCTGCAGGGAACCGATGTCCACTATGTCCAGGATTTGCATTTCAACAATTCCTTGAATGACTCCTACGTCATCCTTCACCGTGGTTACGTATATCTTTCCTATATTAAGGAGGAAATTTCCGCGGGGGCGCCACAGATAACCTTCAGGGTTGCCAGGCAGAAACTGGGCGATTCATCCTCACCGGAGATCCTGTTTGAACTGCAGTTGGACGATGCAGTCCGTCATTATCTTTCTATTCTGGGGAATCAATTGTATCTGTTTGTCCAGAATCCCCGCTTCACCGAAAACGGTCTGCAGGGAGAAGATCTTTCCATGTATTGGACAGATATCAGGGATCCTCATATGGTAAAAATCGCTGAGGCGTCAATGATGGATGGCTTTTATACGTCCCAGATGTCCATTCATCAGGGCGTACCGGTCTTTGTGCGGTATAATAATGAACAAAAGGGAATCCAGATCTATAGGCTTAATGACAGCCGGGACGGATTTGAGCAGACCGCCTCAATCACAACGGACCAGACTTATTATCCGCAGCTGGGGCAGGGCGTTGTCGTAGGTTTGACCCGGGACCCGGAACATCTTGAGAGCCGTCCCTTTGTGATCTATGACATGGAGGGAAACTTGCTGCATCAGGATGTGATCGCGCTGCCGGAAGTTATGGTTCCCATGGAGTCTGACGTGGGGATGCTGGCAGTCACCGCGTCACCGGATCATATATGGGTCGAATTCGATGTCAGTGAGATGAACCCGGAAAGCTCCCGGGAAGTGAGATATTATTCCCTGTGTGAGGTGCGCTACGGCAGTGAAAGGGTTGAAAAGGCCTTGATACTGGGCAAAAATGAACTGAACTGGGCTTCGACGCGCCTCGGATCGGGCCTGCAGCCGTGACCGCTGAAAGAAAGCTCCAAAAGCCGTCAAATTTTAAAAACTTTTTCTTGACATTGACTTTCCCATGTGGTAAAGTAATTAGGCAACACTGGAGCTTTCTTTTTTTGTGCCAAGGAGAAGTTCCTTATAAGTTGATTATTACCAACGGAGGTGGAAGTTGTGCGTACTAGGATCACATTGGAATGCACAGAGTGTAAGCAGCGGAATTACAACACGACGAAAGACAAGAAAGCGCACCCTGACAGAATGGAGACCAAGAAGTACTGCCGTTTCTGTCAGAGACACACGACTCACAGGGAGACCAGATAATCCTTAAGTGAGGGCAAGAAAGGAGAACCGCTATGTCAAACTTTGATTTCAAAGAGCTGAAGAGTGAGTTCAAGAAGATCGTCTGGCCGGATCGTAAAGAACTGGTGCAGAAATCCCTGATCGTCGTTGCGTTTTGTGCCGTCTTTTCCGTCGTCATCGGAGTGTATGACTGGTTGTTTGTCTCGCTCCGCGAACTCATTCTCGGATTGTTCTAAGGGATGAGGAGATAAAATGTCAGACGAAGTCAGTACAGAAGCAAAATGGTATGTGGTACATACTTATTCCGGGTATGAGAACAAGGTTAAGGCCAATATCGAGAAAACGGTGAATAACCGTGATATGCATGATCAGATTCTTGAGGTCGCCGTCCCGCTGGAGGAAGTCCAGGAGGAGAAGAACGGCAAGATCTCCAAGGTCCTGCGCAAGGTCTTCCCGGGTTATGTGCTGGTGCACATGATCATGAACGATAATACCTGGTATGTAGTGCGTAACACACGAGGCGTGACAGGATTTGTCGGTCCCGGATCCAAACCGGTTCCCCTTACGGACGAGGAAGTCCGTTATCTGGGAGAACATGAGCTGTATTCGTCCGGATATGAAGTCGGCGAAGTCGTCATGATTTCGGACGGCCCCATGGCAGGCAACGAATGCACCATTACCGGAGTGGACGCTGAGAATCAGTCTCTTTCCGCCAAGATCTTTATGATGGGCAGAGAGACACCGGTAGAACTCAGTTTCAGCCAGGTCAAGAAGATGTAAATTCATTGGAGGTGTCATTAAAATGGCAAAGAAAATCACAGGATATATCAAGCTGCAGATCGCCGCTGGCAAAGCGACGCCGGCTCCTCCGGTAGGACCTGCGCTTGGTCAGCACGGCGTGAATATTCCTCAGTTTACCAAGGAATTCAACGCCCGTACAGCAAATCAGGTCGGAATGATTATTCCGGTCGTCATCACAGTTTATCAGGATAAGACCTTTACATTCATCACCAAGACTCCCCCCGCGGCCGTTCTGCTTAAGAAGGCTGCCAAGATCGAGTCCGGCTCCGGCAAGCCCAACACGCAGAAGGTTGCCAAGGTGACTGAGGCACAGGTAAGGGAAATCGCTGAGCTTAAGATGCCCGATCTGAATGCTGCCAATGTCGAAGCCGCGATGAGAATGGTCGCCGGCACCGCCCGCAGCATGGGTATCGTTGTAGAAGGTTAATCACAATTCATTCAACAAGCAGTCAGCCGGCAGGCTCATCCGCTGTGAGCCCGCGTCTTACGGATAATCTGGATCCGACCGTACGCGACCGGCAGACAAATCAGGTGGGAGGGCAGCTCCCCGTTAATACCACAAGGAGGTTATCTCATGAAGAGAGGTAAAAAGTATCAGGAAGCGCTCAAGAACTACGATAAGAGCGCAACATATGCTCCGTCCGATGCTATCGGAACCGTCCTCAAGAATGCGACGGCCAAGTTCGACGAGACTGTAGAAGTTCATGTTCGTCTGGGCGTTGACGGACGTCACGCGGACCAGCAGGTTCGTGGTTCCGTCGTTCTGCCCAATGGTACCGGTAAAACCCAGCGCGTGCTGGTTTTTGCCAAGGGCGAGAAGGTTAAAGAAGCCGAAGAAGCCGGTGCCGATTATGTAGGCGGCCAGGAACTGGTTGAGAAGATTCAGAAGGAAAGCTGGTTTGATTTCGACGTTGTCGTCGCGACGCCCGATATGATGGGTGTCGTAGGACGTCTGGGTCGTATCCTGGGCCCCAAGGGCCTGATGCCCAACCCCAAGTCCGGCACCGTCACCATGAATGTCACGCAGGCACTGCATGACATCAAAGCCGGTAAAGTAGAGTATCGTCTGGACAAGACCAATATCGTACATGTTCCGATTGGAAAGGTTTCCTTTGGCGTCGAGAAGCTGGAAGAGAATTTCCGTACTCTGATTGGTGCAATTATAAAGGCAAAGCCCGCGGCTGCCAAGGGTCAGTACATCCGCAACCTGACCGTGGCTTCCACCATGGGCCCTGGCGTGAAGGTTAACGTCATGCAGCTGGACAACCGTTAAGGTTCTCGTTCTGTCTCCGGCCACAGGCCGGAATCCGCACAGAATTTATGGGTCAGTGTAATAAGACCCAACGAAAAGATGGCCAACCGACTTTTGCCGGGAGGCCATCTTTTGTGTTGGAATGGTTTTATCAGGAATCATCCAGTCATAACCTCAAGCGAAGGAAACGCGTCACTTCTCTACGCTCTCTGAACGATTCCGGTCGTATATTTCTCAGATCCGGTAAAAAAGCGTATTTGCATTGACAGTAATGAAAGAATATGGTAATCTTAATACAGAGTAGTAGTGCACAATAGCAAAGGAGGGGGAGGGCGTTGAGATTGGAGAAGTAAGGGATGTTACATAAGGTGAAAAAGATTGATGAAAATACATTGAACAGTGTGGGGAGACAGCAAATTGTGATTTCGTGCAGATCCTCACATTGGTTTCATAGTCGAAGGAGGGCATTAATAGGAAAACTACAGTGGCAGTTCTGATGGCGTTCATTTTGTTATTTGTGAGAACTCCATCTATACAAGCTGAAAGAAGCGAGAATACAGAGCTAGCAACTATCGAAACGGCAGTTGTGGAACAAACCATGGAATCCAGAAGCGAGTCTGGATCGAATGATAGTTCTTATTCAGTAATCACTCTTTCTAATGATAATAATGGTGATGTATCACAAGGAGAAAAAGCAATTCGTATTATTGAAAGAGAAGGAGACCTGATTAAGGCGACAACGATTTTGCCATATAAAATTGGCGAGGATGGTCACCTGATAAATAGTTTTCAGTTTGCATTTGAGCAGAGTCAGTTAAGAACGATTCAGCCGGTTGTTACTAATTTTGTGGATGTTTCTATTACAGTATCTCACACATATTCTGAAGAGTATAGTTATTATAATTGGGCAAGGTTCTATAGACATGTCTTTGTTGAAGCATATTGGAGTTCAAATAATAGCTCAGCAACAGCGACAGGGTTATATGTCTTATATGATTCAGCTGGAGATCTATATTCGTATCCAAACTGCATAACTCAGGACATGTCCTCATGCTTTATCCAAAGTGATTATTACATTGCAAGCTCAATAGATCAGTCATATCCTGTAAAGGATTATGTCTATGGGGACTATGATCATTACATGAATACTAATAGACGGCTATACTTCTCTGATTATTTCTCTCACGGAGGCGTTATTTATCTTCTGTTTAATTATTCCGTGAATGGACACTCGTATTCTCATGACAGGAGCTATCACGTATATGGAAAATAAAATTTCATCTATTAAATATTCTTTGACTCTTTTCTCTGTAATTATAGCAGTTTTTATGCTTTGCTCTTGTAATGGGCAGGATGCTGCCACGAGCAGTAGTGGAGATAAGCCGTTCCTTGAAAGCATTGTATCGCTTAAGAACGGCACTTTGGAACCGGTACTGGTGTCTTACGGAATGACTATAAGCGAAGTAGCCGCTTCACTCGGGCTGAGGGAAGAGGATTATGATACACGTCTCAATAGGCTGATTGGCCATTTTGAACATCCTTCCCTTACGGAACCTGCCGTTCTGGATATCGGGTTCCTGGAAGGGAAAGTGGCTTCTCTTAGTGTATATGTTTTTCATCAGGAGAATATGGAAGCCTTTCAGAACGATTTGTATCAGCAGACAGAAAACTATATCCCCAAGGAGTGGCTGTTGACAAGAGATAACGATGTCAATAAAATGTATAGTAACACGATCTGGGTTGATCCGCAAAGCAATAGCATGAGTATATCGGAAGGAAGTGCAGGGGATGACGGTCGGGCGCTTTCCATCCAGTTGAACATGTATTTGGGGCCTAGATAAGAGCTGATAGAGAATGGCGAAAGAAATTCCGATTATTCGAAAATTCCCTATTGACAAAGTGTGGAAGGGCTGTTATAATTTAGTACGTTCGTTACCGGAGACAGCTGGCGCCGCAAGGCTTAATGAATGCCCGCCGAGGTAAAGGTTCAGTCATTCTATATGCTGATTAGCCTCGTCCTTCTCTCCGGAAGGACTTTTTTCATGCCGGAGCCGTCAGGCTGCGGTGAATATTATCCGGGAGGTGAAACAAGTGCCCAAGGTTGAAGAGAAGCAGGTTGTAGTTAACGAGATCGCCGAGAAGGTCGGCAAGGCAGCTTCCATGGTTCTGGTAAGTGCGCGCGGTCTGACCGTCGCTCAGGATACCGAGCTGCGTGCGGGTCTTCGCAAGAAGAACGTGGATTACAAAGTCTACAAGAACACGATGATCAAGCGTGCAATCGAAGGTACTCCGTTCGAAGAACTCGGCAAGGATCTGGAAGGACCCACCGCCGTAGCATTCAGCTACGATGACGCTGCTGCCGCAGCGGGCGGACTGGATGAGTTCGTTTCCAAATTTGACAAGCTGGTGTTCAAGGCGGGTGTGGTTGATGGAGTTTATTACGACTCCGCTGCAATCGTCAAGATTGCGAAGATTCCGTCAAGGGAAGTTCTTCTTTCCAAGCTGCTTGGCAGCTTCAAGGCTCCGATGGCTTCGTTTGCCCGTGTGATCAACGAAGTACTGAAGGCCCAGGGCGGCGAGACTGCCGCCGCAAGCGACGCAGAGTAAGCGCGCTACGACTAATTTATCAGGAGGATATTTGAAATGGCTAAGTTGAGTATTCAGGAAATCATTGATGCGGTTAAGGAACTTTCCGTTCTGGAGCTTTCCGAGTTGGTTACCGCTGCTGAGGAAGCTTTTGGCGTAAGCGCCGCTGCCGGTGTTGCTGTTGCTGCAGGTCCCGCTGCTCCCGTTGAGGAAGAGAAGACCGAGTTTGACGTCGAGCTGACCTCTTTCGGCGCTGAGAAGATCAAGGTTATCAAGGTTATCCGTGAGATCACCGGTCTGGGTCTGAAGGACGCTAAGGATTTGGTTGAGGCTGCTCCCAAGGTCTTCAAGGAAGCTGCTCCCAAGGAAGAAGCCGAAGAGATCAAGAAGAAGCTTGAAGAAGTCGGCGCTAAGGTTACCCTTAAGTAATAATCCGATCAATCAAACGGGGCGCATTGATTCAATGCGCCTTTTCCTTATTCATTCCGAATCGCGATTCTTGCCCGATTCGTTTCCAAGTATTTCAAGAAGGGCGGTAATCATATAATGAAGAGATTTTTTGCTTTGATGATGGCGATGGTGCTGCTTGTGGTTTCTTTTGCGGGTTGTATCGAATTCCCCTCGGATTCAAGCAGCGGGCAGGAGTATTCCACGAATAATTCCGGTGCCAGCAGTCACGAGAATTCCAGCAAGTCCGAGAGCAGCAAACCCGCGCCTGCAGAGTCTTCCACGGAAGTCAGCCGGGAGGAGAGCAAGGGCAATATCGCGGCTGATACACGTCTGGAGGCCTTTGACGATTTCGTGGACCGGCAGTTCATCGATTACATGAGCGATTATGTCACGATGCATGTCTATCTGGCTCATCCCGAGAATTACGGCATCAACCGCGAAGAGATCACACCGGACTATGGCTGGAGACCCGATGCGGAATCCATGGCGACCATGCATGACGGTGAGGAAGAAGAGATTGCGGAATTCGAAGCCTTTAACCGCGATGAGCTGACCGTGGAGCAGCAGGTCGTCTATGACGTCATCAAATACGAGGTGGAGCTTGCCAAGCGCGCCAATGATCCCAAATTCGACTATTACAGCATGTATTTCAAGAGTGCGAGTGGTCTGCATTATCAGCTGGCGACGCTTTTCGCCGACTGGAAACTTCATGATGAGCAGGAAGCTGAAGAACTGGTCGCTCTTATGGAGGATACCAAGCCTTATATCGACGCTGTTCTGGAATATACCCGTAAGCAGGAGGAGATGGGCCTGCTGATGATCGACCTTGACAGTGTCATCGAGCACTGCGAAGGCATCCTCGAGACCGGCATGGACAGTTCCGTACTGACTTCCATTAACGAAAAGATCGACGAGCTTGATCTGGGCGAGGAAAAGACCGCAGATTACAAGGCCCGGATGGCCGATGCTTTCGAGCAGTCCTTCCTGCCCGCTTACCAGGATATCTGCGACGCCATGAAGGAATTCAAAGCGAACGGCAAAAATAATGAGCTCGGTCTGGCGGCTCTGCCGGACGGCAAAGAGTACTATGAGATCCTGCTGCAGGATGCCACCGGCGTTGAACTGAGCGTGGAGGAGATCAAAGAACTGATCGTAAAAGAGAGCGAGGATGTCTTTAACGAGCTGGTTCAGCTGGTTTCCAAGTATCCTCTCGCTTATCAGGCTTATTACAGTGATCAGGCGATTTCTACCGGCTTCGATACTTACTCCTCTATCCTGGATTACATCGACGGCGTGATGAAGAAAGACTTCCCCGATGTGGGCGAAATCGATTATAATATTGTGGACATCAGTGAAGAGATCGCTTCTGATTCCGGTACGGCCGCGTATTTCAATATTCCGCAGCTGGATGGAGACGATACCCGCGAGATGCGAGTCAATCCCAAGAATGCGGGCGTGAATACGCTGGATGTCTTCAACACCGTCGCTCACGAAGGCTTCCCCGGACATATGTATCAGTACGCCTACGCGTACCAGAATATCGATTCCCCGTATCTGCTGGCCTGCACGGATTTCTCCGGCTATACGGAAGGATACGCGGTATACGCGAGCTATGTCGCCCTCGATTATCTGAACGGATTCCCCGACGGCTATCTGCAGATCTGGCGTGATTTTGAGCTCTACACCTATTATGCCATGCTGATTTCCGATATCGGCATCCATTATGAGGGCTGGGATCTCAAAGAGTTCAACGATTATCTGACAGAATACGGGTTCCAGATGGATATCAATAGCGCCAAAGGACAGTATATGCAGCTGCAGGCGAATCCGACCATCTTTATGCCTTATTACTTCGGCAATTACATGATCATGCAGATGAGGCAGAAGGCTGAGGATGCGCTTGGCAGCAAATTCTCGCTGATCGATTTCCACAAGGCACTGCTTAAGGACGGTGCGGTTCCGTTCAGCATGGTGCAGGCGAATGTGGATGAATACGTTGCGAGCGTAAAGTAATTCATACTGTAGTGCAAAATGCCCCCGGCTCACAGCTGCTGTGAGTCCGGGGGTTTTTGTGTGCACGAAGCGGAGAGGACGGATGAGGAGGTTTACCGGGGTTCAAATTGGCTGCCCAAAAATATTTTTTCGAAAAAACAAAAAACAGGGCTTGACAAGAGCCCTGTTTTGTAGTAGAATCATAAATTGCCATCGTAGTGTCAAAAGCCGACACAACAATATGATAGCACATTTCCGGATAAAAATCAATAGGTTTTTTACGGAAAAACGGAACCTTACAATACTTTCAAGGGGTGAAGCGTACTTATGGAAAAGAACCGTATCCATCCACAACGCTATGGAAACAGGATCCGCGCATCCTACGCCAAGGAAAAAGAAGTCCTTGAGATGCCGAACCTGATCGAGGTCCAGAAGGACTCTTACAGATGGTTTCTGGAAGAGGGCCTGAAGGAAGTCTTCGAGGATATCTCTCCGATCACTGACTTCAGCGGCAATCTGTCGCTCGAATTCCTCGATTTTGATCTGAGCCGTGATCCCAAGTATTCCATCGCGGAGGCTAAAGCGCGGGACGCTACATATTCCGCGCCGCTTAAGGTACGGACGCGCCTGACCAATGTCGAGACCGGCGAGGTTCAGGATCATGATATCTTTATGGGTGATTTCCCTCTGATGACGGAGACGGGCACCTTTGTTATTAATGGTGCGGAACGTGTCATCGTCAGCCAGCTGGTGCGTTCCCCCGGTATTTACTATGCCAAGACGCTGGACAAGATGGGCAAGGCGCTGTATTCCTGCACCGTCATTCCGAACCGCGGCGCATGGCTGGAGTATGAGATCGATTCCAACGATATTTTCAACGTGCGTCTGGACCGCACCCGCAAGATTCCCGTTACCGTACTGGTGCGGGCACTTGGCGTGGGCACGGATGCCGATATTATCGACATGTTTGGCGAGGATCCCAAGATCATGGCGACCATGGAGCGCGATATTGCCAAGACCCGCGACGAGGGCCTGATCGAGATCTATAAGAGGATGCGTCCCGGCGAACCGCCCACGGTGGAGAGCTCCGCAAGCCTGCTGACCTCCATGCTTTACGACAATAAGCGCTACAATCTGGCACGTGTGGGCCGCTACAAGTTCAACAAGAAGCTGGCGCTGCGCAGCCGCGTTGTCAATCAGAAGCTTGCCGAGGATGTCGTCGATGAGTCCACCGGTGAAGTACTGGCGACCGCCGGCACCGTGATCGACCGCGAGATGGCCGACCGCATCCAGAACTCCGGCACGCCCTTCATCTGGGTCGAGACCGAGGAGCGCAAGGTTAAGGTTCT
Source organism: Bacillota bacterium (assembly GCA_017442535.1). Classification (GTDB taxonomy): domain Bacteria; phylum Bacillota; class Clostridia; order Lachnospirales; family Bianqueaceae; genus RUG12817. The sequence continues at coordinate 12,449 of JAFRZL010000029.1, read as the reverse complement.
TTCCAACCAGGCAGTAGACATCCATGAGCATGTTTTCGACCTGACAGAGGAAGAATTAGAAGAATGCGGCATTAATGAGAAGGTTTACTATCCTGTACTGATGGAGATCCTGGACCGCAACCTGAGCCATGAAGAGTTCAAAACCGCTCTGAAGCGCGAAGGATTCCGCCTGATCCCTCGCCATATTACCTTCGAGGATATTATGGCTTCCATCAACTATAATCTGAACCTGGACTACGGCATGGGCAACACCGATGACATCGACCATCTGGGCAACCGCCGTATCCGCAGCGTGGGTGAGCTGCTGCAGAACCAGTTCCGCATTGGTCTGGCCCGCATGGAGCGCGTGGTGCGTGAGCGCATGACGACGCAGGATCCCGAGGGTGTGACGCCTCAGTCCCTGATCAATATCCGCCCCGTAACGGCTGCGGTCAAGGAATTCTTCGGCAGTTCGCAGCTGTCCCAGTTCATGGATCAGAACAATCCTTTGGCAGAGCTGACGCATAAGCGCCGTCTGTCCGCGCTTGGTCCCGGCGGTCTGTCCCGTGACCGCGCCGGATTCGAAGTCCGTGACGTACACTATTCACACTATGGACGCATGTGCCCCGTAGAGACGCCTGAAGGCCCCAACATCGGTCTGATCAACTCTCTGGCCTCCTACGCCCGCATCAATATCTACGGCTTTGTCGAAGCGCCTTACCGCCGCGTGGATCATTCCTCCGGAGTTCCCACCGTTACGAATGAAGTCGTCTACATGACGGCCGATGAGGAAGAGAACTACCGTGTGGCGCAGGCTAACGAGCGGATCGACGAGGACGGACATTTCCTGAACAAGCGTGTTACCGGCCGTTTCCGCGATGACAACATCGAGATGGATCCCTCCGATATCGATTTCATGGATGTTTCTCCCAAGCAGGTCTTTTCCGTGGCGACAAGCCTGGTGCCTTTCCTGCAGAACGATGACCCGACCCGTGCGCTGATGGGTTCCAACATGCAGCGCCAGGCCGTACCGCTGATGACGACGGATTCTCCCGTAGTCGGCACCGGTATGGAGTATAAGGCCGCGATCGACTCCGGCGTCTGCGTCCTCGCGGAATGCGACGGAGAAGTCATCTTCGTGGATGCGCGCAAGATCATTGTCCGCGACAAGGACGGCGTCAGCCACACCCATACGCTCGGCAAGTTCCAGCGCAACAACCAGGGTACCTGCTTCAATCAGAAGCCCCGTGTGGTCAAGGGCGACCATGTGGTTAAGGGCCAGGCCATCGCCGACGGACCTTCCGTCTATGACGGCGAGCTGGCACTGGGCAAGAACCCGCTGATCGGCTTTATGACATGGGAAGGCTACAACTATGAGGATGCCGTTCTGCTGAGCGAGCGTCTGGTAGCGGACGATGTCTATACGTCCCTGCATATTGAAGAGTACGAGACCGAAGCGCGTGACACCAAGCTCGGTCCGGAAGAGATCACCGGCGACATCCCCAATGTGGGTGCCGACGCACTCAAGAATCTGGACGACCGCGGTATTATCCGCATCGGTGCCGAAGTGCATTCCGGCGATATTCTGGTCGGTAAAGTTACGCCTAAGGGCGAGACCGAGCTGACACCCGAAGAGCGCCTGCTTCGCGCGATCTTCGGCGAGAAGGCCCGCGAGGTCAGAGATACGTCCCTGCGTGTGCCTCACGGCGAAGAGGGCATCATCGTCGACATCCGCATCTTCACCCGCGAGAACAGCGACGAGATGGCGCCCGGCGTTAATGAAGTCGTCCGCGTCTATATCGCTCACAAGCGTAAGATCCAGGTCGGCGACAAGATGGCAGGCCGCCACGGCAACAAAGGTGTTGTCAGCCGCGTCCTTCCCGTCGAGGACATGCCTTTCCTGCCCAACGGACGTCCGCTGGACATCGTTCTGAATCCTCTGGGCGTTCCCAGCCGTATGAATATCGGTCAGGTTCTGGAGATTCATCTGGGTCTCGCCGCACAGGCACTGGGCCTCAAGATGACGACCCCGATCTTTGACGGAGCCTCTCATGCGGATGTAATGGAAACGCTCCGGATGGCCAATGATTATATCAATACCGAATGGGATGATTTCAAGGCCAAATACGAAGAGACGCTGCATCCCGACATCCTTAAATATTTAGAGGATAATCTGGATCACCGTGCAGAGTGGGCCGGCGTTCCGATCCGTGAAGATGGCAAGGTTCCGCTGAGAGACGGCCGCAGCGGTGAATATTTCGACAATTACGTTACAATCGGTTTCATGTATTATATGAAGCTTCACCATCTGGTTGATGACAAGATCCATGCTCGTTCCACAGGCCCCTATGCCCTGGTAACGCAGCAGCCTCTGGGCGGCAAGGCCCAGTTCGGCGGACAGCGCTTCGGCGAAATGGAAGTCTGGGCCCTCGAGGCCTATGGCGCCGCTTATACGCTGCAGGAGATCCTGACCGTCAAATCCGATGATATCGTAGGCCGTGTCAAGACCTACGAAGCGATCGTCAAGGGTGAGAATATTCCGGAGCCCGGCGTTCCCGAATCCTTCAAGGTTCTGCTCAAAGAACTGCAGTCCCTCGGACTGGATATCCGCGTACTGACCTCCGATCTCAAGGAAGTCGAGATCACCGAGGATATCGACGACGGCGGCGAGCCGCTGTCCGTCAATATTGAAGGACGCGAGGATGACCCGACCTCCTATGCATCCGGTGCTTCCGGCTCGGATGAGGGCGAGCTGGACGATTCCGATGAGGATGAATTCGAAGGCATCGGTCTGGAAGATCTTGATTTTGGCGAAGCCGGCTTTACCGTCACCGATGAGGACGGGTTGAACGGCATCGATCTGGACGAATAATGAGAAAGGGGTGCGCTTGATGGCGGCTAACACCAACGAAAAACAACAGATTCAGTTTGACGCGATCAAAATCGGACTGGCTTCTCCCGAGAAGATCCGGGAGTGGTCCCATGGCGAAGTCAAAAAGCCTGAAACGATCAATTACAGAACCCTGAAGCCGGAGCGCGACGGCCTGTACTGCGAGCGCATTTTCGGACCTACCAAGGACTGGGAGTGCCATTGCGGCAAGTATAAGCGTATCCGTTATAAGGGCGTTATCTGCGATCGCTGCGGTGTAGAAGTGACGAGAGCCAAAGTCCGCCGCGAGCGGATGGGACATATCGAGCTCGCGTCCCCCGTATCGCATATCTGGTATTTCAAGGGCATTCCCAGCCGGATGGGTCTGATTCTGGACATCCCTCCGCGTACGCTGGAGAAAGTGCTGTATTTTGCTTCTTATATCGTACTGGATGCCGGTAATTCCAGCTTCCAGCCCAAGCAGCTGCTGACCGAGACCGAGTATCGTCAGGAGCTCGCCAGGGAGGGCGTGCATTTCCGCGCCGCCATGGGTGCCGAGGCTGTGCAGGAACTGCTTGCCTCCATTGATCTGGACAAAGAGATCAAGGACCTTTCCGAGGAACTGGAAGGGGCTTCCGGTCAGAAGCGCATGCGCATTCTGAAGCGCCTGGAAGTCGTGGAGTCCTTCTACAAGTCCGGTAATCGTCCTGAATGGATGATCATGGATGTGATCCCGGTAATTCCTCCGGATCTGCGTCCCATGGTTCCGCTGGACGGCGGCCGTTTTGCGACCTCCGACCTCAATGACCTGTACCGCCGCGTCATCAACCGCAATAACCGTCTGAAGAGACTGCTGCAGCTGAACGCGCCGGATATCATCGTCCGCAACGAGAAGCGCATGCTGCAGGAAGCAGTCGACGCGCTGATCGACAACGGCCGCCGCGGCCGCTCCGTTACCGGCCCCGGCAACCGCGCGCTCAAGTCGCTTTCCGACATGCTGCGCGGCAAACAGGGACGTTTCCGCCAGAACCTGCTGGGTAAGCGCGTGGACTATTCCGGACGTTCCGTTATCGTTGTCGGACCTCCGCTCAAGATCTTCCAGTGCGGCCTGCCCAAAGAGATGGCGATCGAGCTGTTCAAGCCTTTCGTCATGAAGAAGCTGGTCGAGAAAGAGCTTGCGCATAATATCAAATCCGCGAAGCGTATGGTCGAGCGTCTGCATCCCGAAGTCTGGGATGTGCTGGAGAGCGTGATCCACGAGCATCCCGTGATGCTGAACCGTGCTCCTACACTGCACAGACTGGGTATTCAGGCATTTGAGCCCATCCTGGTAGAGGGTAAGGCGATCCGTCTGCATCCTCTGGTTTGTACGGCTTTCAACGCCGACTTCGACGGCGACCAGATGGCGGTGCATGTACCGCTGTCCGTGGAAGCGCAGGCGGAGTGCCGCTTCATGCTGCTTTCCACCAACAACCTGCTTAAGCCTTCCGACGGTGCTCCCGTTGCCGTTCCTTCTCAGGATATGGTTCTGGGTATCTATTACCTGACCAAGGAGAAAGAAAACGAACCCGGTGCAAACCGCCAGTTCAAGCACAAGAACGAAGCGATCGCAGCCTATTACAATCATGAAATCACGCTGCATACCCCGATCATGGTCCGCCGCACGGTGGAAGTTGACGGGCAGGAAGTGACCGGCATGATCCATACCACGGTCGGCCGTATCATCCTGAATGAAAAGATTCCGCAGGATCTGGGCTATCAGGTTCGCGATCCCAAGCGTCCCGAGACCTATCTGCCTTACGAGATCGATTTCATGGTCGGCAAGAAGCAGCTGCAGCGCATTCTGCATAACTGCATCAATGTGCACGGCATCACCGATACGGCTACGGTACTTGATGATGTCAAGGCCCTTGGCTTCCAGTATTCGACGATCGGCGCGCTGACTGTATCCGCAGAGGACGTTATCATTCCTCCCGAGAAGCAGCAGCTGGTTCACGAGGCTGAGGCCGAGGTTGAAAAGATCATCCGCAATTACCGCCGCGGCTTCCTGACCGATGCCGAGCGCCATCAGCGCGTTATCAATGTCTGGGAAGAAACGATAAAGCGTCTGACCGATCTGCTGCTGCCCGCCCTGGGTGAAGACAACAACATCTACATGATGATCGAATCCGGCGCCCGCGGTTCCAAGGACCAGCTGAAGCAGATGTCCGCCATGCGCGGCCTGACGGCGACGCCTCAGGGCGAGACCATCGAGCTGCCCATCAAGTCCTGCTTCAAAGAAGGACTGGACGTTCTGGAATACTTCATTTCCGCGCACGGTACCCGTAAAGGTCTGACCGATACGGCTCTGCGTACGGCCGACTCCGGTTATCTGACCCGCCGTCTGGTCGATGTTTCCCAGGATCTGATCATCCGTTCCGAGGATTGCTGCGGTGAGGGCGTCGAGCCCACCGGTGTCTGGGTAAGCGCTTTCATGGATGGCCGCGAGGTCATTGAATCCCTGGAAGAGCGTATCAACGGCCGCTGGTCCATCGACGAGATCCGTCATCCCGTGACCGGTGAAGTGATCGTTCCCGCGGATACGCTGATCAGTCCCAGACAGGCAGAAGCGGTCGTGGCCGCCGGCATCACGAGCGTCCATATCCGCAACCTTCTGAGCTGCCGCCAGCGTCTGGGCGTCTGCGCCAAGTGCTACGGCGCCAACATGAGCAACGGACAGCCCGTCCGCCTGGGCGAAGCGGTTGGCATTATCGCCGCTCAGTCCATCGGCGAGCCCGGTACACAGCTGACCATGCGTACCTTCCACACCGGCGGTGTTTCCGGTTCCGAAGATATTACACAGGGTCTTCCCCGTGTCCAGGAGCTGTTCGAGGCCCGCAAGCCCCGCGGTCTGGCCATTATCGCCGAGTTCGGCGGAGAGGTTTCCGAGAACATCACGCGCAAGAAGCGTGAGATCATCGTGACCAACGGCGAGACTAAGGAAGCCAAGAGCTATATCATTCCTTACGGCGCCCGCCTTAAAGTGGCGGAGGGCGATGTGATCGAGGCCGGCGACGAGCTGACCGAAGGTTCCGTCAATCCTCACGACATCCTTAAGATCAAGGGCCTGGCCGCTGCGCAGAACTACCTGATTCAGGAAGTGCAGCGCGTCTACCGTCTGCAGGGCGTAGATATCAACGATAAGCACATCGAGACGATCGTCCGTCAGATGCTGCGCCGCGTCAAGGTCATCGAGAGCGGCGACACTGAGCTGCTGCCCGGCAGCCTGGTCGATTATCTGGAGTTCGATGCTCACAATGCGCAGATGGAAGCCGAGGGCAAGGAACCCGCGACCGGCGAGCGCATCCTGCTCGGCATCACCAAGGCCTCTCTGGCCACCGAATCCTTCCTGTCCGCCGCCTCCTTCCAGGAGACGACCCGCGTGCTGACCGAAGCCGCGATCAAGGGCAAGGTGGATCCGCTGGTAGGCCTTAAGGAAAATGTTATCATCGGCAAGCTGATTCCTGCCGGCACCGGTATGAATCTGTATCAGAGCATCTCCGTAGAGAAGAACCTGACCCCCGAAGAGATCGCGGCTCTTGAAGAAGAGAAGCGTCTGGAGGCCGAGGCCGAAGCTCTGCGCCGTGCTGAAGAAGCCGCCAAGAAGGCCCAGGAAGAAGCCGAAGAAGAAGGCGAACTGGGTGTCCTGGATCTGGTGACCGACGATGACGAACTGCCCGAGCTGGAAGAGGACGATTCCCTGATTCTCAGCCTGATTCCGGAAGGCGAGGACGAATAATCCTCCGTTATGACAAGAAGACCCCCGAAAGAGAGACAGAAGTCTTTCTTACGGGGGTTTTTATTGCCGGCTTTTCCTCTTGCCAGAATGGCCTTTATAGCGTATAATCAAAAGAAAAACGGGGGTGTGATTCACATGTTTACGCCGGAGACATCAAAGCATTTTGTTCCTTATACCGATCCTGTTACCGGAGTTGTCAGTTATCTGCTCAGGAACGAGACCGCTCCGCTGCAGAAAATGTGTTATTATGTCAGTAAAAACTGGAGCCGGGATGAGCGCTATTTCTGGATCGTGACGGCTTTCCCGCCGTCAGGCTGGATGGAAGGGAGCGCATTTACCGCCGCTTGTATTGATTTTGAGACGGATGAGATCTATTTTCATCCGGATATTCAGGGCTATGGCTCCTGCGTGGATCAGGACACCGGCGAGCTGTATTACCGTACGGACAACCTCATCCTGAAGAAAGGACCGAGGAGTGACAGCCCGGTCGTACGGATCGGCAGATGCCCGGCCAAATACCGGCTTTTCCCCGGCAATATGGGGACACATCTGACCTTCAGCGCAGATCACAAGGAGCTCTGCTGCGATATCCACAGTGGAAACGAGATGTATCTGACGTCTCTGGATATCGAGAGCGGAGTCTTTACCGAATGGCATCATCGTCATGGCGGCTGGAACCATGCTCAGTTCAATCCGGTGGATAATGATCTGATCATGTTTGCCATGGAGTACTGGCAGGATCTTAAGACCGGAGAGCGCAAGATCATCGAATATGACGAGAATGACCACCGCATGAGGACCTGGACGATCCGCCGGGGCGATCCGGACGCCGTGCTGCACAGCCCGCTGTTCAGAGAGCAGACACACGAATGGTGGAGCTCGGACGGCAGATATATCTACTACTGTGATGTCGACCATGGCGTTGGACGCATCAACTATCAGACAGGAGAACACATTATGCTGCCCATTCCATACAGCTGGCATGCGCACTCCAGTGAAGACGACCGGTATTTCTGCTCCGATACCAAAATTCTTCCGGAGGGACAGGCCTTCTACCGCGGGGCAGCATCCGCTACGATGTTCACCGATATTCAAACGGGCAAAAACGTCGTGATGATCAGTGAAAATCCGGCGCTCTATCAGCCGGACGAACCCTGCGTCTACCATATCGATCCTCATCCGCGCTTTGTGTTCAATGACAAATATGTGGCGCAGGTCACGACCGTTACCGGTCAGGTGACGGTTGCGTTTACCCCCGTCAGCCCGTTAAAAGAAAAAACAAAGTGACGCGGAGGCCGGACTGCCTGATGACCGCAATATAGATTTGTTTTTCAGCGAAAGGAATTATCATGCAAAACAACAAACCCATCCACGCCATTATCTTCGACCTGGACGATACGCTGTACACAATGCAGGGTATCCACCAGAAGGCCATCGCCGCCGTAGGGCAGTATGTCCGCATGGCCTTCGGCATGTCCGAAGAAGACTTTATGAGGGAATACTATCTGGCCATGCATGAGTGTATGGATGAGATGCCGAAGAACGCCACGTCTCACAGCCGTCTGATCTGGGCACAGCGCTTTTGCGAAAACCTGGGCTATAATCCCTTCCTGCATGCCCCGGAGATGGAGGATGCCTATTATCAGCTTTTTCTGGGCTCCATCCGTCCCAAGCCTGGAGCGATAGAATTCCTGCGGCGCGTGCGGGAGAGGGGGATCCGGACAGCGCTCTGCACCGATATGCAGATTCACATCCAGCATAAAAAGATCCGCCGGCTGGGTCTGGAAGAGCTGCTCGACGCCATGGTCTGCAGCGATGTCTCCGGCGTGGATAAACCCGATCCGCATATTTACCGGATGACACTGGAGCGGCTCGGCTGCAGGCCGGAAGAAGCCGTAATGGTCGGGGATAATCTGACCAAGGATGTCTACGGGCCCGCCGCCATCAGCGTCGAAGGCATCTGGTTCAACGACCAGGGCCGGCCGGAGGAGGGAGTTACCGCACCGATCGTCCATGATTACCGGGAGCTTTGGGAACTGCTGGCGGGGAGAATGCCCGAGGCATAGAAAGCAGAATTCGTTCAACATGCTCAAAAAAAACCGCAAAAACCGCAAAAATCCGCGAAAAAAAGGGCTTGACACAGCCCTTTTTTCATGGTATATTATTATGGTCTGCGAATATGCATATTTGCAGGACTCTTGTTGGCTGCAACACAACCGGAGGATAAACTAATCACAGGAGGTGCAATGAATGCCTACTTTTAACCAGTTGGTGAGAAAGGGAAGAGAAGTCAGCGTTAAGAAGTCTACGGCTCCCGCTCTGCAGAAGGGTTGGAACTCTCTGAACAAGAAAGCGATCGATATTTCTTCTCCCCAGAAGCGCGGTGTGTGTACGGTAGTTAAGACCGATACGCCCAAGAAGCCTAACTCCGCTCTTCGTAAAATCGCCCGTGTTCGTCTGAGCAACGGTATTGAAGTAACCGCTTATATTCCCGGTGAGGGCCATAATCTGCAGGAGCACAGTGTTGTGCTGATCCGCGGCGGCCGTGTCAAGGATATGCCCGGTGTACGTTACCATATCGTGCGTGGTACGCTGGATACCGCCGGCGTTGCCAAGCGCAGGCAGGCCCGTTCCAAGTACGGTGCCAAGAGACCCAAGAAGTAATTACAAAATCTGATATACGCGTAGGTAGTATTTGTGCAGTGGCAGGTTTTCCGCGGTTGCAGCGAACAGGGGACTGTACCGATAGCGCGAATCACAGCGTATGTGAGTACCGATAAGCCGTAAGGCTTGCGAATTAATCCTATTTTGATTAAGGAGGGAAGAATCGTGCCTAGAAAAGGACATGTATCCAAGAGAGAGGTCCTTCCGGATCCGATCTACAACAGCAAGGTTGTTACCAAGCTGATCAATGGCGTGATGCTGGACGGCAAGAAGGGCGTAGCCCAGAAGATCGTCTATAATGCTTTTAAGCGCATCGAAGCCAGAACGGGCAAGGAAGCGATGGAAGTTTTTGAGACGGCTCTGAACAATATCATGCCGGCTCTGGAAGTTAAGGCAAGGCGAGTTGGTGGTGCGACTTACCAGGTTCCTATGGAAGTCCGTCCCGAGCGCCGTCAGACACTGGGCCTCAGATGGCTTGTGTCATATTCAAGAGCTCGTAACGAGAGAACCATGGAAGAGCGTCTGGCTAATGAAATCATGGACGCCGCCAACAATACGGGCTCTTCTGTTAAGAAGAGAGAGGATACCCACAGAATGGCTGAGGCCAACAAGGCATTCGCTCACTTCCGTCTGTAATTTGACTGGAGGAGAAAATTTTGGCAAGAGAATACTCGTTAGAGAATACGAGAAACATTGGTATTATGGCCCACATTGACGCGGGTAAGACAACGCTGACGGAGCGTATCCTGTTCTACACCGGCAAGACCCATAAGATCGGCGACACCCATGAGGGTACCGCTCAGATGGACTGGATGGTGCAGGAGCAGGAGAGAGGTATCACCATCACCTCCGCCGCGACGACCTGCTATTGGAAGGACCATCGTATCAATATCATTGATACACCGGGACATGTGGACTTTACCGTTGAGGTAGAACGTTCGCTGCGTGTTCTGGATGGCGCTGTCGGCGTTTTCTGCGCGAAAGGCGGCGTCGAGCCGCAGTCAGAGACTGTATGGCGCCAGGCTGACGAGTATCACGTTCCCCGAATGGCATTCGTGAACAAGATGGACATCATGGGTGCGGATTTCTTCAATGCAGTGGGAATGATGAAGGATCGGCTTGGAGCCAATGCCGTACCCTTTGAACTGCCCATCGGCGCGGAAGAGAATTTCAAGGGAATCATCGACCTGCTTCAGATGAAGGCCTATATCTACAACGATGATAAGGGCACGGATGTTTCCGAGATCGACGTCCCCGAGGACATGCTCGATCTGGCGGAGGATTACCGCAGCCAGATGATCGAGGCGATCTGCGAGCTGGACGATGACCTGATGATGGCTTATCTTGAGGGCGAAGAGCTGGCAGTGGAGGATCTGCAGCGCGCGGCACGCCAGGGCGTTTGCCAGTGCAAGCTGATCCCGGTCTTCTGCGGCAGCGCATACCGCAACAAGGGTGTCCAGAAGCTTCTGGACGCGATTGTGACCTACATGCCTGCCCCGATGGATGTTCCGGCCATTAAGGGAACCTACCCCGATACCGGTGAGGAGGCATTCCGTCATTCGTCTGACGAAGAGCCTTTCTCGGCGCTGGCTTTCAAGATCATGACCGACCCCTTCGTCGGCAAGCTTGCGTTCTTCCGTGTTTATTCGGGAACTGCCGAAGCGGGTTCCTATGTTCTGAATTCTACCAAGAACAAGAAGGAGCGTCTGGGACGGATCCTTCTGATGCATGCGAATAAGCGTACCGATCTGGAGACGGTTTACGCGGGCGATATCGCAGCCGCCGTGGGACTCAAATTCACCACGACCGGCGACACGCTCTGCGATGAAGACAATCCGATCATCCTGGAATCCATGGTTTTCCCCGAGCCCGTTATCGACGTGGCGATCGAGCCCAAGACCAAGGCCGGCCAGGAGAAGATGGGTGTGGCTCTGGCCAAGCTGGCCGAGGAGGATCCCACATTCCGTACGTTTACGAACCATGAGACCGGTCAGACCATCATCTCCGGTATGGGAGAACTGCATCTGGAGATCATCGTAGACCGTCTGCTCCGCGAGTTCAAGGTGGAAGCCAATGTCGGCGCACCTCAGGTTGCCTACAAAGAGGCCCTGGCTAAGCCTGCCGATGTTGAAGGTAAATTTGTTCGTCAGTCCGGCGGACGCGGACAGTATGGCGATTGCTGGGTGCGCTTTACACCCACGGATCCCAATGGCGAGAAAATTTACGAATTTATTAATGCAACTGTCGGAGGTTCCATCCCCAAAGAATACATTCCTGCCGTAGATGCCGGTATTCAGGAAGCTATGCAGAGCGGTCTGCTCGCAGGTTATCCGGTGCTGGGCGTCAAGGCGGAGTGCTACGATGGATCCTATCATGAAGTGGACTCTTCCGAGATGGCATTCAAGATTGCCGGCTCCATGGCTTTCAAGGAAGCGATGCGCAAGGCCGGATCCGTGCTGCTCGAGCCCATCATGAAGGTGGATGTAACTGTTCCCGAGAGTTATATGGGAGATATCATCGGTGATATCAACTCCCGCCGCGGCCGCATCGAAGGAATGGATTCCCGCAATGGTGCGTCTGTCGTGCATGGTTATGTACCTCTTGGCGAGATGTTCGGTTATGCGACCGACCTGCGATCCAAAACGCAGGGCCGCGGAGTTTATACCATGCAGTTCCACAATTACGAGCCCGTGCCCAGAAGCATTCAGGACAAGATCCTGGACGTTCGCGGCGTCAGGTCGTAAAAGAATTTTTGTTCATGCGGTCTTAAATTTAAAAAAAGGCTTGCAAATTTCGTCTGTTTTGGCTATAATAGCATCAGGCGCATAAGAAATCTATTAGGAGGATTTTTGTAATGGCAAAGGCTAAGTTTGAGAGAACCAAACCCCATGTCAACATCGGAACGATTGGCCACGTTGACCATGGTAAGACCACTCTGACCGCTGCGATCACCAAGACGCTGCATGAGCGTTACGGCACCGGCGAGTTCGTCGCATTCGATAAGATTGACAAGGCTCCCGAAGAGAGAGCACGCGGAATCACCATCTCCACCGCTCACGTTGAGTATGAGACCCCCAAGCGTCACTATGCTCATGTTGACTGCCCGGGACATGCTGACTACGTTAAGAACATGATCACCGGTGCTGCCCAGATGGACGG
>JAFRZL010000028.1 GCA_017442535.1 Bacillota bacterium | reverse complement strand
TCCCCTCCCCGCCGCTCGTCCGATCTAGCGGCCAAGAGGGACGGACTATATGCTGTAGGACGGCCGGAAGGGACGGACAACAGCATGGAGGCCGGCCTAAGGGGCCGCGAGTGAACGAAAAGCGGCGCCCGCGGCCAGCGGCCGCGGCAAGCAGCAAGGCTGCGAAGCGCCGCGGCGTCACTCATAAAGGGAGGGGCGCCCTGAAAAGGCGGCCCTCCCTGCACTCGTTACGACATCCCTCCCCTTCATTTGATGCATCGAGTACCTCAAATAGGCCCCAAAATGAATAATTTATCTTTCTCTCTTGCAAAAAACGAACACAAGCGTTATAATATAAGTCCAGGCCCATGCGGCGGCCGGCAGAATGATCTGCGGCCATAGACAGGCTTTTCATGAAGAGGAGTATCAACATGAAGCGTTCAGAAGATGTTTTATACCGGATCAAAACCAAATTTCCCAAGCTCAGCAAGGGACAGAAGCGGCTCGCGACATATATTACCGAGCATTATGATAAGGCAGTTTATTTAACGGCCTCCAAGCTTGGCAAAGTCGTGGGCGTCTCTGAGTCCACTGTGGTTCGTTTTGCGATCGAGCTTGGTTATGAAGGTTATCCCAGTATGCAGCGCGCACTGGAAGAACTTGTCAAGAACAAGCTCACGGCGGTGCAGCGCATGGAAGTGTCGCAGGGACGTGTCGATCCTGAGCGCCCGCTCGGCTCGGTGCTGCAGATGGATATGGAGAATATCAAAGCGACACTCGAAAACGTCAACGAGCAGACTTTCCGTGATGCGGTACAGGCAATTCTGGCTGCAAGGCGGATCTATATTCTGGGAATCCGCAGCTGCAGCGTACTTGCAAATTTTCTCGGGTTTTATATGAACCTGATCCAGGAAAACACAAGGCTGATCAGCACCAACAGTGCCAGCGAGACTTTCGAACAGATGCTCACAATCTCGGAAGAAGATGTGATCATCTGCATCAGTTTCCCGCGGTATTCCAAGCGCACGGTGCGTGCGGCCGAATTTGCAAAGTCCCGCGGCGCCAAAGTTGTTTCGATCACGGACAGCGATGTTTCTCCGTTGGTATCGGTTTCTGACTATGTGCTGATGGCCCAGAGTGATATGGTTTCGTTTGTCGATTCGCTGGTCGCGCCGCTCAGCCTTATCAATGCGCTGATTCTGGCTCTCTCCGAGGCCAACAGTGCGGATATTGCCAAGTCGCTGGATACGCTTGAGAATATCTGGCGCGAATATGATGTCTATGACAGTCATTCCACAGAGGGTTCCGTTTATGGCACGCCGCTCCCGTAAGTCTGTTCTGGTGATCGGAGCCGGGGCGGCCGGGCTGATGGCGGCTGCGGAGGCCGCACGGGCCGGGGCCGATGTCGTGCTGCTTGAAAAGAATCCTCGCCCGGGACGTAAGATCGGGATCAGCGGGAAGGGACGATGCAATCTGACCAACGCGGAGGATATCGGCGAATGGCAGAAGCAGATCGTATCCAATCCCCGCTTTTTGTATTCTGCGCTGAACGGGCTGACCAATACAGAGATGATGGAGAGGATCGAGGCGGCCGGAGTGCCGCTCAAGGTCGAGCGGGGCAACCGGGTTTTTCCGGTCTCCGACAAAGCGCTGGATGTGGTGGACGCACTCGTGCGTGATCTGCAGCAAAGCGGGGCAACGCTCCGGACGGGTGTAACGGTCAGACGGATCATCCCGTTGGAGAGCGGATTCCGCGTGGAGAGCTCGGACGGAGAATTCCGGGCGGATGCGGTGATTCTGTCCACGGGCGGCGCGAGTTATTCACGCACGGGTTCTACCGGGGACGGATACCGTATGGCCCGGGAGCTCGGCCACATGGTGACAGAACTCAGGCCGGGACTGATTCCGCTGGAATGCAGCGAGCCGTGGATCCCGTCCCTGCAGGGGCTTTCACTGCGCAATGTTGCGCTGACGATCGCGGACGAACGAGGGAAAAAGCTCTATAACGGCTTTGGTGAGATGCTTTTCACCCATTTTGGGATCAGCGGACCATTGGTACTCACTGCGTCGAGCCTCTTGCAGCAGGCCGCTATGAAACGCCATCTGACGCTGCGGGAAGCCGGGTGGAAAGCGTCGATCGATCTAAAGCCCGCGCTGTCGAGAGAGCAGCTGGATGCGAGGCTCCTGAGGGATCTGGAGGCCTACCGGTACCGCATGATGGATCACGCGCTGGGCGATCTGCTGCCCGAGCGGCTGATCCTGCCCGTACTGCGGCAGGCCGGGATCGACCCCGCGCATAAAGCTGCCGACCTGACGCGGGAAGAGAGGCAGCGCCTGGCGGAAACGCTTAAGGGCCTCACTGTTACGATCAGCGGGACGCGTCCTCTGGAAGAAGCGATCGTGACCATGGGCGGCGTTTCAGTACGCGAGGTGGATCCGAAGACAATGGAGTCCAGGAGGATTCCCGGACTGTATTTTGCCGGGGAGGTACTGGATGTGGACGCACTGACCGGGGGGTTTAATCTGCAGATCGCTTTCTCAACCGGTGCCGCCGCGGGGCGCTCTGCCGCCCGGACGGAGGCACTTTCCGACCATAAAAACATTTCCCCCAAGGAGAAGGAGGATGAACAGATGTTTGCGATAGCTTTGGATGGTCCGGCAGGAGCCGGCAAGAGCACCGTGGCCAAAATCGTGGCCGCGCGTCTGGGCATGCATTATGTGGATACCGGTGCCATCTACCGGACGCTTGCCTACGGGCTGCTGGAAGCAGGCGTGGATGTGCGCTCCGAAGAGGAGGTCAACGCGGCTTTGCCGTCGATCCGGGTGGACATCCGCTACGAAGATAACGTGCAGAAGATGTTCATGAATGACAGAGAAGTGACCGGACTGATCCGCACGCCGCAGATCGGCGACGCGGCCAGCGCTATCGGTGTCTACGGCGCTGTCCGGCAGAAGCTCCTGGATACCCAGCGCAGCCTTGCCGCGGCCTATGAAGTGATTATGGACGGGCGCGATATCGGCACGGCCATCCTGCCTAACGCGGATGTGAAGATCTATCTGACAGCCGACGTCAGAGAGCGCGGGCGCCGCCGTTTTCTGGAGCTTGAAGAAAAGAACCCCGGCGCGCAGACGCTGGAGGAGGTCATCGAGTCGATCAGGGAGAGGGATTACCGCGACATGAACCGCGCTATCGCTCCGCTGTGCCAGGCTGAGGACGCCATCCTGGTGGATACGACCCACCTGACGGCCGAGGAGGCAGCCGGCCGAATCGTGGAGATCGCCCTGCGTAAAAAGGCTGCGAGGACGTAATGGAAATACAGGTTGCGAAAACAGCCGGCTTCTGTTTCGGCGTGCGGCGTGCATTGCAGATGACGGAGGAGGAACGGCAGAAATCGCCCGATGTGCCGATCTACACATTGGGGCCGCTGATCCATAACCGCGATGTGATCCGCCGCCTTGAGAGCGAGGGCATCCATGTGGCTGAGGATCCCGGGGATCTATCCGCAGGGGATACGGTCGTCATCCGTGCGCACGGGGTACCGCGCGTCACCGAAGAGGCGCTTAAGGAAAAAGGTGTCCGTGTCGTGGATGCCACCTGTCCCTTTGTCAAAAAGATCCACCGTATCGTGGAGGAGGCTTCCGCGGACGGACACCGGATCCTGATCCTGGGGGATCCCCGGCATCCTGAGGTGATCGGCATCCGCGGATGGAGCCATTCGGAGTGCGCAGTGGCCCAAAATGCCGCCGATCCGGGGCTGCAGGGCTTTTTTGAGGCGGATTATGACGGCAAATCCGTCTGTGTTGTAGAACAAACAACATTTAATCAGGAAAATTTTCAAAAAACAGTTGAGTATTTGAAAGAAAAAGAGTATAATATATCTGTATATCCTACGATATGCAGCGCAACGGCGGAACATCAGTCGGAGGCGATCCAGCTAAGCAGCCGGTCAGACATGATGATCGTCGTTGGGGGAGATCACAGTTCCAACACACGCAAGCTGTTCGAGATTTGCGGGGAGCATTGCTCCATCGTATGTTTGGTCGAAAACGCGTCAGAACTGAGGGCATATCTTCAGGGAAACGGGGATATTATCGATGCTTTACGGACAGGTCGTATTCAGCGTGTGGGGATCACAGCCGGAGCTTCTACCCCTAATTACATCTTACAGGAGGTTGTAAAATCAATGAGTGAAATGAACGTTTTTGAAGAGATGCTCAATGAGAGCTTCAAAGAGGTCCATTCCGGAGATATTGTGAAAGGAACTGTTGTCTCGGTTACAGATAACGAGGTCGTACTGAACATCGGTTATAAAGCCGATGCCATGATGATCAAGGATGAGTATTCAGCAGATCCTTCCACGGATCTCAAGAATGAAGTCAAGGTCGGCGACGAGATCGAGGTCGTCGTTGCCAAAGTGGGCGATTCCGATGTGCTGGTCAGCCGGAAGCGTCTGCTGCAGAACCGCGCATATCAGGAGCTGGAGAATGCGTATACCAACAAGACCGTTCTGACCGGAACGGTTACCGAGACCTTTGAGAATGGCGCCGTGGTGACCTACAAGAATAACCGCGTCTTCATTCCCGCGTCCCTGCTGGATATCCGCAAGGTTGATCCCAAGACACTCGAAGGCAAAGAGGTCAATTTCCGCATTATCCGCCTGCAGCGCCGCCGCGGCCGTATTCTGGGCGACCGCCGCACCGTCATGTTTGAGGAGCGTAATGCCAGACGTGACGCGACCATCGCTAAGCTGGAGCCTGGTGCGCGTCTGACCGGAACCGTTAAGAATCTGACGGTTTACTGCGCCTTTATCGATCTGGGCGGCATCGATGGAATGCTGCACATTTCCGAGATGAGCTGGACTCCTGTCCGCAATCCCAATCAGGTGCTCAAAGTTGGTCAGCAGGTCAATGTTATGGTGAAGTCTTTTGATCCCGAGACCCGTAAGATCTCTCTGACGGCCAAGCTGCCCGAGACCAATCCCTGGAACAATGCTGAAGAGTGGCTGTACCCCGGCGCGGTTCTGGTTGGCAAGGTTGTACGCTTTACCGATTTCGGTGCATTTGTAGAGCTTAAGAAGGACGTCGACGGCCTGGTACATATTTCCCAGATTGCCGACCACTTCATCAAGCATCCTTCCGAAGTACTGGTGATCGGCCAGGATGTCTATGTACGCGTGCTGGATGTCAATTATGAGACCAAGAGAATTTCTCTGAGCATGCGCAACATTGCCATCGCCGATGACGATTATGAAGAAGAAGGCGCTCCCGTTGAGGAAGCTCCTGTAGAAGAGGCTCCCGTCGAGGAAGCTGCTCCCGCTGAGGAAGCTCCCGTTGAAGAGGCCTGATTTCCGCAAGGAATGAACCCGGACCGCCGCCCGCAGGGGAGGCGGTCCTTTTTCATGCTTCTGCCCGTGGGAATCGGCATCTGGGGACACAAAAGCTTGACAGAAAGGCTTATATTTGATAGAATAACAGAAGTATTATAACGAAAGGGAGCGAATCCATGGACTATTCTATCGGCAGCAGCGTGCTGGATAAATGGGTCATTACCCGGTTGATCGGCGAGGGTGCCTATGGTAAAGTGTTTGAAATCGAAAAGTCCAAATACGGCGTGACGACCAGGTCAGCGCTTAAGGTGATTCGTGTGCCTCATTCTCCTGGTGATCTGGACGCGGTGATGAGCGAGGGAATGGATGAAGTCTCGGCGACGGCTTATTTCCGCGGTTTTGTGGATGAGATCGTGCAGGAGATCGCAATCATGAGTTCCTTAAAGAGTCATCCGCATATCGTAAGCTGTGAGGACTACGAGGTGATCCCGCATGAAAACGAGCTCGGCTGGGACATTCTGATCCGTATGGAGCTTCTGACTTCGCTCATCAGTTATCAGAAGACGCATACCATGGATGCGGAGACGGTCAGACGGATGGGGATGGAGCTCGCTGATGCTCTGGAATACTGTGAGGGTAAGGGCCTGATTCACCGTGATATCAAGCCTGAGAATATTTTTGTTTCCGACACCGGCATATTCAAGCTGGGTGATTTTGGTGTGGCGCGTACGGTGGAGAAGACGACGGGCGGCATGTCCAAAAAGGGGACGGAGAGCTACATGGCACCGGAGGTCTATAAAGGCCTTACCTATAACGCCACGGTGGATATTTATTCGCTGGGACTGGTCCTGTACCGGTATCTGAACGGTAACCGGCTGCCTTTCTTCCCGGCGCCTCCTCAGCCGATTACTTATGCGGACCGTGAGAATGCGATTGCGAAGCGGATGCAGGGAGTGGCAATGCCCATGCCTTCCGGCGCGGACGAGGCGCTGGGTCTCGTGGCCTTAAAAGCCTGCGCGTTTGACCCGAAGAAGCGTTATCAGAGCGGTGCCGAGATGCGTGCTGCGCTGCAGAGCGTCGGAACGACGGCTCCGGAAACCGTTTATAATGAAGCAGAGGAGCCTACGGTCGGGATCTGGAGCCATTCGGAGACAACGATCCATCCGTCCGGCCGTCCGACAGATGATTTCCACGATCACGCCGCGCCGGCCGCACCGGCTGCGCCTGCGGCAGAGGAGATGGCCGATCAGGGTGAACATACCTTTGGAATCTGGGGCGGGAAGCCCGCCGGGCCGTCATCGGATACTTTCCGGGACAGTGAGTCCGCCGAGCCCGAGCAGGGTTCTTTCTGGGGCAGCAAGCCCGCTGAGCCTGCGAAAGAGTATTCCACACCTCCTCCTGTCGCGACAGGGCTGCAGCCCCGCTATGATAACAAAAAACGCTTCGATGACGAAGAACCTGAGCCCGAACCTACAAAGCCGCCCCGCAGGAAAGGCATGATCATCGGCCTTGTATCCGCGGCTGCGGTACTCGTCCTGATCCTGACCATCGTTCTGGGATCATCGGGCGGCCGCGGCTCATCCGGCCATACTTCCAGGAACGCTTCCGCCGTGTCGCAGACCTCGCACAATAATATTTCGAAAGCAGAAAGTGTTGCCGAAGGAGTCCACGAGATCAAGACAGCCATGGAGTATAATACTTTTCTTGATCTATACACGGATACGGATGAGGAGATGGTGATGGAGACCTATCTGCAAGGTATCACACCCAAGATGGATTATGCGGTCGGTGTATCCATGTTTGTGGATCATCCCGAAATAACAGGCGCTTATGTGATCTATGACGGCTGTTCGGCGGCACAGGGTGATAAACTGAGATCCATGTGTCCGGGCGGCAAAGTCCGTGTACAGGGCAAAGTGAAGCTGGTAGGCGGCAGCTGGTGGATTTATGCTTCCAATGTACAGTTTATTGAGGATGGGGATACCTACGTTGCACAGCCGGTCGAGGTTCCGACCAGCCCTGACGGGTTTTTCTATCTGATGAATGACGGACGGCAGGTCGTATTCAGGAATGTTGAAATCACGGAGAGGAAGGATGGCAGCCCGTTCTCGGGATTCGGGTTTGATACCTATTACTCCAATTCCGGCTCACTGTATTTTTCCGGGGATGCCGGATTTCCGCTGTCTTTTGAAGTGAACAGCAACTATAATAACGGGTCATTGACCACAACAAATATGGCGAGAGGTCTGAAAATCGGGGATCATGTCGACATCACCTGCTTACTTCAGACAAGTGAGTATAATGGCTATGAAAAGTCGTCCATCCCGTATCTCTGCCCGGTCGTGACCAGGATCACTCCCGTTGATGAGGATATGCTGCAGCTGGTTACACCCGACACACTGACGGTGGCCTACGATGACACCCTGGAATTTAATAATGGAAAGAGTTCCCTTAATTATGCTTTGCCCGCTATACAGGAGGCATTATTGAACATGGCTAAGAAACTGGGGCTGCGTCAGATAGAATTGTTCCCCATATCAAGTGGTAGTCAAATAGTGAGTGGAGAAGTCAAGGCGGACTGCATGTTGAGTGTGCATGGCTGGAAGGAGATATATACTCAGGAGCGTTTCAACAATTATATAGAGAATAATCTGGATTCATTCATAGTTCCATCGCCAAACGGACGCCGCAACAACGCAACAGGTTATTATTTTACCATTCAGGAGCAGTTCGATTCATATTCGAACGAAATGATCTATTATCATCTGAACCTCTCCTATTTCAGTTCGCTGATCCTCCGCGGTGTCTTGACCGATATCACCAAAGATATGCTGGACAGCGGCGAAATGGAACAAATATTCAAGAACGTATCACCTTAACGAAAGGACTTGATTGTAAATGGATTACGCAGTCGGCAGTATGGTTCTGGACAAATGGGTCATCACTCGTCTGATCGGCGAGGGCGCCTATGGCAAGGTCTTTGAGATCGAGAAGTCCAAGTATGGTGTGACGACCAAATCGGCACTTAAGGTGATCCGGGTGCCGCATTCTCCCGGCGACTATGAAGCGGTGCTGAGCGAAGGGCTGGACGAACTCTCGGCGACGACCTATTTCCGCGGCTTTGTGGATGAGATCGTGCAGGAGATCGCGATCATGAGCTCCTTAAAGAGTCATCCCAATATCGTAAGCTGCGAGGATTACGAAGTGATCCCGCATGACGATGAGCGGGGATGGGACATCCTGATCCGTATGGAGCTTCTGACCTCTCTGATGAATTATCAGAAGCAGCACACGATGGATGTGCAGACCGTCAAGAGAATGGGTGTGGAGCTGGCCGATGCACTGGAATACTGTGAAGGCAAGGGCCTGATCCACCGGGATATCAAGCCGGAGAACATTTTCGTGTCCGAGACCGGTGCCTTCAAACTGGGCGATTTCGGCGTGGCGCGTTCGGTGGAAAAGACGACCGGCGGTATGTCCAAGAAAGGGACGGAAAGCTATATGGCTCCGGAGGTCTATAAGGGACAGCCCTATAACGCGACCGTCGATATCTATTCGCTCGGCCTTGTCCTGTACCGGTATCTGAACGGAAACCGGCTGCCTTTCTTCCCGCCCGCGCCGAAGCCGATCACCTATCTGGATCGTGAAAACGCGCTTGCAATGCGGATGAAGGGCGCTGCCATGCCGCTGCCGTCCGGTTGTGACGAGGCGCTGGGGCGTGCAGTGCTGAAGGCTTGCGCGTATGATCCGAAAGAGCGTTTCCAGAGTGGCGCCGAGATGGCGGATGCGCTGAGAAATGGCCTGCAGGAGGAGGCACCCGGACCGGCCGAAGAGGAATATGACGACCTGGGCGTGGGACTGGGCGCCGAGGACAGCCTGACCATCGGTATCTGGGGGAATCGCCCCAAAGAAACGACTAACACACCGAGTACTCGCCCGACGGACGACTTCCGCGATCATTCGGCTTCACAGCGGGAGTATAAGGAGGAAGAGGAGCATACCATAGGCATTTGGGGCAAGCAGCCGGAGATCATCTCCGGACCCAAACCGGGAACTTCCACACGTCCCTCTGAGACCCCGAAACCAAATGCTTCCTCAACGCGGCCCGCGGCGGGATCAGGAAGTACCAAGCCTCCGACATCCAACCGTCCGTTGTTTAAGGATGATGAACCCCTTCCGGAGCCTGAGAAGAAGAGCAAAAAAGGAAAGGCCGTCGGGATCGTGATTGCGATTGCCCTGGTGCTGTCCGTGATCGGCATCATCGCGGAAAACAATGCCAGGAACTCGACACCCGGGTATTCTTCCACCTCCAGGTCGTCGTATAACACTACATCCAAAGCGACATCATACAAACCGCCGATCCCGAGCGGGAAGACTTCGCAGGCCGAGAGCTCGAAGAATTCGCAGACCAACAGTTCGAAGACTTCTTCGCAGACCAGTTCAAAAGCTTCCTCGCAGACGTCCCATTATTCTTACAGCGTCCCCAGTAATGAGCTGGTCACACCGGGCAGGCTGATCGTCGCAAGTTCTGACTACTATTTCGATGGAAGCAACGGTAAGACCATCATCCAGGAAATCGCTGACATCCTGGGACTGACGCTTGTCTGGGTTACCTATGATCCCTCAACCATCGAAACGATGGATGACTACATGAAAATACAGGCGGATCTGATCTGTATCAGCATAGTGGATGATGAAACCTTTATAGAAGAACAGGCATTTCAGACCTATCTCTCGGATTATCCGGATGTGTTTGGCAATATACTATACAATATTACCGAGTATTATTATCACCGGATCCAGTCGGCAGAAAATGGCTATTATTATCATAACTGCTTTATCACGCCTAAATCTGAGGTACTCAACCATGTAGTCAGTGATATCAGTTATGAGCTGTATTACTCCGGAGAGGCCGATGCTATGTGGGGTTAAGGTTAATCATAAAACCTGCCGTTCTCAGAACGGCAGGTAGATGTTGAGCAATGTACGGGTCCGGTCGGCGTCCGCAGCAGCGGCCCAGCCGGTCAGTTCGCGCAGGGCGTGAGAACCGCTCCGGTCACGGCAGTTTTGCCGGAAGAGGTGCAGCCCTTCAAGGGCGCATGAGGGCGGGAGCGGAACGAAGATATCCTTTGCCTCAAGGCAGGCCTCCTCACGGGAGGCCTGTTTTTTATCGGGCGGCGTGCCGAGAGATTTATGCATCAGCTGACCGTTCGGCAGGACATAGTAGTCCCGGTAATTGGGCAGATAATAGCGGAGGGTATCATGCAGAAGTGGCAGGCGGAGGGTGATCTCGCCCTGCGCGGGATCGGTCCGCAGGCCGACGGAGAATCCGGATTTCTTAAGCGGGTAGATGGTTTCGTGCGCCATGGGAGGAGGAGAAGCCATCTCGAAAATCATCTCCAGCGTGTCACTGCCCGGTCGCAGGGTGACGGAGAGAGCGGGCTCGGACTGCAGGTACAGGAGATACTGCCGCAGCACCAGCAGCTCCGGCAGATTCAGAATATCCTCATAATTGTGCAGCAGCAGGGTTTTCTCGAGCGCAGGGTCGCCGGTGCGGGAATACTCGTAGAATACGTCGATCAGTTCAGCGCCGCCCATCTGATCGTGGCGGTGGATGCCGAGGAATTGCTCCACGGTTTTGAGCCGGCAGTTGCCGAGACCCAGGAATCCCGCAAGGGGACGGATCTCGCGATACAGATCGAGCGTCCCGGGCTCACGGCAGGACGGAAGATGCATCCGTCTGAGGCGCTCCATCATAAAGGGCAGATCAAAACTGTCCCCGTTATAGGAGACAAAAAGGTCAAAACGTTCCGCTTTGCGGCGGAAATCCTCGAGCAGATCCAATTCGTCCGGTGTTCCGGAAGCGAGCAGCTGCTCCTCGTAGAATTCGCCGTCTTCCAGGTACAGATAACCGGCCAGATAAACACTGTCATACATGCGGGACAGCCCCGTCGTCTCGATATCCCAGAACACGATCCGCTCCGCCGGCGCTTCGCCCGGCCATCGGGAAAGCCATTGTTCGCGCCTCGCTGCGTCAAGCGCAAGCCTTGTCTTGAAGAACCGCACAGGATCACCACCCTTCCTCTGAACTGAATGCCCCTCTATTATATCCCCCCGGGGCATACTTGTCAATTTGCGATCCCCAAGAAAAATCCGGCGGAAAAGGTTTTCAAAACCGCAGGATTATGGTATACTATACTTGGTTTTGTCTATACATTTGGAGGAGGATCCGCAATGGAACACTTTAACCCGCTTTTGAAGAATCAGGAAAGCCCCAGACACTTTTTTACGATTGGTGAGATCATGCTCAGACTCTCGCCGCCCAATTACGAGAAGATCCGTATGGCTTCGAGTTTTGAAGCCAGTTATGGAGGAAGTGAGGCCAATATTGCGCTGGCGCTGGCCAATCTCGGGATCGACAGCACGTTCTTCAGCGTGGTGCCCAACAACAGTCTGGGCAAGTCCGCGATCAGATGGCTCCGCAGCAACGATGTGCACTGCACGCCGGTGATCCTGGCGGATCCGGAGGATACGCCTTCATGCAGGCTGGGCACATATTATCTGGAGACGGGCTACGGGATCCGGGCCAGCAAGGTGATTTATGACCGCAAGCACAGCGCTTTCTCTGAATTTGACTTTAACAGGGTCGACCTGGAGACTCTTATGGACGGTTATGACTGGCTGCATCTGTCCGGCATCACACCCGCGCTTGGCAAAAACTGTGCGGACCTGGTGCTTAACAGCCTCCGTGTGGCAAAGGAAAAGGGCATGACGGTCAGCTTTGACGGCAATTTCCGCAGCGCGCTGTGGACCTGGGAAGAGGCAAGGGATTTCTGCACGCTCTGCCTGCCCTATGTGGACGTGCTGCTTGGGATCGAGCCCTATCATCTGTGGAAGGATGAGGCGGATCACGGCAAAGGAGATGTTAAGGATGGAGTTCCTTTCCAGCCCAGTTATGAAGAGCAGGATGAGGTTTTCCAGGCCTTTATCGCACGCTACCCGAATCTTCAGTGCATCGCGCGCCATGTACGCTACGCGCACAGCGGCTCCGAGAACAGTCTGAAGGCCTATATGTGGTATCAGGGGCATACCTTCGAGAGCAAGCTCTTTACCTTTAACATCCTGGACCGTGTGGGCGGCGGCGATGCTTTTGCCAGCGGCCTGATCTACGCGATGATGGAGAATTACAAGCCCATGGATATGATCAATTTCGCGGTGGCTTCCAGTGCGATCAAGCATACGATCCATGGCGACGGCAATATCACGGACGATGCCAAGGATATCCGCAACCTGATGAATATGAGTTACGATATCAAACGATAAAAAAGATAGAGAGAAGCATTTCATGGATAGAATGAGAATAGGAACGGCGGCGGAGGAAGCAGCGGCTCAGGCAAGAGCCATGGAGAGGCTGCGCATCCGTTTCAGCGGGCAGGATCCCTCATACCACATTACGACACTGGGCTGTCAGATGAACGCGCATGATTCGGAGAAGCTCGCAGGTATCCTGCAGACGATCGGCTTCCACGAGGAGGCTGAGGAGCAGGCTGATCTGGTGGTTTATAATACCTGCTGTGTCCGCGAGAACGCCGAGCTGAAGGTTTACGGCCGTCTGGGTTATCTGAAGGGATATAAGCGGCGTAACCCCGATAAGCGGATCGTGCTCTGCGGATGCATGATGCAGGAGGATGTCGTGATCGACAAGATCCGGACATCCTACCCCTGGGTGGACTTGGTGTTCGGAACGCATAATCTGTACCGCTTTGCCGAGCTGCTCGAAGAAATGTATAATGAAAAGGGGCAGCTGATCGATATCTGGCAGGAGGCCGGAGAGATCGTCGAGGATCTGCCGACGCTGCGTAAGAACAGCTTTAAGGCTTCGGTCAATATCATGTTCGGCTGCAATAATTTCTGCACCTATTGCATCGTCCCCTATGTCAGAGGAAGGGAGCGGAGCAGGAAGCCGGACGATATTCTGGCGGAGATCCGGGAGCTTGCCGCTTCCGGTGTGCGGGAGATCGAGCTGTTGGGGCAGAATGTCAACAGCTACGGCAAGGGACTTGACGAGCCGGTTAGCTTTGCCTGGCTGCTGTACCGGGTGAGTGAGATCCCCGGGATTGACAGGATCCGCTTCATGACTTCGCATCCGAAGGATCTGTCGGATGAACTGATCTCAGCGATGCGGGATTGTCCCAAGGTCTGTCCCCATTTTCACCTGCCGCTGCAGTCCGGCAGCAGCCGCCTGCTCGGGAGGATGAACCGTCACTATGATAAAGAGCAGTATCTGGCGCTGGTCGATAAGCTGCGTGCCGCGGTGCCTGAGATCGCGCTCACAACCGATATCATCGTAGGCTTCCCCGGTGAAACGGAGGAAGATTTTAACGAGACGCTTGATGTGGTGAGGCGCGTCAGGTTCGATAACGCTTTTACCTTTATTTATTCGCGGCGTGTGGGGACTCCCGCGGCCTCTTATCCGGATCAGATCCCGGAGGCCGAGGCCAAAGCCCATTTTGACCGGCTGCTCGAGGTGCTCGCGGAAGGCATGAATGAGCGGAACAGCCGCCTGATCGGGCGGACGCTGATGGTGCTGGCTGAGAGCACGAACAGCCACGACGACCGGATGCTGACCGGCCGCAGCGAGGGCAATTATCTGGTGCATTTCGAAGGGACCCCGGATCAGATCGGACAGATCGTCCCGGTGGAGATCGATTGCCAGAAGACTTATTATCTGATCGGACATCCTGTTTCGGAAGGGAAGAATTCGTTACATGGCTAAGTTTACGCCGATGATGGAACAGTATCTCAAGGTGAAGCAAGAAGTACCCGGCTGCCTTCTGATGTTTCGTCTGGGTGATTTCTATGAGTTGTTTTTTGAGGATGCCAAGACAGCCTCGCGTGAGCTCGACCTGACGCTGACGGGCCGGGACTGCGGCCAGGCGGAGAGGGCCCCGATGTGCGGGGTTCCTTATCATGCAATCGAAGGCTATCTGCAGAAACTGGTCGACAAGGGCTATAAGGTCGCGATCTGTGAGCAGATGGAGGATCCCAAGCTGGCACAGGGTCTGGTCAAGCGCGAGGTGACGCGGATCGTCACGCCCGGCACCAATATCAACTCGGATCAAGTGGGAGATAAGGGTAACCGCTATATCATGTCGGTGAACCGGACCTGCGACGGGATCGGACTGGCCGCCTGCGACATCACGACCGGTGAATTCAGCGTGACCGAACTGGACGAGGAAGCCGGTTTCTGGGATGAATTGGCCAAATTCAGGCCTTCCGAGCTGCTCCTGAATGAGGAGAATGTGGATAGTCTGGACACGGAGCGCCTCAAAAAACTGGGCATCTATGTCAATGTGTATGAAGGCCGGCATTTCCGCCTGGACCGCTGCGGCGAGACGCTCTGCCGGCATTTTCACGTGCATTCGCTGGAGGGGCTTGGCCTCTCTGATCTGCCGCTCAGCGTGACGGCCGCCGGGGCGCTGATCGATTATATGGTGGAGACGCAGAAGAGGGATCTGAACCATATTACCAGGATCAGCACCTATTCGCTCAGTCAGTATATGATGCTTGACCAGTCCACACGCCGCAATCTGGAGCTGACCGAGACGCTCCGGGACAAATCGCGGACGGGGTCGCTATTGTGGGTGCTGGATTATACCAAGACCGCGATGGGCGGCAGACTCCTGCGCAAATGGACGGAAGAGCCGCTGATCGACGCGGGAGCGATCTGCAGACGCCTGGATGCGGTAGAGGATTTTGTCAGGGACAGGATCCTGTCCGAAGAGATGAAGGAGCAGCTGAACCGCATCTATGACATGGAGAGGCTGATGGGACGGATCGCCTACGGAAGTGCCGGAGCCAGAGAGCTGGTGGCGCTCCGCCAGTCGCTCGCCGCCCTGCCGGACATTGCCAGATTACTTGAAATACTGACCGCGGACTACTATGTTGAAATGCGGCAGAGCTTTGATACACTGGATGATATCCGCGAACTGCTGGACAAGGCGATCTATGACGAGCCTCCCATCAGCGTGCGTGAAGGAAATCTGATCAAGGAAGGGTATCACGCCGAGGTCGACCGTCTGCGCCACGCGGATGTCGACGGCAAGCAGTGGCTGGCCCGGCTGGAGGCCAGAGAGCGCGAGACCACGGGGATCCGGACCTTAAAAATCGGCTACAATCATGTCTTCGGCTACTATCTGGAGGTCTCCAAATCCTTTATGGATCAGGTGCCGAAGACGTATATCCGCAAGCAGACACTGGCAGGCGGAGAACGCTATGTCACCGAGGAACTGAAACAGCTGGAGGATACGATCCTGGGCGCCAAGGAAAAGCTGGTGGCTCTGGAATATGACCTTTTTGTGGAGGTAAGACGGCGCGTGGCCGAGCAGCTGGTCAGGATCCAGCAGGCGGCGGGCAGAGTCGCCGAATTGGACGCGCTGCGGTCACTCGCGGAATCGGCTCAGGTCAATTCCTATGTCAAGCCGCAGATGACGACCGATGCCAAAGCGGCGATCGAGATCAAGGGCGGCCGGCATCCGGTCGTGGAAAGAATGCTCAAATCCGAGAGCTTTATCCCGAACGATACGTATCTGGACAATCGCAACGACAGGATCGCGATCATTACCGGCCCCAATATGGCGGGTAAATCCACATATATGCGCCAGGTGGCGCTGATCTGCCTGATGGCTCAGATCGGTTCATATGTGCCGGCCGATTCGGCCAGACTGACAGTTGTGGACCGGATTTTTACCAGGGTCGGAGCTGCGGATGACCTGGCCGGAGGACAGAGCACCTTTATGGTGGAAATGGCGGAGGTATCGAATATTCTGCGTCACGCGACGTCCAGAAGTCTCCTGATCCTGGATGAAATCGGCCGGGGGACCTCCACCTATGACGGCCTGAGCATCGCCTGGGCCGTAGTGGAATATATCAGCGACCGTAAAACCATCGGCGCCAAGACGCTTTTCGCGACGCATTATCACGAGCTGACCGAGCTGGAGGGACAGCTTGACGGCGTGCACAATTACTGTGTGGCGATCAAGGAGAGCGGGGACGATATCGTCTTCCTGCGCAAGATCCAGAAAGGCCGCGGCGACCGCAGCTATGGGATCGAGGTCGCGAAGCTTGCGGGTCTTCCCCAATGGGTGGTGCGTCGCTCTTCGGAGATCCTGAATGAACTGCTGCGCAATAATCTGAATACGGGAAGCGCGTTCTCGATCCAGGCCAGGAGCCGGGTCGAGGAGCCCGGTCTTCAGATGAGCTTGTTCACGGAGGGAGGCAGAGAGTCGGAAGAGATCATCAAGCGTCTGCGCGAACTGAAGGTTCTGGAGATGACTCCCATGCAGGCGCTCCAGACCCTATATGATTTGAACCAGAGTGCGAAGCAGCTCGGCGAATGAGCCGGAGCGCGGCACGAATGAGGAGTGATTCCATGAAAATACAGGTACTGGATTCGGCAACCGTCAACAAGATCGCGGCCGGCGAGGTGATCGAGCGCCCCGCATCCATTGTCAAAGAGCTGGTGGAGAACGCGATCGATGCCGGCGCGAGCCAGATCACGGTGGAAGTGCGGGATGGCGGTATCAGCTATATCCGTGTGTCCGATAACGGTTCGGGGATCGGCGCGGACGATGTCCGCAACGCTTTTTTGCGGCATTCGACCAGTAAAATCCGTTCGGCTGAGGACCTGGATCTTATCACGAGCCTGGGCTTTCGCGGTGAGGCGCTGGCAAGCATTGCCGCCGTTTCACGGGTGGAGCTTGTGACCAAGACACCCGAGGCACTGGTCGGCACCCGCTACATCATCGAGGGCGGTACCGAACGTCTGATGGAGGAAGTTGCGGCGGTGCCCGGCACGACGATCAAGGTGGAGGAACTGTTTTTTAACACGCCCGCGAGGCGCAAATTCCTGAAGAAACCCAATGCCGAGGCGGCTGCGGTGACCGAACTGATGCAGCGCTTTACGCTGGGTCACCCGGAGATCTCGTTCCAGTACATCCGCGGCACTTCGCGTGTGCTGCACACTCCGGGAGATTATCAGCTGCGCAACAGCGTCTTCGCGGTCTATGGCAAAGAGGTCCTGGGCGAGCTGCTGCCCGTGGATTATGAGGGCGCGATCCGGATCACCGGATTCATTTCCAGCCCTCAGATGACCCGGGCCAACCGCGGCTATCAGCACTTTTTCATTAATGGACGGATGATCAAAAGCCGCCTGATCGAGAAAATCCTGGAGGAATGCTACAAGGACCTCATTATGCCGGGCAATTTCCCCATCGCGGTCCTCTCGCTTGTGATCGATCCGCAGATCGTGGATGTCAATGTTCATCCGACCAAGACGGAGGTACGGTTCTCGGACGAGAACCTGATCCGTGAGGAAGTGTATAAGGCCGTTTCGCGGACACTCGGTTCGGTGGATCTGGTGACACGCGTCGTGAGTGCTGAGATGGAGCCTCCCGTGGCGCCGCAGCCCTCTCTGACCGGTGAGCCTGCGGCCGCAGATCTCCGTACAGAGAGGGAGCTGAATTGGGCGGAAGCCTTTCCCGAGGCGGCCTCCAGGGCGCAGATCCGCACCGCTCCCGAGGCTTCGGTACAGGAAAAAACGCCGCTTAAGGAAGTCTGGCAGCAGGCCTATTACGGCAGCCAGGAGAAAATCGCCCCGGATCCCACGCCGCAGGGTGAGCAGAGAACGACGCTGTCCGAGCCGCAGGCATCCTATGGCGGCAGGAAACTTCCCGACCCGCGGACACTCCGCATGATCGGGCAGGCTTTTGCCACGTACTGGATGGCCGAGGCGGACGGTGTTCTGTATCTGGTGGACCAGCACGCTGCGCATGAGCGGGTTCTGTATGACCGGGTCCGCAAGGTGCTTGACAAGGGGAAACTGGATTCACAGATTCTGCTGGAGCCGCAGGCGATCACGCTCTCACCGGCAGATTATCAGAGCGTCATGCGGTATCAGGAGCTTTTTGAAAAGATGGGCTTTGAAGTGGAGCCCTTCGGTGAGTCAACCGTGCTGGTGCGCTGCGTGCCCTATATCTTTAACGGGCCGCTGGATCCGAAAGATTTCCAGACGATGGCCGGGTTCCTGACAGAGGGAAGCCGCAACAGCGCAGGGGATCTGCTGCTCGACCGGATGGCCATGATGAGCTGCAAGGCTGCGATCAAGGGCAATCACCCGTACTCGGAGCAGGAGGCGAGGACGCTGATGGAGGAGCTTTTCGCAACGACCAACCCGTATAATTGTCCCCACGGGCGTCCCACCATGATTACAATGACGCAGTATCAGATCGAAAAGCTTTTCAAGAGGATCGTCTGATGGAAAAACCGGATTTATATATCATTGCCGGGCCGACCGCCTCGGGCAAATCAGACCTCGCGGTCGAGCTGGCTGCAGCGATCGGCGGCGAAGTCATTTCCGGAGACTCGATGCAGGTCTACAAAGGCATGGACATCGGGACAGCCAAGATCCGTCCGGAAGAGATGCGGGGGATCCCGCATCATCTGATCGACGTGGTGGAGCCCTGGGAAGAATGGAATGTTGCGCGCTTTACCGAGGAGGCGTCGTCGCTGATCCCGCAGATTACGGCGCGGGGGCATATCCCAATCGTGGCGGGAGGGACGGGCTTTTACCTGCACGCCCTGGCCTACGGAGCCGCTTTTCTGCCGGAGGAAGAGGCCGGGCCGCTCCGCGCGGAGCTGCAGGAGAAAGCCTCCGATGAGGCCGGACGTCTGGCCGTCTGGCAGGAGTTAAAGGCGGTGGACCCGCGTTCAGCTGAAGCCATTCATCCGAATAATGTCAAGCGGGTCATCCGGGCGCTGGAGTTTTACCGGCAGACCGGCCGCCCGATCAGCGAGCATAATCGCGAGCTGCGCGGGAAGGAGAGCCCTTACAGGCTGCATTACTTTATTCTCACCATGCCCCGGCCCGTACTGTACCGCCGTATCGAGCAGCGCATCGACCGGATGCTGGAAGAAGGCCTGGTAGACGAAGTCCGGCGATTGCGTGAGGCGGGCTGCCGGCGCGGCATGGTCTCGATGCAGGGCCTGGGTTATAAAGAAATCCTGGACTATCTGGATGGACTATGCACCCTGGAGGAGGCCGTGGAGGTCCTGAAGCGTGATACCAGGCACTTTGCCAAAAGGCAGCTTACGTGGTTCCGCAGGGAAGAGGCCGTCTGGATTGAGAGGACCGAAGAACAGAGCGCAGCCTGGCTCGCCCGCAGGATCCTTTCTTGACTTTTACGCGGGAAAAATGTATAATTCGCATGTATGAATCGTTCGGAAACGGAAAGGTGGTACTCCGGATGGAAAAGGTTAGAATAATTGAATGCTTCTTTCATGTCACGCATATGTTGAAGCGAAAGCGCAAAATCGATGATGCCAAACAGGACGGCCCCGCAGTGCAGCAACTGCAGCCGCGTGAGCGTGACCGTGTGCTCAGAATTCTGAATGATCATCCCGAGGGCCTCAGCCAGCGCTCTATCGCGGGAGAACTGCATATCCGTCCGCAGTCCGCTTCGGAACTCCTGGACAAACTGGAATCCGAGGATCTGATCCGCCGGGAAAAGAATCCCGCGGATAAGCGGATGGTCCTTGTTTTTGCCACACAGCGAGGGAAAGAACGCTATCAGATGATCGGGGAGCAGCGGCGCAGCTATGCCGATCAGCTGCTGGAGCCTTTGTCCGATGAGGAGCAGGAAGAATTATACCGTTTGATGCGCAAGATCCTGACCAATGCGGAGCAGAGCCGTTTCGGCGAAGAAGAATCATAAAATTGCTATGACCATAAAGAGCTGCCGCTGCAGCTCTTTTACATTTCATGTGCGAGGGTAAATTAAATGAAAGGCAGAATCATCAGATGGGCGGCTCTGTGCCTGTGCCTGTGTTTACTTGCCGGAATGATTCCGCATACAGTGAGAGCGGAGGGAACGGACAATCCTGAGACCGAGTGGGATGCGGAGATGGCCGAACGCTTTGGCTGGGAAGCGGAGGTTGTCAAGGACGGGCAGGGCAATCCCGTTCTCGTAAACGGTTATCCGCTGAGGACCGTCCGGGCCGGATTTACGAATCTGTCTCAGAAAGATTCTTTCCAGTACGAAGTGGAATTCCTGGACTACCCCTTTTTCCGGCCGGCCACGGAGTACGACGGCAACCTGGCAGTTATGTCGCTTGAAATGGCGCTTTCCTCGAACCGGCCCAAGCGTTTCCGCGATGTGCCGGAAGAGGGTTTCGATCCCTCGCTTAACCTGGTGGCCGGGACGCTGGTGAAGCTGGGCGTTTTCCCGGGAGAGGATGTCTATGCCTATATTGCGACGCAGGCGGCTCTCCGGAACATTCCTGAGAAAGGTTTTGAAAATATCTATAATATCATGGGGCCGATGGATCTGGTTCCGCAAGTGCTGCCCGCTGACTGGGGGTTCGGCCGCTACGGGAACGATCTGTATCTGCCGGTGCAGGAGAAAAGTATTTGAAAAAAGAACCGAAATACTGTAAGATTCGGTTCTGAAAGTTGTCTATATAAGCAGAAGGGACGAAAGGGGGGATACGAATGCAGGATAAGGAGATTATTCAACTGTTCTGGTACCGTGATCAGGAGGCTGTCAACGCGGCACGCGGCCAGTACGGCTCCTATTGCGGCAGCATCGCCATGAATTTGCTGCAGAACCGTGAAGATGCCGAAGAAATACTGAATGACACCTTTCTGAAAGCCTGGCAGAGTATTCCTCCTGCCAGACCGGACAGTCTTAAGATCTATCTTGGCAGGATCACCCGTAATCTGGCTCTGAACCGGATCAAGTACGCGCAGGCGGATAAGAGGGACCGCCGTCTCTCTATGTTTTTGGATGAGCTTGCAGAGGCTGCGAGTGGGGATCCTCTGCCCGAGGATGAGATTGCCGCAGCGGAACTGACCGATCATCTGAATGCTTTTCTGACTGCGCTTCCTGAGGATCAGAGGGATATGTTTCTGCGCCGTTACTGGTTTGGCGACAGTATCCGGGAGATCGCGGAACGTCATCACAAACGGGAGGGCACTATCTCAGTGACGCTGCACAGGATCCGTCTGGCACTGTCCCGTTATCTGAATGAGAAGGGGGTGGGACAATGAATGCGGATGATCTGATGCAGTCTATCGGAGAAGTGGATGAAGCCTGGATCGAGGCGGCTTCGCGGCCCTATCCCGTTTCACGCACCCGCCTTAAGGTCCTGATCGCGGCAGCAGCCTGCCTGACCCTGATTATCGGCGGTATAGCCTTTTATCATTGGGGACTGCAGCGTCCGTGGCCATGGGATTCGTTTGTCAATCCGGTGATATCATCGGAGATTACGACAAGTGAAAGCATGACAATTCCCGCAGCGCCGGTGTCGGTGGAGAGCTTTGAACGGACAGCGGCAGCATGTTTCGGCAAGAATCTGCTGATCTATCATGGTCATGTATATCTGCAGATCGAGAATCTCTATTATCCGACGCAGATCATCGGTGAGCACCTGGGACATGTGTCTCCTTTGATCGAAGTGTGGATTACCCGTGACGAGTGGGTGGAGCAGGCCGGCACGATGGACGCGGAATTCTTTGCCGTTCAAGGGTATGATCCTGAATTCATGGTCTGCGTCCCCACGGGTAACGGTTATGTCATGCCGCTGGTACGTGCGGAGGACATAGCTTTCCGTACAGCGGAGGATCTCCTGGAGGATCATCTGCAGATGTCCGGACATGTGGCGGCCTTGATCTATGAGGATTTCAGACGCCGTGATATCGAACCGGAGGATGATGGTTTTTACCGGCTGGACGCATCACATCTGGATGTGGTGCGGGGATTTATCAAAGCACTGGACCGATCCGCATTCCACGTCATCACGGATGAGGAGCGACGGAATCTCACGGGGCAGGCACTCTATACACTGATTTTTGAGTATGACAACGGGCTTCGAGTCAAGTGCTTACTCTATCAGAACGGATGTGTGGCGGTAGATCCTTATTATGCGGACTTCTGTCTGGTGATTTCTCCCCGGGATGCCGAACCGCTGCTGCGTCTGTTGGAGAGGCAGACGGGTGAGAAGATCCATTATTATGACTGGAAACAGGATCTGGAGCAGGTCCGGCAGACCCCCGAGCTTGGCAGGTATATCCCGGCCGAACTGCCGGAAGGAATGCATCTGCAGAATGTGCATTTTGTCTACGACCTGGATCCGGGCTCCGGCACGCTGGGGCAGATTCAGGAGATAACACTGGGCCTGATGCGGGATGATGGAGGATTTATCAATCTTTCAATCGAGTGGCGGGATTATTACGCTTCACAGGAATGGACGGATAAGACGGCTTATGTCGCCGCGGAGGAACTGAGTGTGGAGTGGATTAAGGCACGTCAGGAAGCCCACAAAGGCATGGTGGCCGTAATCGCTTCGGATGAAGTGGTGCTTACGACCTATTATTCCGGCGAACCCGAGTGGCTGTATGGATTCCTGCGCTATTGGGTCGATAATACCAAATAATATTTGGACGGCCGGCGAAATTACCCGGATGGAAAAATCTTTTTGAAAAAGGTTTCCATCCGGGCTTATTTGTGGTATAATAGAGTTGGCTGAACAGGCCGATATTTTCCTATGTTTTTTTGGAGGTAATAAGAATGACAAAGCAGCTGAACCTTCAGGACATGTTCCTGAATACACTTCGTAAAGAGAGAACAGAAGTGACCGTTTTTTTGACCAACGGGTATCAGATCAAGGGCACCGTTAAAGGGTACGACAATTTTGTATTGATGATGGATTCTGACGGCAAGCAGCAGATGATTTACAAGCATGCGATTTCCACCATTGCTCCGATTCGTCCGGTGGTCTTCATGAATCCTGTTAAAGAGGAGCAAAGCTGACACATGATATCAAAAGCGATACTGACGGCTCTGGGGATTCCCGAAGCCGTCAGCGACTATTGTCACCAAAAAGAACGCGAGCTGCGGCCCGCGTTTCAGCATATAGAGGAGATTGCCGAGGCCAATCAGGCCAAGGTGCTGGCCGCTTTTCAGAAGCATCGGGTCAGCGAGAATCATTTCGAGACGACAACCGGTTACGGATATAATGATCTGGGACGGGATACGCTGGAGGCTGTCTTTGCCGAGATTTTCCGGACGGAGGATGCGCTGGTGCGGCCTCAGCTGATCTGCGGTACGCACGCGCTGTCGACGGCTCTCTTTGGCTGCCTGCGGGCGGGGGATGAGCTGCTTTACGCGTCGGGTGAACCCTATGATACGCTGCAGGGCGTGATCGGGATCAGGCCCGAGATGGGGAGTCTGGCCGACTATGGGATCACCTACAACCAGGTCGAGCTGACGCCCGAGGGACTGCCGGATCCGGAGGCGGTGGTCGCCGCACTTAAGCCGCAGACGAGGCTGGTCGGGATCCAGCGCTCCAAGGGATATCTGGTGCGGCATACGCTTGCGGTCGACGAGATCGGGAGCATTATCAGAGCGGTCAAAGCAGTGCGCCCCGACATCATCTGCATGGTGGACAACTGCTATGGAGAGTTTACAGAGGCGATCGAGTCCACCGAGGTGGGAGCGGATCTCTGCGTGGGTTCGTTGATCAAGAATCTGGGAGGCGGACTGGCGCCGATCGGCGGCTATATTGTAGGCCGGCATGATCTGATCGAGCGCTGCGCGGTCAGGCTTACAGCACCGGGACTCGGCAAGGAGCAGGGCCCGACGCTGGGGGTCAACCGTTCGCTGTATCAGGGGCTTTTTGAAGCGCCGAGCGTGGTGGAGGCAGCGGTCAAGACGGCTGTTTTTGCCGCCAAAGTATTTGGAGATATGGGCTTTGCGGTTTATCCCGGGCCGGAGGAGGTTCGCCACGACATCGTTCAGACGGTGACGCTGGGGGATCCGAAGCTGCTCGAGAAATTCTGTGAAGGAATTCAGGCCGCGAGCCCTGTAGATTCGTTTGTCACGCCGATTCCGTGGGATATGCCCGGATACGGCGGCGCGCAGGTCATCATGGCGGCCGGCAACTTTATTTCCGGCGCGACGATCGAGCTTTCCGCGGATGCGCCCATGCGTGAGCCCTACGTGGCTTTCATGCAGGGAGC
This sequence comes from Bacillota bacterium, assembly GCA_017442535.1. Taxonomy (GTDB): domain Bacteria; phylum Bacillota; class Clostridia; order Lachnospirales; family Bianqueaceae; genus RUG12817. Next base: position 85,287 of record JAFRZL010000028.1, on the reverse strand, counting down.
GCTGACCTGGGAGCATGGTAAGATCGGCGTCATGAAAGCGCTTGCGACGATGGATGTTCTGAAATGAAGCTGCCGGAGAGTTTCCTGCGGGAAGTGGAGGAGCTGCAGGGGCCGGATGGGCTCCGGGCCTACCTGGAAGCCATGGAGAGGCCCTATGTACAGGGGCTTCGTGCCAATACCGCCAAAGTGACGCCGGATCGACTGCGCACGCTGCTGCCGGAAGGCGCAACGGAGGATATGGTACCCTGGTGCCCCGCGGGCTTTTACCTGCGGGAGGATACGGCTCCTATGTCGGCATCGCCTTATTATGCCGCGGGACTCTTCTACCTGCAGGAGCCGAGCGCCATGGCTCCTGCGGCTTTGCTCCCGGTTGAGCCGGGGGACCGGATTCTGGATCTGTGCGCGGCGCCCGGAGGGAAGAGTACCGCACTGGGAGCCAGGCTTGAGGGCAGCGGGCTGCTGGTCGCCAATGATATCAGCGCCTCGCGTGCCAAAGCACTGCTTAAAAACCTCGAGATGTTCGGCATCGGAAATGCCGTGGTCATGTCCGAGAGTCCTCACCGGCTCGCAGAGCGGTTCGAGGGCTTCTTTGACAAAGTCCTGGTGGACGCGCCATGCAGCGGTGAGGGAATGTTCCGGAAGGATCCGTCGATCATCAGGAACTGGATGCAGTACGGCAGCAGCTATTATGCCAAAATCCAGCGAGAGATCCTGCCATATGCGGCGCGGATGACCGCTCCGGGCGGGATGCTCCTGTATTCGACCTGCACCTATTCGGTGGAAGAGGACGAAGGGATACTTCTTGAGTTCCTGCGCGAGCACCCGGATTGGTCGATCGAGCCCGTATCAAAGGCGGGCGGCATGGCGGACGGCGTCACCAGGGTCGGAGGCACGGATGCTCCGGAGCTTGCCGGCGCAGCCAGATTCTGGCCTCATCTGGTGCGCGGCGAAGGGCATTTCGCGGCACTGCTGCGGCGTGGTGGCTCATCCGCCGGACACGGGTCCGCAACGGGTCCGCAGAGGCAGGATAATGCCATCAAGTGTTTTAAGGAATGGGCGGCAGATGAGCTGACGGTTCCCGTCAGTGAGATCATCCCCGAGGGAGCTGTCACGGAACTTAGCGGCGACAAGCTCTATGCGGTCCTGCTGGATCCGGAGCGGCGCAAAGGCCTCCGCATTCTGCGGCCGGGGTTACTGCTCGGCGAGATCGCGCATGACCGCTTTGAACCTTCACAGGCACTCGCGATGATGCTGCGCCCCGATCAGGTCCGGCAAAGCGTTTCCTACGGTCCGGAAGATGAGCGGACGCTCCGTTATCTGAAAGGCGAAACTCTGACGGGGGACTACCCGGACGGCTGGATCCTGGTCAATGTCAGCGGCTATCCGCTTGGCTGGGGCAAAGCTTCGGGAGGCCTTCTCAAAAATAAGTATCTGAAGAGCTGGCGCCGCATGAAATAGGCGCCGTTAGTTAGAGGAAAGGACATATCTAAGTGGCGGATCAATATGATATCCTGATCGTCGGCGCCGGGCCTGCCGGCTGTATGCTGGCACGGGAAGCCGGCCGTACCAGACGGGTACTGCTGGTCGAGGCGCGCGCCTGCCGCCTGCCCGCCGGCAGCGGCAAGGGCAAGAACTGCGGAGGATTGCTGAACGAAGAGGCGCAGAAAGCGCTTGCTTCTTTTGGCATCGCCCTTCCCGCGAAAGTACTCGAATCGCCCCAGGTATTTGCTATCCGCGCCATTGATTTTGACAATGGACTGGAGCGCTTTTATCCCAAGAAGTATATCAATATTGACAGAGAGGCGTTTGACAGGTTTTTGCTGGAAAGGGCGCTGGCCCGGCCGGGTGTGGAACTGGCTGACCGTACAGTCGTGCGGTCTATTGAGCCGGCAGGCGATCATGTGACGGTACAGCTGAAGCATGAGGACGGCACTGCGACACAGGTGCAAGCAGAATGTCTGGTAGGGGCCGACGGCGCGGCCTCCATGGTGCGGCGCACGCTCGAGACCAGGTTGTCCGGTCCCGACGAACCGGCTTACCCCATCAGGCGCTACGCTGCGCTGCAGCAATGGTTTGAAGTGGAGGAAGAGCTTCCCTATTACGCGGCATTTTTCGATCAGAAGGTGACGGATTATTATTCCTGGATGATCCCCAAAAGAGGCCGGCTGATCCTGGGAAGCGCTTTACCAGAGGGAGAAGGAGCGCGTAAACGCTTTGAACGCCTCAAAGAAGAAGTGATCCGGGCGGGCTTTCCGATCGACAGTAAGCCCGTGGCGGAGGCAGGGTGTCTGATGCTCAGACCTTACGGACCGGAGAGCGTGAATCTCGGCAAAGGCCGGGTTTTCCTGGCGGGAGAGGCCGCCGGGCTGATCAGCCCCAGTTCGGAAGAGGGCATCAGTTATGCCATCCGTTCCGGACATGCTCTCGGCAGGCTCCTTGCGGATGCCGGGCCGTCGCAGGAATTGCGGCGCGCCTATGAAAAAGCGATCCGCGGTATGTCGCTGGATCTGATCGTCAAGAACCTGAAATCCAAAATCATGTATCAGCCGCTGCCACGGGGTCTGGTTTTCCGCACCGGTGCGCTGAGCATCCGGAGGCAATAATGAAGGAGCATGATTGGGAGCGCCTGCAGGCCGAGAACCAGGGTAACCTCCTGGGCCGGTATATTCAGACGATGCTGGAGCAGATCCGCGGGACCGAAGAACCCGACGGACGTAAAATGCTTGAAAAAGCGCTGGAGGCCGGTGTCCGTGCCATGCAGGGGACGGATACGGCTGATGGAAAAGAAATTCAATAACCGAGGGAGGTGTGGATATGAGACTTCTTGAAGCGGATATACGCGGATTCGGTCAGTACCGGAACCGTACCATCCGGTTTGACAGCGGCCTGAATCTGATTCACGGCGCGAATGAATCGGGCAAGACGACCCTGATGAAATTTATCGAAGGAATGCTGTACGGCTTCAGCAAGCCTGTATCTGCCCAGCCCCATACGGAAGACCTGGAGCGTTTCCGCCCGTGGAGCGGGGGCCCTTACGGGGGCTGCCTGATCTACGAATGCGGCGGCCGCAGGATCGCGGTCGACCGGGATTTTGCCGCGGATACGGTTCGCGTGACGGATGCGGATTCCGGCGAAGATCTGACGGAGCGGATGATCCGGAACGGTATTTTACAGCAGCTGCTGCCGGACGGCGAGAGTTTTACGATATCGCCGGCGGCTTTCCGTAATACGATCAGTGTGATTCAGGGCGCGGCTTCGGCCGACCCGTCCTCGATCCGGGAGGAGCTTGAGGAGAGCCTGGACAATCTGACTTCCTCGGGGGATGAGGATCTGTCCGTCCGCCGTTCCCTTGAACGGCTGCGTACGCAGCTTGACCGGATCGGAGCGGCTGACGACGAAGGAGAGCTGGGGAAACTCGCGGTTCGTGAGCAGGAGCTGACGCTCAATCTGCGGAGCGCCCATGAGATCCTGGAGCGCCGGGAGAGGATCCTCGGCGAGCTTGACGCGATCCCCGATGCGGTAGAGGACGCGGAGGATGCCGCCTGGGTCGTGCAGCGCGCGGGCAATCCCTGGCAGCGGAATTATCTGCAGGAACTGGATCAGCAGATCGAGGAGCATGTCCGCGAGCAGGACGAGAGCCGGATGATGCCCGTGGGGACGGATCAGGAGTACGAGAATCTGATCGAGCTGCGCATGCAGGAGAAAGAAGCGCGTTCCCGTTACGGCGAGGCCGTTGTGCGCGAGCAGGCCTGCAGCGAGGAGATCGGCAAGCTCCGTGAGCCGCTGGATCCGCCCTATCTGCCGCCCATCCCGCGCCAGGTCTGGATCTGGCTGGTGGCTGGCACCATCCTGGTGGCAGGAGGCGTGATCGGCTACCTGCTGACGCATCAATTCCGCGGTTTCGTGGCCTTGGTGCCCGGGATCGTGATGCTGGTCGTCGCCGTCAGTATTTTTCTGCGGCACCGCCGTGAACATAAAGCCATTCTGGACGAAGCCTCCGCCGGCGAAGCCGATCGTCTGAACCGCCTGTCTGCGGAGGAAAGGCGTCTTGCGGACTGCAAAGAAGAGCAGGAACAGATCCGCACGGCTCTTTCACAATACACGTCCCGCATGGACCAGCTGCTGCAGCAGGCCGGCGTGGCCACCATTGACGAATACCGCGACAGACTGCAGCAATCGAGGTCGGCCGGCGAACTGGCGGACCGGATCGCACATGAGCAGCAGGAGAAAGACGGGTGGCTCATCCGGACGGCCAATGATATTCTGCGCGCCCGCAGAGAACTGCTGGAAGAGCGTCTCGCCGCGATCCCCGCGGTGCCCGATGCCGAACAGATGCAGCGGGAGCTGACCGAAGTCAGCAAACGCAAAGAAGCGCTCCAGTTGGAGCGGACTTCATTACTCGCGGCTTCTTCCGCGATCGAATCGCTCTCGCGTGAGATCCGGCGGGAATACGGCCCGGCCCTGGCACGCCTCATGAACCATACGGTCTCCGAGGTGACGGGAGGTCGCTACAACCGGGTGAGCTTTACAGAGGAAGGCGAGCTGCGCGTGACTTCCGCGGATGGCCACGACTACGGGATCGAGAACCTGTCCGCCGGAACGGGCGACCAGATCTATATGGCGCTCCGGCTTGCGATGGTGGACGTCCTCAGCCGCGAAGAAAAACTGCCGCTGATCCTGGACGACGCCTTCGCCCGCTATGACGAAGAACGCCTGCTCGGAATGCTCCGCCTGCTTTCTGCGGAAGCCGGACGGCGTCAGATCCTGATTTTCTCCTGCCAGACAAGGGAGCAGGAGCTGCTTGGCAGGCACAAGATCGCTTTCAGTATGCAGACATTATAAACCGGAACAGAAAGGGTGAACGAAATGGCCGGCTATCAGAATCAGCCGCGAGGCGGCAGAAAGAGAAAAAAATATCGCCTGCAGAATCCCTTCCGATTCGTTTCTTTTCTGGCGATACTCGGCGTGTTGCTGATCGCGCTGATCATCCTGGCGCACAGCTGTTCCAGGAGCAAGGATGATCCTGACAAATCCGCTTCGCATGCCGAAGAGTCGGGCGAGACCATGACGGCTCCGGTCCGTCAGATCATAGCCTGGACGATCGGCGTGGCGAATATGACGCATGGGCTGGACGAGGAGATTTCGATCCCCGTCGAAGAAGTCCCGATCATGTATACCGTCGTGATCGATCCCGGATGCGGCGGCGCGGACGGAGGCAATCCCGGCGTCGGCGGTATCCGTGAGAAAGAGATCACCATGCAGGTGGGCGAGAAGCTCCGTCAGGAGCTCGCCATGCGCTATCCGGAGATCCGTGTCGTTATGACCCGTACGGCGGATGAAGATGTTACTTCCGAGACGCGCACACAGATCATCAACGAGGCACATGCCGATATGGCGATCAGCCTGCACTGCGATTATTTCGCGGGCAGCTCCGAGCGGCGCGGTGCGTCGACCTATTTCCGCCGGACCGAGGGAGGCAAGATCCGTCTGGACAACGGTACGGAGCAGACGCTGATGGACATCAGCCGCAGCATTGCTTCCGTGATCCAGCTCAAGGCGGTGACGGCGCTCGAGACCGACGACCGCGGCATAGCCGAGGAGCGCTTTGAAATCCTGAATGCCACCCTGGTTCCGACCGTGCTGTTGGAAATGGGGTATATCAGTGATCAAAGCGATTATGACAAGATCACTTCTTCCGGATACCAGGATGCGCTCGCCGCGGCTCTTGCCGATGGAATCAATGACATGCTGAAAGAGATGTATCCGCTGCGCGAGCCCGAGCAAACCGCGCCCGAGGCAGTGATCGAGGAATCATCCCGCGGCTGACCGCCCAGGAGGTTCTTATGACTATCATCAGAAAGGGGCAAGAATATCATGGAATGGAAACAGGAATATAAGCAGACCATGCACTGGAACGGTACCATCTCACATCGAGAAGCCAAAGAAGCGGTGGCCGCAAAACTGGCCGCCCTCGCCAAAGACGGGGATGTGATCGGCTTCGGATCGGGCTCCACGTCACTGCTCGCGGCAGAAGCGATCGCGCGCCGGGTCAGGGAGGAAGGGCTTCGTATCATTGCGGTGCCGACGTCTCAGGAGATGGAGATCCACTGCAGCAACTGGGGGATCCCGACCGCTACATTGCTTTCGGTTCGTCCCGACTGGTGCTTTGACGGTGCCGATGAAGTGGATCCTCACGGCTGGCTGGTCAAGGGCCGCGGCGGCGCCATGTACCGCGAGAAGCTCGTGATGGCCGCCTGCCCCAAACGCTATATCCTGATCGATGACAGCAAGCGGGTCAGTCAAATCTGTGAGAAATTCTCGATCCCGGTGGAATGCCAGTGCCAGTCCGTCAATTATGTGCGCGAGCAGCTCTTCACGCTTGGCGCGGACCGGGTGGAGATGCGCCTGGCCAAAGCAAAAGACGGCCCTGTGATCACGGAATTCGGCAATTTTATTCTGGACGCGCATTTTAACAAAGTGCCGGAGACGCTGGAAAGGGACATGAAAGCCATCGTAGGCGTGGTCGAGACGGGACTTTTTATCGGATTTGATCCGATCGTGCTGTGCTCGTAACACGGGCCGAACCATTTTAATAAGCTGAAATCGAGGCTCCGGACAAGGATTGTCCGGAGCCTTCGAATTTACAAATCGTTCATACACTGTACACAAACAAAGGTTGTATCAAAACGGCAAATCGGTTATAATCAAAATCAGTAACACAGTGTTCCCACGCACTATTGAGGGGGTATGTATATGGCAAAGTTTTTTGATATGGAAGGGCCATTCATGAAATACGGCACGCTCGTATTTGATATGATCATGCTGAGCGCGGTCTGGGCCACGATGAGCGGTATGCTGCCGGTCATGATTCTGCTGACGACCGGTATTTTCGCAAGCCTCCCTGTTCCTGTGACGCTTATCATCATCTATGTGCTTCTGCTGCACTGGTGTCCGGCGACCTGCGCGGTCTGCTATGCCCTCGGCAAGAAGCAGCGCGGCACGGATACCTACACGATGCGTGATTTCTGGCATTCTTTCAAGATGAACTATAAGCAGTGCATGATCATCAGCCTGATCCTCTCTACAGTTCTGATGGTGATTATTTATAATCTTTGGCTGATCCTCTACAACCGCTCCAGCTTCGGCAAGTCTCTGTATGTACTGATGCCGCTGGAGATCCTGGTAGGCATCGAGATTATCATTGCCTCCAATTATATCCCGGATATGGTCGCCCGCTTTGAGATGAAGACCAAGGAATTCATCAAGTATTCGTTCCTGATGGGCAATAAACATCTGCTGACGACACTGATCCTTGTGGCGCTCTTTGTCGGCAGCGTCTATGTCTGCGTATTTGTCAATATGGGTCTGCTCTTTATCGTCCCGGGCCTGTTCATGTACATTGCCGCGGCTCTGTTAGAGCGTGTCTTTAAGAATTATATGCCCTCCGAGGATGCTGAGCTGGAGGAGGAGCATATCGAAGGCTTCAGTCTGGACGCGGAGCGGCAGGCGATTATCGACCGTTATCTGAACCAGACCAAGTATGATGAGCAGGGCGACTACAGCTACGTCCGCGTGGATGAGAGCGGAAATGAGATTGTTGAGAAAGACGATTACAAGATCGTTAAGGTGGATGACCCCGCTCCGGTTCAGACCTCTGATGCACAGGAGGAGAAGCCGGAAGAGGAGGAAGACGATCCCGCCTGGGAGGATGCCGACGAGCCCAAGATGTCTGAGGACGAGCAGTATCTGCTGTAATCCGTAGAGTGAGGTAATGCAAATGAAAAAGCAAGTAATGATCAACCGTCTGGTACGCGACCGGATTCCTGAACAGATGCGCAAAGAAGGCCACAGACCTTTCACCCGCATCCTTGACGATAAGGAGTATATGTACCAGCTGCATGTACGGCTTGGAGAAGAAGTCAAGGAGTATCTCGCGACGCGCAACATGGAGGAGCTCGCCGACGTTGTGGAAGTCGTGGAGGCGATCGCCAGAGCGCGCGGCGTGACGCTTGAGGAGGTCGAAGGCATCCGCAAGATGAAAGCGCAGCGCGATGGCACCTTTATGGGACGGGTTTTTCTGGAGCATGATCTGACCGAGGAGGAGGAGCAGTGCCTCGAGGAGGCCGAGAATGACCCGGCCATCCAGCTGCATATGCGCGGATTCTAAGGGACGGCATGGGAAAAACATGCTTTCCCACACAGGTTTTTTGCCTCGGAAGTCTTGCAATTACGGTTTACTCATAGTATAATACCTTTGCATTGTATTTCGCTTGCGGCATTCTGCCGACTTTGAAAACAATAGCAGGAGGAATTGAATATGACGATCAATCACAAGAGACTGAGGGTTCTGACGGGTGTGGCGATTTTCACGGCGATCGTGATCGCACTGCAGCTTGCGGGGTCGTTCATCCGGTTCGGTACGTTCTCGATTTCGCTGGTTCTGATCCCGATCGTGCTTGGCGGTGCTCTGTACGGTCCGCTGGCAGGCATGTGGCTCGGACTGGTCTTCGGAGCGGCGGTGCTGCTGTCCGGTGATGCCAATACTTTTATGGTCCTGAATGTAGGCGGTACCATTGCGACCGTACTGATCAAGGGCGTGTTGGCAGGACTTGCGGCAGGCCTGGTTTACAAGGCGCTGGAGCATCGCAATCAATACGCGGCTGTGATCTGTGCAGCCATTATCTGTCCCGTTGTGAATACCGGAGTCTTCCTGATCGGCTGCCTGGTCTTCTTTATGGATACCATCCGCGCGTGGGGAGAGGGTCTTGGTTTCACTTCAGTAGGCAAGTACATGATCGTAGGCCTTGTCGGATTGAATTTTATCTTTGAACTGGTCTTGAATGTCGTTTTGAGCCCCGTGGTTCTGCGGCTGATTAATGAAGGAAGAAAAACGCTTGTCGGACGCTGATCCTGCTTAGCCGGGACAGCCATGTATCGGATTAAGGATGATTCCGATCGATGAACGGATGTACGATGATAATATCGAGTAGGGGATATCCTCCTACTCGATTTCTGTAATTGAGCCCGGCAGCGGCCGGACAGATAGGAGAATGAGTATGATTATCGCAATTGATGTTGGCAACACTCATCTGGTGATCGGATGTATTGATGAGGGCGGCGCAAGGCATGTGGGCCGTTTTCAGACCAATACTTCCGCGACGGCGGAGGAGTACGCGATCCGCTTCAAGACATGGTTTGATCTGTCGGGCATTGACAGCGGCCTGATCGATGGGGCGATCATCGCGACAGTAGTGCCTCCGCTGGTCTCTGTACTGAGGCGTGCCATCCGTCTCCTGATCGGGAAGGATCCGCTGGTTGTCGGACCGGGAATCCGCTCCGGACTGAATATCAAGACGGATAATCCCGCTCAGGTCGGCGCGGATATGGTTGCGGGAGCAGTGGCTTCGATTGCCAAATATCCGCTGCCGCAGATCGTTTTTGATCTTGGAACAGCCACGACGGCGTCCATCATCGACCAGAACGGAGTGTTCCGGGGGGCGATCATTCTGGCAGGCGTGCGCACCGCGCTCGAGACATTGACCCGTAATACTTCACAGCTTCCGGCCATCGATCTGGTCGCGCCCCGGCATGTCATCGGCACCAATACGGTGGACAGCATGCGTTCGGGAAGCGTTTTCGGCACGGCGGCCATGATGGACGGACTGGCGGACAGAATCGAGGAGGAGCTGGGCTGCAAGACGACACTGGTTGCGACCGGCGGCTTGTCTTCCGCGATCACGGCTTATTGCAAGCATCATTTTATCCAGGATGATGATCTGGTTCTGGACGGACTCTGGATCATTTACCAGAGAAACCAGAACAATGGAGAGAGGAAGAACTGAAATGGCCCGGAGCAGGATGGTTAAAACGCTTTGCGCGCTGCTCGCGGGGATGTTGCTTTTCGCGGGATGTGATGCACTGAAGGGCGGATCCGATGAAACGGTCAATGTGGACAGTGTCGCGGTTCTCGCAGGTGTCAATGGTTTCGCGGGGACACAGAACCGCTTTGCCGGAATGGTGGAGCCGCAGAAGACGATGTATGTCGATCCGGAACAGGGACGCAGCATCAAACTGGTTCTGGTCGAAGAGGGCCAGTCGGTCAAAGCGGGCGACGCGCTTTTCGTCTATGACACGGAAGAGCTGGAGCTGCAGCTGGAGCAGGCCAAACTGGATATCGACCGGATCGATAACAGGATCACTTCCATATATAATGAGATCAATACGCTGGAGAACGAAAAGGAAAAGGCCTCCGAGGCCAACAAGATCGAGTATACGGTCGAGATCCAGAACCGCTACAGCACGATCAAGGAAGAAGAGTATAATAAAAAAGTCCGCCAGGCGGAGATCGAGCGCCTGAATGAGAAGATCGCGGACGACCGGGTCAAGACGGAGATGTCCGGCCGGATCCAGAGCTTTGATCCCACCGCGCTGGAGGGATATCAGGACTATTATTCCGGAAAACAAAAGCATTATATTACGATCATGGCCGAAGGCGATTTCCGTATCAAGGCTCAGATCAATGAGCAGAACGTGCGTGAGATCCATGAGGGTGACGCGGTCCTGGTCCGTTCCCGTGTAAAAGAGGACGAGACCTGGAGCGGTGTGATCCAGGAGATCGATCTGACACAGTCCACCCCTGAGGAAGGGGGCGGCTATTATATCGGCGGATCTGACAAGTCCAATGGAACGACCAAGTATCCTTTTTACGTTGTGCTGGATGACTATGAGGGCCTGCTGCTGGGGCAGCATGTCCTGGTGGAACTCAAATCCGCCCATGCCGGCTCCGACAAACTGATGCTTCCCGCCGCCTATATTGTGATGCCGCAGACAGGAAACGCCTATGCCTGGATCGAGAGGAACGGAAAGCTCGCGAAGCAGACCCTGATCCTCGGCGATTACGATGCCTCGGCGGATACCTTTGAAGTAGTGAGCGGTGTCGGAGCGGCCGATTATATCGCTTTTCCGCGCGATGGGCTTAAAGAAGGCATGAATACGGCTCACAGCATGGCAGAAGACGAGGATCCCGGCCCCAGAGGAGGGCTGACGCGATGATTCTGGAGCTGAAAAGCATTTACAAGAATTATCTGCAGGGCAAGATGGATGTACCTGTCCTGAAAGATATTTCGCTGCAGGTGGAGGCAGGGGAATTCCTCTCCATTATGGGGCCTTCCGGCTCGGGTAAATCCACGCTGATGAATATTATCGGCTGTCTGGATCTGCCGACCTCCGGAGAGTATACGTTTAATGGAGAGAATGTCCTGAAGAAGTCGGACCGCGAGCTGGCGGCGCTGCGTAATCACCGCATCGGATTTGTCTTTCAGACATTTAACCTGCTGCCCCGCGAGACAGCGCTGGACAATGTGGAGCTGCCCCTGATTTACGCAGGTATCCGGCGTAAAGAGCGCCGGCAGATCGCCGAGGAGCTGCTCAGAAAGGTCGGACTGGCGGACCGCATGAATTTCCGGCCGACACAGCTTTCCGGCGGGCAGCAGCAGAGGGTAGCCATCGCGCGCGCCATGGCCAATCATCCGGACGTGATCCTGGCGGATGAGCCGACAGGTGCGCTGGACACGCGCTCAGGCGAGCAGATCATGGAACTTTTTCACCTGCTGAATCAGGAGGGCGCGACGATCATCATGATCACGCACGAGCCTTCCATCGCCGGACACGCGGGGCGAAAGCTCACGATCCTGGACGGCAGACTGCGCAGCGGGGCGGAAGAGGAGGCGGCAGATGAATAAAAAGCTTAAACATTTTCTGATCGGGACCGTCTCCGTGATCACCGCGGCTGCCGTAGGGGCGGGCGCTCTCTACGCGGTCAAGCAGAATCAGAAGAATAATCTCGTGGTCAAAGTCAATCCCGTTGAATTCATGGCCACACAATATTGGAACGAAAATACCATTTACGGCTATGTGCAGTCCGGCTATAAGCAGTCGGTCTACGGACGCGAAGACGACCGCGTGCTGGAATTCTATGTGGAGGAAGGCCAGACGGTCCGCGTCGGGGATCCGCTCCTGCAGCTGGACCCGACACAGCTTTACCTGGATATGGAGAGACTTCAGCTGAATCTGGACGCGATGGCCTACCGGCACGACCGCCTGGAGCAGGAACTGAATGATCTCAAAAACACCAAGCCGTCGGACGCGTCTTCGCTTTACGGGACCCGGTTGAATGAGGAATCCGCCCCGGTGGGGGACGCGGAAATTTCGGACCGTACGGAGGAGTCCTGGACGCCGGAGGATGTTTCCGGGGAAGAATCCGTTCCCGATGAAAGCTCCGGGCAGGATTCTGCACCCGGTGAATCCTCGGCAGAGGAGTCATCCGCGGAGGATTCCGAAGTGGAAGAGTCTGCAGCGGAGGAATCTTCCGGAGAGGAATCTCAGCCTGACGATTCTTCGCACGAAGAAACCAGCCATGAGGACGAATCGAGCCATGAGGAAAGTTCGCTGGGCGGCGAATCCTCCCAAGAGGACGAGTCCTCCCGCGAAGAAGAATCCTCTCACGAAGAATCCTCTCACGAAGAATCCTCTCATGAAGAATCGAGGCCGGATGATCCCACACCGGTCGAGCCCGAGCCTGCAGAGGGGCCGTTGCAGGTACTGACCGACCGCAGCAAACCTTATTCCGGCACCGGAACGGAAAGGGATCCCTACCACTACTGGATCTCCAACACGACTAAAATGACGGCTTCCTTCTATAAGGACAGGATCGATGAGCCGGTCTACTGCGTCTTCGACAAGACCGAGAAGGACGAAAAAGACGGCGACATCGAGTACTCCTGGTATTTCTGCACCGGGGATGCGGCCGCGCCGAAGGGCGGCGAGATCTATAATCTGGGTCTCTATCAGATCCCGATGGATATACAGTCCATCATCATGATCGTACCTGAAGATGCTTTTCCGGGGCCCATGACGCTCTCGCTGAATCTGGAAAGCGCCGAGATCGAGGTCGAGCAGGTGAGCATCGTCGGCAGCGACATCCTGGAGGAAAAGGAGCCCGTGGACAACCGCTTCCAGGTTAAGCTGGAGCATGGCGGCGTCTATAATCTGTACTACACGGTACAACAGGAAGACCCGGGCGAGGATCCGGGAACCATCGAACCGGAGCCTTACTATCCGCCCTATTATCCGCCGTATGTTCCTTCGGGGCCGACCAAAGCCGAGCTGCTGCAGCAGATCGCCGAGAAAGAAGTCGAGATCCGCGATCTGGAGATCAGTCAGAAAATGGCCGGACTGGAGCTCGAGAAGACCGAGAAAAAGCTGTATGAAACGGTGGTGCTGAGCAGTGTGAACGGAACGGTGACCAGTCTGGATCCCACCGGCAATCTGTACGGAGAACCTTTTGCGGTCGTCAGCGGAACCGACGGCTTCTACGTCACGGCCACCATTTCGGAATTTGATCTGGGGCAGCTCGCCTTGGGCGATACGGTGTACGGCACCTCCTGGATGACCGGACAGACTTACGAAGGCCATATCTCCGCTATCGGAGAGATCCCCGAATCCGCGGGAGGCTTCGGAAGTTCGGCTAACCCCAATGTCTCCTTCTATCCGGTCACGATCTATTTCGAGACCGACAGCGTGGAGCCGGAGGGTTCCGGCATCGAGCTCACCATGAATAAGACGGACAGCGCATCCGAGGAAAGCTTCTGCATTCCTTCGATGTATATCCGGGAGGAAGACGGCCGCTACTATGTTCTGGCCGATAGGGACGGCGTGCTGGAGAAGCGTTATGTGCAGCTCGGCCGCCAGATGTGGGAAGGAGAGTACTTTGAAGTGCTCGAAGGTCTCACACAGCAGGACTATCTGGCTTTCCCCTATGGCAAGACCGCCCGTGAAGGCGTCCGGACCCGGCGGGAAGACGAGATGGTCAACCCGGTCAATCCGGCCAAGTAAGGAGGGCGATGAATCATGCTTGAAAATATCCGCCTTTCCTTTATCGGTATCTGGTCCCACAAAATGCGCTCTATTCTGACGATGCTCGGCATCATTATCGGAATCGCCGCGATCATCGCGATCGTTTCCACGATCAAGGGCACGAATGACCGCATCAAGAACCAGATCATCGGTTCCGGCAACAATGCCGTTGTCGTGCAGCTTTATGAAGGTTCTTATGCGCTGGAGCCGCAGTATGCGGAGATCCCGGAGGCTTTCCTTCCGGTGACATCCGAGGTGCTCGCCGAGATCTGCGCGATCCCCGAAGTGGAGCAGGCGTCGGCTTTCCTGCAGCGCAATGTCTATGAGGGCGTTTATCATGGCAATACCGCGCTGTCCAACGGATTCGTCATGGGGACGGATGAATTCTATTTTCAGGTGTATGGATATCATCCGGTCCGCGGGCGCATGTTCGGAGGGCGGGACTACGACGGTACACGTAAGGTCGCGATCCTGGACACCACGGCCGCGGGTGTGCTCTTCCCGGGTGAGAGCGCCCTTGGCCGGACGATCGAGATGGCAGGAGAGCCCTTTGTCATCATCGGGATCGTCGAGCAGGACGATGCGTATGTCCCGGATATCGAGAACGAAAACGATTATTATACGTATAAGTATCAGAGCGGCCGGGGACGCGTCTTTATTCCGCTCAGGGCCTGGCCGATCGTCTACCGGTTTGACGAGCCCGAAATGATCGCCTTAAAGGCGACCAGTACCGAGAATATGACGCAGGCCGGCAAGAAGACGGCCGATCTGCTGAATGCGCGCGCGGGGATCAGCGAGAATGATGCCTCAGCGACGGTTCAGTACAAGAGCCCCGATCTGCTGCAGCAGGCCAAGAATCTGCAGGATCTGTCCGCCGCGACCAACCGGCAGCTGATTTGGATCGCCAGCATTTCCCTGCTGGTCGGCGGTATCGGCGTCATGAATATCATGCTGGTTTCGGTTTCGGAGCGGACGCGTGAAATCGGCCTTAAGAAAGCGCTAGGCGCACGCAAGAGCCGCATTATGGGTCAGTTTCTGACCGAGGCCGCGGTTCTGACGAGCCTGGGCGGCATCATCGGCGTGGTACTTGGCATCGGCCTGGCGCAGGTCGTCTCACGGATATCCGAGATGCCGGTCGCCATCAGCGTCCCCGCCATCATCCTGGCCGTTATCTTCTCCATGGCAGTGGGCATTATCTTCGGATTCCTGCCTTCCGTCAAAGCGGCGAATCTGAATCCGATCGACGCGCTTCGCCGCGAATAAACCTTTATATCAGAAAGAGGAATCTTTTTGGAACAGAATATCACCTTACAGGCACAGAACACGGATAATACGCCCGTCGATTTTACGTCAGGCCGCCGGATGCTCAGCTCGTACGCGCTGCGTGAGAATGCCCGTTATTTTCAGGGGAAGAAGGCCGGAACGGTCGATCTGAAACCGATTCTGAATCTGGAGCAGTCTTCGCCGCGCGTGGAATTCCGCATCGGGATCTCCACACAATATGTCGTTAAAGATCTGTCCGAATTTGCCGAGCAGATGCGCAGACATGCCAGAGTGCGTTACGGCAAGAAGCTGGAATTCATGCACCACCCCAGCGCTTTTACGACGCGGGGGCTGCTTGTCGTTCAAATGATCATGCGGATTCTGGACGAACTGGAGGAGGCGGGGAGTCCCCTGCTGCAGAACCAGGAACAGAAGCGTTTTCTGCCGCTCTCTGTCCGCAACCTGGAAGAGCTCCTCTCATATTTTGAAGGGGATGAAGTCCTGGTGCAGGGAAGCCGCCTGAGGGCGCGTTCCGTGAATGTATGTAAAGGCAATCCGCCGCTGGTGGTGGAGATCCTTAAAACCGATGAGGGCCTGATGATCCAGACCGAGTATTTCCAGCTGCTGAAGGGCTTGAACCGCCTGATCGTGCAGATGGGGGATAAACTCTATCTCTGCAGCGAGGAATTCAGCGAGGACTGCCGGTACTTCCTGGAGGAGTGCGCCGCATCCGACGAAAGCCGCCTCTATCTGTCCCACGAGGACCTGCAGGTATTCGGCGTCTCCGTCCTTCCGATCCTGCAGAACTATTTCCAGGTGGACATTACGGAAGGCCTCCTGAATGAATTCATGCCCGATCCGGCCCAGATCAAAATCTATATCGAGCCGGGGCAGGGCGTCGACCTGCTGCGCTGCCGCGTGGAATCACAGTACGGCGAGACGGTCTATAACGCGTTTGATCCGGTGCAGATCGGCAAGATCTACCGTGATGTGGCGCGCGAATCCGCCGCGGTCCAGGCCGTGCACAAGCTATTCCCCCATGTCATGCGGGGGGAACGCTGCTTTGCGATCACAGAAGAGGACGAGCTGTATGAATTCCTGGAAGAGGGGACGAACAACCTGGAGCAGATCGGTGAAGTCTGGATGGACGAATCGGTCCGCGAATTCCGCATCGGCGCGGCCCCTAGGCTGAGCGTCGGCGTTTCACTTAAAAACGATCTGCTGAATCTGACGATATCTTCCGAGGAGATGCCTTTTGATGAAGTCAGCCGTCTGCTGGAAAACTATCGCCTCAAAAAGCGCTATTTCCGCCTGAAGGATGGCAGTTTCCTGCGTCTCGAGGACAACTCGCTGCAGATGATTTCCGAGCTGTTGGAAGGTCTGCATCTGCCGGTCAAAAACCTGAATTCGCGGCAAATCACCCTGCCGCGTTTCCGGGCGGCCTATCTGGACGCGGTCCTGTCCGAAAGCGGCGAAGGTGTGCAGATCAATCGCGACGCGGCTTTCCGCGCGTTTGTGCGCCAGATCAAATCCGTCGCCGAGAGCGAATTCGAAGTGCCCACGGCGATCTCTTCCTGGCTCAGACTGTATCAGAAAGTCGGCTACCGCTGGATGAGAACGATGGATGCCATGGGCTTCGGCGGACTGTTGGCCGATGATATGGGCCTGGGCAAAACGATCGAAGTCATCGCGCTGCTCGAATCCTACCATGAGGAAGAGTCCCCGGACCTCCTGAAACCGGTTCTGATCGTCTGTCCCGCGTCACTCGTCTACAACTGGGAGAGCGAACTGACACGCTTTTCCCCCAGCCTGCCCAAGATGGTGATCTCGGGCAGCCAGAACGACCGTGCCGAGCTGATCACGCGCGCGCTGCAGATCCCCGGCTGCATCCTGATCACTTCCTATGATCTGCTGAAACGCGATTTTCCGCATTATGAGGAAGTACCCTTCCGCTATCAGATCCTCGATGAGGCCCAGATGATCAAAAACCATATGACGCAGGCGGCCAGGGTCGTCAAGAAAATCATGGCCCGGACGCGTTTTGCCCTGACCGGCACCCCGGTCGAGAACCGCTTAAGCGAGCTCTGGAGTATCTTTGACTATCTGATGCCCGGAATGCTTTACACCTACCCGCGCTTCCAGAAAGATCTGGAAACCCCCATCGTCCGCGAACAGGACGAGCGTGCCATGCACCGCCTGAAGCAGATGATCCACCCGTTCATCCTGCGCCGCCTGAAGTCCGATGTCCTGAAAGAACTGCCCGACAAGGAAGAGATGATGGTTTACGCAGGCATGGAAGAGAAGCAGCGCGAACTCTATGACCTGAACGTACAGCAGCTGCGCGGCACCCTCGATCGGGAGGGCGAAGCCAACAGGATCCAGATCCTCGCACAGCTGATGCGTCTGCGCCAGATCTGCTGCGATCCGTCCCTGGTCTACGAGAATTACAAAGACGGTTCCGCAAAGCTGGAAGCCTGCATCCATCTGGTGAGCGAAGCGGTGGAAGGGGGCCATAAAGTCCTGCTTTTCTCGCAGTTCACCTCGATGCTGGACATCCTTGCCGAGCGCCTGACCGCCGAAAACCTTTCTTACTATATGCTGACCGGCTCCGTCTCCAAGGAGAAGCGCACCCAGATGGTCCGCGACTTCCATGTCGATACAACGGATGTCTTCCTGATCTCATTGAAAGCCGGCGGTACCGGCCTGAACCTGACCGCGGCCGACATCGTGATCCACTTCGACCCCTGGTGGAATCTCGCCGCTGAGAACCAGGCCACTGACCGCGCCTACCGCATCGGCCAGAAAAACAAAGTGACCGTCTACCGCCTGATCATGAAGGACACGATCGAAGACCGTATCGTCCAGATGCAGGAGGACAAGCAGCACCTCTCCGACCAGGTGATCACGGAAGAAGGCTTCCCCGCGGCCTATCTGACCGAGGACGTGCTGAGAGAAATGCTTCAGTAAATAATCCGAGCCTCTATCCCGGCTCCGGGTTTCACAAAAGCCCCGCACCCTTTCCCGAATCTGCTTTTCGCTGCACGAAAAAGCCATCCTGAAAGGGCTGCGGGGCTTTGTATGTTTGAGAGGAGGGGAGAGGGCGAGGCCTACGTCCCCATTGTTATATGCTGCACGTCTCAAGGAGAACACGCCTTTTTTGGCATTTTCTGCGGTTTCTGCAAGTTGGGAAGCCAACTCCTGCACGGCTTGATTGCACTGAAAATTCAGACTTTAACAAGAAATGTCCGCGAGTGGCGGACAATAATTGACATATGAACGCCCGGTGCTGTCAGAATGACGAATTTAAGCGTTTTTTTATCAAAAAAATTGTCATCGAATCGGAGAAAAATGAATTTTCTGTCTTGACAAGATTCAATTTAATGATATAATACTGTTATCTGTTGTTTTTCGGCAGGTGGCTTAGTATATCAACAGGCTGCAGGTTGAAATGATACAGACCCCTGCAAACAAACAAATTGCAGGAAAACAATTTTGTGAGGAGGAAAACAAAATGAACTTCAAAAAGATCCTGGCACTCGTTTTGGCTGTTGCCATGGTTCTGACGGCTGTTGGCTGCACCGGCAACAACACCAGTTCCGCTCCTGAGAGCAAGGCTCCGGAGTCTTCTGCTGTTGAGAGTGTTGCTGAGAGCTCTGCTGAAGAGAGCCAGCCTGAAGAAGTAGTTGATCCCGCTGTTGAGTATCCTTCATTCAATGTTGGTGAAATCACCACCAATATTGCACCTGCAGGCGGCGGCGAGGTTAACTACAACGCTTACAAAGGTGTTGCTGGCAAGGACTACACCGATGAGAAGGTTTATACTCATAACGAGTATATGTCCGGTAACCAGAACATGAACTGGAACCCCCTGCAGTGGGAGACCAACAGTGACTCCTACATCCTGGACTATATTCAGAGCGTATTCTATGATTTCGTTCTGAATGAGGATCTGGATGGATGGGCCATCATTCCCGAGATGGCGGCTGAGCTGCCCGTTGACGTTACTGCCGAATATGTCGGCAAGTTCGGCGTTGCGGAAGGCGACACTGCCAAGGCTTGGCGTATCAAGCTGAATGAGAACATTACCTGGCAGAATGGCGAAGCCATCACCGCTGATGATTTCATCTATTCTTATCAGCAGCTGCTCGATCCGGCTCAGAAGAACCGTCGTGCTGACTCTCTTTACGCCGGTGACTTCCGTATTGCCGGTGCCAAGGAATACTTCTATGCCGGCCAGACTTCCTATACCGATACCGAAGGCAGCGTTGCTCTTGCTGACCTGACTGCCGGTGAGGATGGACAGTATGTTGATTCCAATGGCAACAAGTACTACATTGGCTTTGCGTTCCCTCTGGCTCAGACCGGCGGCGACACTCTTAAGGATTACATTGACGCTTATGGCGACACCTATTTTGACCTTGAGAATGTTGAAGCTCTGACCGCTCTGATGGATGACAACGGCCTGATCCCGCTGACTGACGAGAACCTGGCTCTGTTTGCTCCTGTTACCACCAAGAATCCTGCCTGGAATGAGACCGAAGCCGATCTGCCTAACTACTTCGTAGTAGCCGAGTCCTTTGAGGAAGGCAACTGGGATAACGTAGGCGTTGTTAAGGTTGACGACTATACCATCGATTTCATCACCGCTCTGCCCACCGAGAACCCCAACTACTATGTACCTTACAACCTGTCCGTTTATCTGGTTTACAAGCCCATGTATGAAGAGCTCAAGACCTTCACCGATGGTGCTTTCACGACCACTTACGGCACCACTGTTGAGACTACGATGGGATTCGGCCCCTATAAGCTGGATTACTTCGAGCTTGACAAGCAGATCACCTTCACCCGTAACGAGAACTGGTACGGCTACAGCGATGGCAAGCATGAGGGAATGTATCAGACCGATATCATCTCCTGCGCTGTTATCGAAGCTCAGGCTACCGCTCTGCTGGCCTTTGAGAAGGGCGAACTGGACGAAGTCAACCTGGTAGCTCAGGATATGGCGAAGTATGCTTCCAGCCAGTATATCCGTTACACTCCTCAGTCCTATACGACTAAGCTGACCTTCAACAGCGATGAGACTGCTCTGGCTGCCCGCGGCACCCAGATCCTTGGCAACCTGAACTTCCGTAAGGCGTTCTCTCTGGCCATCGACCGTTCCACCTTCGCTGCTTCCTATACCGCTGCTGGTTCTGCCGGTTATGGTATGCTGAACTACATGTATGTCTATGATCCCTTCACCGGCGCTTCCTACCGTGACAGCGATGTTGCGAAGGCTGTTCTGTGCGACGTTTACGGCATCACCTATGGTCCCGACGGCGACTATGATGACATTGACGAAGCTTATGACGCTATCACCGGTTATGATCTGGAGCAGGCTAAGGAACTGATGGAGCTTGCATACAAGCAGTGCAAGGCTGATGGCACCTACAATGACCAGAATGTTGAGATCACTCTGAGCGTTTACAGCTCTGACGACACCTATGTTCAGATGTTCAACTTCCTGAACGATGCTCTGAAGTCTGCCTGCGAAGGCACCGGCTTCGAGGGTAAGGTTTCTCTGAAGATGGTTGCTGATGCTGACTACTACGAGACGATGTACTCCGGCAATACCGACATCATCTTCTCCACTTGGGGCGGCGCTGCTTATTCTCCGTTCACTCTGCTGTATGAGTGCTACTGCGATGCTGCTGACGGAAGCGGCAACCAGATGGAGTACGGCTTCGATTCTACCAAGGTTGAAGTTACCATCAATGTTGACGGTAAGGATATGACTTACAGCCTGCAGGATTGGGCTCGCTGGATGGACAATCAGGTTGATGTTCCCATGGTCGAGACCGAAGGCATGCAGCCCTTTGCCAGCTATGACGCCGCTACCCGCTGCGCCGTATTCGCAAAGTGTGAGTATGTATACCTGAGCAACTTCGTTAATACTCCTATGTATTATCGTAACGTCGGCAGCCTTGTTTCCCAGAAGGGTGACTACGCTGTTGATACTTACCTGGATCTGGTTGGTTTCGGCGGAATCCGTTACTTCACCTATGAGTACGATGACGAAGCCTGGACTGCTCAGATGGGCAACCTGGTATATTAATTCCTGAATAGACTTCGTGAGTCGTTTAATGGACAATTAATTCCAAATTGCGCAACCATGGACGTTTGCGTCCATGGTTGCGTTCATCTTAAAAAGAAATATTAACAGGAAGGTTGATACGCCATGCATAAATATGTGCTCAAACGTATTGTATTGATGATATTCACCTTTTTTGTCATCACTACGATTTGCTTCATCCTGATTAAAATGCTTCCGCTCCCGACGATCAAGGCCATGGGCCGTGACGCCAAGCTGATTGAGGAGCGCCGGAAAATGATGGGTTATGATAAGCCCATTATGGTACAGTATCTTCGTTATTGGAAATTCCTGCTGCAGGGCAATATGGGCCTTGGTGAGCAGATGTACAGCAGCCGTGAAGTATCTGAAGTTATGTTTACCAAGCTTCCTTACACGGTTGTGGTTAACTTGTATTCGATTCTGATCGCTATTCCTCTCGGACTTATGTTCGGCATTTATGCCGCTTTACGTAAAAATAAATGGCAGGATCATGTCATCTCTACGATGGTTATGTTCTTTATTTCCGTGCCTTCGTATGTTTACGCCTTTCTTGTGCAGTACTTCCTGTGTTATAAGACCGGCTGGTTCCCGCTGACGGCTGCTACGCGTGAACAGACGACATTCTTCAGCTGGACGATGTTCCATTCCATGGTTCCTGCTATCATTTCGCTTGGATTCGGCACGGTTGCCGGTCTGACCCGTTTCACACGTGCTGAGCTTTCCGAAGTTCTGACCGGTGATTATCTGCTTCTTGCCCGCACCAAGGGCCTTACCCGTTCGCAGGCGATCGTACGTCATGCGATGCGTAATGCGATGGTACCCATTCTTCCCATGATCCTGGGTGAATTTGTCGGTATTCTGGGCGGCTCCTTCGTTATCGAGAGTATCTTCGGAATCCCCGGTATTGGCAGCCTCTTTATTCAGTCCATTAATCTCCGTGACTATAACTTCTTCATGGCAGATACGGTATTCTATACGCTGGTCAGTCTGGCTGCCGGTCTTGTTATCGACCTGAGCTACGGCTTTATTGATCCTCGTATCAAGATGGGAGCGCGTTAAAATGGATAAGAATTATATGAATATTCCGGCTGAAAAGTTTAAAGTGGCGACCGGGCGCAAGCTCTCTGACAAGAAGCTCGCGACCAAGCCGGTTGGATATTTCAAGGATGCGATGATTCGTTTCAGCCGCAATAAATCCTCCGTCGCCGCGTCCATTATCATTCTTTTCCTGTTCCTCTATGCGATCGTCGTGCCTTATATCTCAAACTATAACGTTGAGTTCCGTGACGGTTACTACAAGATGGTTCTGCCCCGTTCCAAGACATTTGCCTTCCTTGGCTGGGACGGCTGCCGTGAGCAGAATGAGGCTCAGTCCGGCTATGACTATCTGAATTCCATCGGGCAGGAGTACGGCACCAGTGCTGTTCTCAAGGTGAATGAGAGATACAAGGACAGCAACGGAATTCCTTTTTACAAGCTTTACGTGGATTCCTATGAGAAGGTCGGGTTTGTCTATGCGGACCTTAGCGCGGATGAATATCAGAAGCTTCAGAAGTATCAGAATGATACCGGCATTCAGGTCATTTATCCGTTACCTGTCTATTATAAGACCAACTTTGTTTCCGTCGGCAGCGCTGCGAACCTCTGGTACGAGCTTGCGGACGAGACGGCCAATACACAGGGCCTGTCAAAGTATCATGCCGATAACGGCGACCCGATCTATGTACCGGCTTATCACACTTCTTCCAACAAGAACCGTGCGCAGTATGACAGTCTTCGTATTGAGGGCGATAACGGCGGCGCGGACGGAGAGACCTGGTACACCTATGCTGCCAAGAACCAGACCGGGTACCGTGTCCGTGTTCTCTACAAAGAGTATTACAATTACAAGAACGGCTTCTATGCACAGCATCTCCTCGGAACCAACCAGCATGGTCAGGATATCTTCGCCTGCCTGGCCTATGGTGCCCGGCTCTCGTTCCTGCTTGCAATCTCCGTTTCCGTGATCAACTTCTTCATCGGCGTCATCTACGGCGCAGTGGAAGGTTATTACGGCGGAGCAGTCGACCTGATCCTGGAGCGTATCTCCGATATTCTGGCATCCATTCCGTTCATCGTTGTGGCGACGCTGTTCAAGATGCATCTGGCCGATAAGGTCGGACCGATCGTCAGTTTGCTATTTGCCTTTGTTCTGACAGGATGGATCGGCATCGCGCACCGTGTGCGTACACAGTTCTACCGGTTCAAAGGGCAGGAATATGTTCTGGCTGCCCGTACGCTCGGCGCAAGCGACAGCCGACTGATTTTCCGCCACATTCTGCCGAACAGCCTTGGTACGATCATTACGTCCACCGTTCTGATCATCCCCGGCGTTATCTTCAGCGAATCCATGCTGTCATTCCTGGGCATCATTAGTCTGGAGACATCGGGACTGACGTCCATCGGTACCATGCTTTCAAACGGACAGGCATATCTGTCGTCCTTCCCCCATATTATCCTGTTCCCGGCTTTGTTTATATCGCTGCTGGAGATCTCGTTCAATCTGTTCGGTAACGGACTCCGTGACGCGTTTAATCCTTCACTGAGAGGAGCGGATGAGTAATGGCTGAGCAAAAGAAACTTGAAGTAAAAGACCTGCGCATCTCCTTCCATACTACAAACGGTAAGGTGCAGGCTGTCCGCGATATCAGCTTTGATCTGTATAAGGGCGAGACATTGGCCATCGTCGGAGAGTCCGGTTCCGGCAAATCCGTTACCAGCCGTGCCATCATGGGTATTCTCGCAGGCAACGCTATCAAAGAAGGCGGCAAGATCCTCTATGACGGCAAAGATTTGATGAAGGTTTCCGAGGACGAATTCCACCGGATCCGCGGCGACAAAATCGCCATGGTTTTCCAGGATCCTCTGTCCAGTCTGAATCCCATCATGCGTGTGGGCCAGCAGCTGACCGAGGCTATGCTCCTCAAGAACAAGGCTTCCCGCAAGGAATCCAAAGAGAGCCTGAACAAAATGTTCCGTGCGCTGGATACCCGTATGAAGGAAGCAGGCGTGGAAGGTTCCACCGAGGACCTGACCAAGTTCAAAAAATTCAGCCTGAAGCATTCCGCGCTTCAGAGCGAATATACGGAGAGTCTGGATTCCGCTCGTGAGGCACTGGCGCTGGCCGAGAACCTCATCCTGAGAATCGACAACAAGTCCCTCCGAAATATCCGCGAGGATATGAATGCTTTCGTTCTGGCCGCGAACAAGAGCCTGTCCCGTTTTGTGGTCAATGAGAAAGCCGAACAGTTAAGAGAGCTGGCTGTGAAGGTCAAAGCCGACATGGGCAAGAAAACCGCGGAAGAGCTGGCCGGAGCGCGCGAAGCGCTGCAGCAGAGCCTGGATATCCTGCAGGCAGCTGTTAACGCCGAGACTCCCAATACCTTTACGCTTGGCTATTATCTTACCTTTGTGGAGGACAAGATCCCCGATCTGCCCGTAAAGGAACTGAATGTGCTGACACATCAGAAGATCGATACCGAATACATGAATGAGTTTATGAACAAAGCTGAGAAAGCCATCCAGTATTCGATCGATCAGACCAACGAAGCCCGCAGCAAAGCCATTGCGCTGTTGAAGTCCAAACTGCCTGTTTTTGAGGCGGAAGCGCCCAATAAGAGCGAAGTGGACGCCGCGGTCCGCGAGATGAAGGTTGCCGTGCAGAACTGCCTGGATCCTCTTGAAGTGGTCAAGGACAGTCTGACTCATACCTTCCCGACTTCCATCGATTACGCGGTCGATCTGTTCTTTACCGGTTCCAGCAAGAACGCCAAGGAACAGAAGCGTTTTGACCGCGCTCAGAAGAAGTATGATGCGATCGTAGCCAAGGGCAAGACCCCCGACTGGGAAGTCATTCCCGCAAGTTATGTCAATCTAGAAGCGGCACATCAGGATATGGTCGATACCATCAATGAGCAGCTGCATCATTTTGAAGAGCAGATTGAGGCCACCAAGACGGCCGATCTGCCCGCAAGATCCCTTCAGATCGTGGATTATCTGAAGGAGCAGGCGGAGAATTCTTCTTACAAGATTACCAAGGGCGCGGCACGCGAACGTGCAATCAAGCTCCTGGAAGGCGTAGGTATTGACGAACCCCGCCGCCGCTACCGCCAATATCCGTTTGAGTTCTCCGGCGGTATGCGCCAGCGTATCGTTATCGCTATCGCGCTTACGGCTAATCCCGACATCCTGATCTGCGATGAGCCCACAACCGCTCTTGACGTGACGATTCAGGCGCAGATCCTGGAGCTGATCAACGAACTGAAGCGCCAGCGCGATCTGTCCGTCATCTTCATTACACACGACCTGGGCGTTGTTGCCAACATGGCAGACCGTATTGCCGTTATGTATGCCGGCAAGATCGTGGAGTACGGTACGGCCGAAGATGTTTTCTATTCACCGGCACATCCGTATACCTGGGCGCTGCTTTCCTCCGTACCCGATCTGGATACCAAGGAAAGACTCGAGTCCATCCCCGGAACACCTCCCAACATGATCTATCCTCCCAAGGGCGATGCTTTTGCGGAGCGCAACAAGAACGCGCTGGAAATCGACTTCGAGGAACAGCCGCCCATGTTCAAGATCACCGATACGCATTATGCGGCCACTTGGCTGCTGCATCCCAATGCACCCAAGATTGAGATGCCCAAGGTCATTACCGAGCGTATCAACAGAATGAAACAAGGAAGGAGCAGCAGCAATGAGTGAGAATAATCATCAGGAACCGTTGCTCAAGGTTGAACATCTTTCGATGTATTTCGGCAAGAGAGATGCCGTTAAGAAAGCCGTCAACGATGTATCCTTCGACATTTACAAAGGCGAGATTTTCGGCCTGGTAGGTGAGTCGGGCTGCGGCAAGACCACCACAGGACGCACGATCATCCGTCTGTATGACGCGACTTCGGGAAGTGTCTATTTCCACGGCACCCGTATCGTAGCCGGTACCCGTTCTTATGTGGAAGAAATCAAGCAGCAGAGGGCTAAGATCAAAGAACTGTCCTCCAACGGCGGCGCTGAGGCCGAGATCCAGGCTTGCAAGGACCGCATTGCGGAACTGCGCCAGGAGATCAAGAAGGCCAAATATGATCACAAGCATGTTAACGACCAGTTCCGCAAGGACGAGGCAGAGCGTGTGACCAGGGAATATCAGGAGGCGATCAGCAAGCCCGGTGCGGAAAAGCATGCGCTTCACCGCAAATACCTTCATGATCTCCGTCTGGCCCGTCATTCGCAGCTTGTCACCAAGATTCAGATGATTTACCAGGATCCCATCGCTTCGCTCGATCCCCGTATGACTGTCCGCGAGATCATCGCGGAGGGCCTCAAGATCCAGGGTGAGAAGGATCAGAAGGTCATCGATGAAAAGGTGCTGAAGATGCTGGAGACCGTCGGTCTGGTCAGCGAGCACGCGACGCGTTATCCGCATGAGTTCTCCGGCGGCCAGCGCCAGCGTATCGGTATCGCCCGGTCCATCGTCATGAATCCCGAGATGATCATTGCGGACGAACCGATCTCCGCACTGGATGTATCCATTCGTGCACAGGTCATTAACCTGCTGAACGAACTGCGCGCATCCATGGGACTGACGATCCTCTTCATCGCGCATGACCTGTCCGTCGTTAAGTATTTTTCCGACAGGATCGGTGTCATGTACTACGGCAATCTGGTAGAGATGACGGATTCGGACGAACTGTTCCGGTGCCCGCTTCATCCCTACACCAAGTCGCTGCTGTCAGCTATTCCGCTGCCGGATCCTGAATCCGAACGTAATCGTATCCGTATCCGCTACAATCCGCTGGTGGATCACGAATATACGACCGAAGAGCCGGAGCTTCGCGAAGTCATTCCCGGACATTTCGTCCGCTGCACCCTTAAGGAATTTGAAAAATACCGTGAGGAAGCGCAGAAATAATCTGTCAGATAAACTGAGTATGGCTTTGCCATACTCAGTTTGCCTATAAGGAGTATTTATGGAAGAGAAGAATACTGCGGGACTGCCCGCCGGGAACGGTGCTGTCCGGGAGGAGCATTATGATCGTCCACGGCGTCCTTGGCTGAAATACTTGATTGCATTCGGCGTCGGCCTGGTCCTGATGGCACTCACCGCCTGGTCGGGCGGTTTATTTTCAGGTGAGCAGATGTCTGAGCTGGATAAGATCCGGCACTGGTCGGATGCGTTTTTTACGGCGGGGATGCTGCTTGCCGCGAGCGGAGCACTTGTTTTTGTGAGCAGGAACGGGGCTTTTGACGGCCTGAGCTATGCGGTCGTCTCCCTCAGCTGGTTTTTCCGCAACCGCCAGCATGAGTCCTACGCCGATTATAAAGCGCGAAAGGCGGAGGGAGGCAAAACACCCTGCCTGTTCCTGGTCATCGTAGGCGGGGGATTCCTGCTCATCGCCCTGATCCTGGTCGTCCTTTTTCTGCAAAAGGAAGGAACGTTGACAACCCCTTGACAAAGCTTCGTAAATCATGTATAATTTATTGGGTAGAGAATAGATAGAGAAGTTATGGACCCGGCCGGAGGCCGGAGAAGAGGAAAGCATGAGTTTCTTGGATTTTTATCATGAGCAGGCCGAGACGATCATGGCCCGGGATCCTGCGATACACAGCCCCTGGGAGGTCTGGCTATATCCAAGTTTTAAGGCTCAGTGGAGTCACCGCAGGGCTCACCGCCTGTATCAGAAAGGTCATTATCTGCTGGCCCGCTGGTTTTCGCAGAGAGCACGCCGCAGGACGGGAATCGAGATCCATCCCGGCGCGACCATCGGTCATCGGCTTTTTATCGACCATGGGTCGGGAGTGGTGATCGGAGAGACCACGATTATCGGAGATGATGTGACGATCTATCAGGGTGTTACCCTGGGAGGTACCGGTAAGGAGAAAGGCAAACGCCATCCTACGATTAAGGATGGGGTGATG
Organism: Bacillota bacterium; assembly: GCA_017442535.1. Lineage (GTDB taxonomy): Bacteria > Bacillota > Clostridia > Lachnospirales > Bianqueaceae > RUG12817. The sequence goes on along the minus strand of JAFRZL010000028.1, from coordinate 57,041 downwards.
ATCAGCGCAGGCGCTATGGTGCTGGGATCCTTTACCGTGGGAGAGAATTCCCGAATCGGTGCCGGAAGTGTGGTTCTGGAGGAGGTTCCGCCCAATTGTACTGTGGTCGGCGTTCCCGCAAGGATCGTTCGTTATCATTCGCTGGTTGAACGTCCCAGTGACAGTCTGGATCAGATCCATCTGCCGGATCCTTATCAGGAGGATCTGGACCGGATCCGCGATCAGATGCAGACGCTGCAGCAGGAGATCAGTGCCGAGAACAGGCAAAGCGGTTCCGGCAAAGAGGAGTAGTATGCTGATTGAACATTTGCGCGAAGTGACCGGCGCGGAGGGGATTAATCCCCGGCAGATGGCGCCGCTGGCACTCGCTTTTCTGGGTGACAGCGTGTTTGACCTGTACATCCGCGGACGGCTGGTGATGACCGAACAGACCTCGCCGCACCGCATGCATCTGCATGCTTCACAGTTTGCGCGGGCCGAGTCACAGGCCAGGATGGTGCGCCTTCTGTGGGACGATCTATCGGCGGACGAGCAGGATCTGGTGCGCCGGGGCCGCAATGCCAAGTCCAATACCATCCCCAAACACGCCGAAGTGATCGAGTACAAGATGGCGACGGGCCTGGAGACAATGATCGGAGCCCTGTATCTGGAGGGCCGTATGGACCGTATTCTCGAGCTGATGGACGCGGGGTACGCGCTGCTGTGCCGGGAATGGGCAGCGGATGAAGTCCGTGAACATGAGGAGCCGGAGCCAAAGGAGGATTTGACTTGAACCCCGAGATGGATAATGAGATCATTGTCGGACGCAATGCGGTGCTGGAAGCACTGCGTTCCGGCAGGGGGATCGAATGTATATATGTGCAGTTCGGCGAGCATACAGGTTCGCTTGTTCAGATCGTCGCGATGTGCCGCAAAGCCGGGATCGCCATTAAAGAGGCAAGTGGTCGCAGGCTGGACGAGCTGGCAGGCGGAGAGCGCCACCAGGGCGTAGCGGCCCTCGTGCAGGCCTATCCTTATGCAGAGCTGGACGATATTCTGGAAAAAGCGCGCGCTTCGGGGGAACCCCCGTTTATCGTGATCCTCGAAAGTATCCAGGATCCGCATAATCTTGGCGCGATTCTCCGGACAGCGGATGCGTGCGGGGTGCACGGCATCCTGATCAGCCGCCATCATGCGGTGGGCCTGACCGCTGCCGTCGTCAAAACTGCGGCGGGAGCCTGTGAATATGTCCCGGTTGCCAAGGTCACCAATGTGGCCAAGGTGATACCCGAACTGCAGAAACAGGGGATCTGGGTTGCCTGCGCCGATATGGACGGGCAGCTCGCCTATGATACGCCCCTGACCGGACCGATCGCACTGGTCATCGGCGGGGAGCACGAGGGTGTTTCACGCCTGGTGAAAGAACGCTGCGATTATGTCGTTAAACTGCCGATGAAGGGCAAGATCAGTTCACTGAACGCCTCGGTCGCGGCAGGCGTCATGATGTACGAAGTCGTTCGCCAGAGGGGTTTGGGTTAGGAGAGTGATGCCATGCAAGATGAGCTCGTAACGACCGCTATTACTCAATTCCGGGAGGAATGGAGCCGGACGCCCGATGAGGAACTGGTGCAGAAGGTTCACGATGGCGGCAGCGACGCGGCTGACGCGATGGACTTTATGCTGGAGAGGTATAAAGACCTTGTCCGGATCAAGACCCGTCCGTTTTTCCTGCTTGGAGCCGACCGGGCTGACCTGATCCAGGAAGGAATGATCGGCCTGTATAAAGCGATCATCTCGTATCAGCCGGACAAAAACGCCTCGTTCCGCAGCTTTGCGGATCTGTGCATTTCCCGGCAGATCATGACGGCGGTCAAGAACGCGAACCGGTTGAAACACTGGCCGCTCAACAGCTATGTTTCCCTGAACCGAACCATTTACGACGAAGAGGATAAGGAAACGACCATGATGGATATCCTGACTCAGCCCGGCGTGGCCGGCCCCGAGGATATGCTGATCGATCAGGAACAGGTGGACCATCTGCAGGAAGAGATCGACGCCAGGTGCAGTAAGTTTGAGAAAAAAGTGCTTTCCATGTACCTGAACGGGCATGACTATCATCAGATCGCCGCAGCCATGGGCAAGACTCCCAAATCGATCGACAACGCACTGCAGCGCATCAAGCGCAAAGTGGGGCAGATCGCCGCGGAGTGGTAACCAAAAGTCAGTTATTTTTTAACATCCAATATTATTTCAACAGGAGGTATGTTGTATGGAGTATGTATGGATTGGTGTAGTAGTTGTCCTGGTTCTGTGGGTTATCTTCGCTAACCTTCGGATCGTTCCTCAGGCGCAGGCCTACGTCATCGAGCATCTGGGACGCTTTAAATGCGTCTGGGAGGCCGGTCTGCACTTGAAGGTTCCTTTCCTGGAGCGCATCAGCAAACGCGTTTCCCTGAAGGAGCAGGTGCTGGATTTCCCGCCTCAGCCCGTTATTACCAAGGATAATATCGTGCTGCAGCTGGACAGCGTCGTATACTGCCGCGTGTTTGATCCGCAGATGTATACGTATGGCGTTGAGAATCCGATCTCCGGTCTGCAGAATCTGGCTGCCACGACCCTGCGTAATATCGTCGGTGAGATGGAACTGGACCAGTTGCTGACTTCCCGTGATCAGATCAACCAGAAGCTCGAGGCCGTGCTGGATTCCGCTACCGATCCCTGGGGCATCAAGGTTACCCGTGTGGAGCTTAAGAATATTAAGCCTCCGAAGGAGATCGAAGAGGTCATGACCAAGCAGATGCGTGCTGAGCGTGAACGTCGTCAGACGGTTCTGGAAGCTCAGGCTCACCAGGAAGCCGTTGTCAGCCGTGCGGAAGGTGATAAGCAGGCCAAGATCCTGGCCGCTGAAGCCGAGAGAGACGCACAGATCGCGCTGGCCGAAGGCCGTGCCCGTTCGATCGAACTGGTTTACCAGGCTGAAGCCGATGGTCTGAAGGCTCTGAAGGCCGCCAATATCGACGAATCCGTGCTGAAGCTGAAGGGCCTCGAGTCCCTGAAGGCGGTGGCCGACGGACGCGCGACCAAGATCTATATGCCCTCGGATCTGACCGGTATCGTTTCCACGCTCGGCGTGGCCGGAGAAGCACTCGGTATCGGCACCCATACGCCGGTCGATAATTCCGAGCGTCCCAAGCCCGTTGCCGAGGTGGATCCCTGCCTGACGGACGAGACCAGCCAGATGGGTATTGAAGCCGCTCATACGACCCAGGCCATTCAGGAGCAGATCGAGAGCCATCGCAGACACTAAGCCATCAAGCGGTTAATGAGTAAAAGGAGCCGGACAGGTTTTGCCTGTCCGGCTTGCTTTCAGAAAGGCAAATTATGAGAAAGATATACGAGAATCCATTATCCTGCCCGGAGGACATCCGGGGATTTGTGCTGGAAGGACAGGCCAGAATCGGTTTTGAGGACGGATGTATGCGGATGGAGAACGGTCTGGCGGAGTCCGAGGGCCAGAAAGCCAATTACGTGCTCTGGTGCCCGGAGGACTTTCCTTCGGATGTAAGAATCGAGTGGGAGTTTAAGCCGTTGACGGACAAGGGGCTTTGTATTCTTTTCTTCGCGGCGATGGGCCGTGAGGGCGGCAGTATTTTTGATGAGGGCCTGGCGGCCCGCACAGGTGAATACCGGCAGTACCATCATGGGGACATCAACGCCTTCCATGTATCGTATTTCCGCAGGAAAGAGCCGGATGAGAGAGCTTTCCACACCTGCAATCTGCGTAAAAGCTATGGCTTCTACCTGGTGACGCAGGGTGCAGATCCGATCCCGGAAGCCGCGGAATGCAAGGATTTCTACCGGCTGGCGGTGGAGAAGCACGGCGCCGAGGTCAGCTTTTCGGTAAACGACCTCAAAGTTTTCACCTATGTGGACGATGGTGTGACCTACGGGGAACGTCTCGGCGGAGGCAAGATCGGCTTCCGTCAGCTCGCGCCGCTTAAGGCCCTGTACCGGAATCTTGCGGTGTATGCACTGGATTAAAGAGGTTTTTACGCCGGCTATTCCCAAATCAGGGGAAGTATGCTATAATAGAGTCCGCGGATCATTCCGCGAATCTGTACCGGGAGGTTCAAGATGCTAGAGCTGCAGAATATTTCGTTTGATGTTGATGAAAACGGCACTAACAAAGAGATCATCCGTCATCTGGATCTTAAGATAGAAGATCATAAATTCGTTGTGATCACCGGGCCCAACGGTGGAGGCAAGTCGACCCTGGCTAAGCTGATCGTGGGGATCGAGCGCCCGACCGAGGGGCGGATCATCCTGGACGGTGAGGATATTACGGATCTGTCCATCACGGAACGCGCCAACAAGGGCATCGGCTACGCTTTCCAGCAGCCGGTCCGCTTTAAGGGCATCCGTGTGGTGGATCTGCTTAAAATTGCCGCGGGCAAGTCGCTGAAATTCTCCGAGGCCTGTGATTATTTGTCAGAGGTAGGACTTTGCGCCAAGGACTATATTTACCGCGAGGTAAATGCGTCTCTGTCGGGAGGCGAGCTGAAGCGAATCGAGATCGCGACCGTTCTGGCCCGCAAGACCAGGCTTTCGGTCTTTGACGAACCCGAGGCTGGCATCGATCTCTGGAGCTTCCAGAACCTGACCAGGATTTTCGAGAGAATGCGTAAGGAGATCACGGACAGCACAGTCGTTGTGATTTCCCACCAGGAGCGGATCCTTAAGATCGCCGACGAGATCATCGTTCTGGCCGACGGCAGGATCCAGATGCAGGGTCCCGGCAGCGAAGTGCTGCAAAAGATCATGGGCACGGAGTCCGCTGTGGACACCTGTGACAGACTGCGGTAAGGAGGGTGCGAAATGATTCAGATGGATGCGATTCAGAAGCGGCTGCTCGCTGAAGTGGCCGATTTGCATCAGGTGCCCGAGGGCGCCTACAATTTCCGCGCCAACAGCCAGCTGGCGGGACGTCAGACCACGGCGAATATCGATATCGTCTCCAAGACGGATGTCAGCGGTATCGATATTCATATCAAGCCCGGCACGAAGAAAGAAAGTGTACACATCCCGGTGGTGCTCAGTGCGAGCGGCCTCAAGGAAACCGTTTACAACGACTTTTACATCGGCGAAGACAGTGATGTAGTAATCGTCGCCGGATGCGGCATCGATAACTGCGGCGTGCAGGATTCTGAGCATGACGGTGTGCATCGCTTCTATGTAGGAAGGAATGCCAAAGTCAAATACGTCGAGAAGCATTATGGCTCGGGTGACGGACTTGGCAAGCGTATCCTGAACCCCGTGACCGAAGTTTATATGGAAGAGGGCAGCTCCATGGAGATGGAGATGGTCCAGATCAAGGGCGTTGATTCCACCGAACGCAAGACCGTCGCGGAGCTTAAAGAGAATGCGAAACTGGTCGTTCATGAGCGACTGATGACCCACGGGGAGCAGAAAGCCCTGAGCGTCTACGATGTGAATCTGTCAGGCGACGGCTCCAGTGCGGACGTCGTCTCACGCTCTGTCGCCAGGGATCATTCCTACCAGAAACTGGACATGTGCGTCAAAGGAAACGCCGCCTGCAGTGGCCATACCGAATGCGATTCCATTATCATGGATCAGGGCACCATTCTCGCTGTTCCCTCCCTGGAGGCCAACAGCGTAGAAGCCATGCTTGTCCATGAAGCCGCCATCGGCAAAATCGCCGGCGAACAGCTGACCAAGCTGATGACCCTCGGCCTGACCGAACAGGAAGCCGAGGAACAGATCATCAGCGGATTCCTGAAATAAAATACGCCCCCGGTCCCCGCTTTTGCTTCACTGGTTGCGCATTGCGCAAACAGTTCCGCAAAAGGAGGCCCGGGGGCGTTGCTGGTTGTGATGTTTATGGTTTTCTGTAAGTAATGGCTGCCGGAGTGGAAAGGGGAAGGCATGGTTTCCGTCCCCGGCATCACCTGCGAATAGTCGCTTCCTCTCGATACCGACAGCCCTCATTTCTTGCTCATACAGCCCTCACAAACATGCTAAGCCCTTGGGCCCCCTTTTGCGCAGGCATTTGCGCAATGCGCAACCTGCCGTAGCAAAAGTGGGACCCAAGGGCTTCTCTTGTGGTATTCCCTCTTCACAACCACAATGTTTTGTGGTATAATACAAAAAGGGTCTTTACCAGAGGCCCTGAATATGGTAAACTAATAGAAGACAAAACGGCTCATGCGTGGGCTTGGTTTTGTTTTGGTATGCAGATGGGGAGAATAAAATGAACCGACTGCTGAAGTATCTTAGGGATTATCGCAAGGAAAGTATCCTGGCGCCTCTTTTCAAAATGCTGGAGGCCAGCTTTGAACTGCTGGTTCCGCTGGTTGTCAGCCGGATCATTGATGTCGGGATCGTGAATCATGATACGCCGCTTGTGATCCGCATGGTATTGATTCTGGCGGCTTTTGCCGCGGTGGGGCTGGTCTGTTCGCTGACGGCCCAGTATTTTGCTGCCAGGGCGGCGGTAGGCTTTACGGCCAAGGTCAAGTCAGCACTTTTCAGGCATATTCAGTCGCTTTCGTATACGGAGCTCGATACACTCGGGACTTCGACGCTGATTACGCGCCTCACGAGTGATATGAATCAGGTGCAGAACGGCATCAATCTGGTGCTGAGGCTTTTCCTCAGGTCGCCGTTCATCGTTTTCGGCGCGATGATTATGGCGTTTACAATCGATACGCAGGCCGCGCTGATTTTTGTGGTGGCCATCCCGGTGCTTTCGGCCGTTGTCTTCGGCATCATGCTGATCAGCATGCCACTGTACAAAAAGGTGCAGGCAGGGCTCGACCGGGTGCTGCTGCGCACGCGTGAGAATCTGAACGGCGTGCGGGTTATCCGTGCCTTTAATAAAGAGCAGGATGAAATCCATGCTTTTGATGAGGAACACGGGAAGCTGACAGGGCTGCAGCTGTACGTCGGCCGGATTTCGGCGTTGATGAATCCACTGACCTATGTGATTATCAATGCAGCGATTCTGATCCTGATATGGACCGGCGCATGGAAGGTCGAAGGAGGCGTTCTGACGCAGGGACAGGTCGTCGCACTGATCAACTATATGTCGCAGATCCTGGTGGAGCTGGTCAAGCTCGCCAATCTGATTATTACGGTGACCAAGGCCGTGGCCTGCGGTAATCGTGTACAGGCGGTCTTTGATATCCAACCGGGGATGACTTATCCGGACGCCCTGAGCGGGGAAGCGGTAGAGTCCGACAGCATGATTTCTTTTGAAAACGCCGGGCTCGCCTATCATGAGGCCGGGGCCGAGGCTCTCACGGGGATCGATCTTAAGATCCGCAAGGGGGAGACGATCGGTATCATCGGGGGCACAGGTTCCGGTAAATCCAGTCTGGTCAATCTGATCCCGCGCTTCTATGACGTCACGAGCGGACGGGTCATGCTGGATGGCCGTGACGTACGCGAATACCCCGAGCAGGAGCTTCGCAGCCGGATCGGCATCGTGCCCCAAAAAGCAGAGCTTTTCCAGGGGACGGTCGCGGATAATCTGCGTTTCCGCAAGGAAGACGCAACCGAGGAAGAAATGTGGGAAGCGCTCCGGGTGGCGCAGGCGGCAGAATTTGTCGAGAGCAGGGAAGGCGGGCTGCAGGCCGCGGTATCGCAGAACGGCCGCAATCTGTCCGGCGGGCAGCGGCAGCGCCTCACCATTGCCAGAGCACTCGTAGGGCATCCCGGCATCCTGATTCTGGATGACAGTGCTTCCGCGCTTGACTATGCGACAGACGCGAAGCTCAGACAGTCGATCCGGCGGATGGATCCATCCGTGACGGTCCTGATCGTATCGCAGCGGACCGCTTCGATCAGACATGCTGACCGGATCGTCGTTCTGGACGACGGTGAGATCGTCGGGATCGGCCGCCATGAGGAACTGATGGAGAATTGCTCTGTTTATCAGGAAATCTACTATTCGCAGTTTCCGAAGGAGGTGCCCTCCAATGGCTGAAAAACATACTCAGGGCACCGGAACGATCCGCAGGATTCTGCATTATATCAAGCCCTATTGGGCTTATGTGGCCGCTTCCATCCTTTTCGCGGCGGCGACGGTCGTACTGACATTGTATCTGCCGATTCAGATCGGACGGGCGGTGGATCTGATCGTAGCTCCCGGCAAAGTGCAATTCGAGACACTGGCCGCGCTCTTGCTGCGCATGGGGATCATCATCGGCCTGACCGCACTTGCCCAGTGGATCATGAATGTCTGCAATAACCGGATCACTTATCTGACAGTCCGGGATATCCGTCAGGAAGCCATCCGGCGGATCGAGACTCTGCCGCTGAAATACATCGATCAGCATGCTTATGGTGAGGTGGTCTCACGCGTAATAGCCGATGTGGATCAGTTTGCGGACGGCCTGCTGATGGGCTTCACCCAGTTTTTCACCGGCGTGCTGACCATTGTCGGGACACTTTTCTTCATGCTCAGGATGAACGGCTGGATCACCCTGGTCGTTGTACTGATCACGCCAGTTTCTCTCCTGGTCGCGAGATTTATCGCGAGGCGGACATATAATATGTTCCGCGCACAGTCCGAGATCCGGGGCGAGCAGACGGGCCTGATCGACGAAATGATCGGCAGCCAGAAGGCGGTCAAGGCGTTCGGTTATCAGGAGAGGGCGCAGGCGCGCTTTGACGAGGTGAATGAGCGGCTCAGAGCGACTTCGCTGAAAGCGATCTTTTTCTCCTCGATCACCAATCCGGCGACGCGTTTTGTCAATAGTCTGGTCTATGCCGGTGTTGCGCTGTCCGGCGCGATCACAGCCATTCACGGCGGCATCAGTGTGGGGCAGCTGACCAGCTTCCTGAGCTATGCAAACCAGTATACCAAGCCTTTTAACGAAATCAGCGGAGTGATTACCGAGCTGCAGAACGCGCTTGCCTGTGCGGGACGAATTTTCGAGCTGATCGAAGAGGAGCCCGAGGTATCCGACGCCGGGCTGCCGGAGCTTACCGGGGCTGACGGCAGAGTGAATCTGGAGGACGTCAGCTTCTCCTATGTGCCGGAACGGCAGCTGATCGAGCATTTTAATCTGAGCACGCAGCAGGGGCAGCGGATCGCGATCGTCGGGCCAACCGGCTGCGGCAAAACCACTTTGATCAACCTTCTGATGCGTTTTTACGATGTACAGGGAGGAGCCGTCCGCGTGGGAAGCGCGGCGGACGGGACACTGCACGATATCCGCGGCATCACACGGTCGAGCCTGCGTGCTCACTACGGCATGGTGCTGCAGGAGACCTGGCTCAAGACCGGTACGATCCGTGACAATATCCGGATGGGCATGCCCGATGCGACGGACGAGCAGATCATCGCAGCCGCCAAGGCATCGCATGCGCACAGCTTTATCCGGCGTCTGCCGCAAGGGTATGACACCCTGATCACCGAAGACGGAGGAGGCCTGTCGCAGGGGCAGAAACAGCTGCTCTGCATTACACGCGTGATGCTCTGCCTGCCGCCGATGCTGATCCTGGACGAAGCGACGTCTTCGATCGACACGCGCACCGAGATCCGGATCCAAAAAGCCTTTGAGCGGCTGATGCAGGGACGCACGAGCTTTATCGTTGCGCACAGGCTCTCCACGATCCAGGGCGCGGATGTGATCCTGGTCATGCGCGACGGACATATCGTCGAGCAGGGACGGCATGAGGAGCTGCTCGCGGCGGGCGGTTTCTACGCGGAACTCTATAACAGCCAGTTTGAACAATCTTAACGGCCAGAGCACCAGAGCCGGCCGGGAACGGGAGTATTATGGCAAAAACAGTCAAGTATGACGAGAACAGTATTGAAGTATTAGAGGGGTTGGAGCCGGTCAGGCTCCGGCCCGGCATGTATATCGGCAGCACCGGAACCAAGGGCCTGAACCATCTGATCTACGAAATCGTGGATAACGCAGTGGATGAGCACCTTGCGGGTTTTTGTTCCGAAATCCGGGTCACCCTGAATCCGGACGGATCCTGCACGGTGCAGGACAATGGCCGTGGTATCCCCGTGGGGCTCCATAAAAAGGGCATTCCGGCTGTCCGTGTCGTGCTGACGACTCTTCATGCGGGCGGCAAATTCGGTGACGGCGTGTACAAGACTTCCGGCGGCTTGCATGGTGTCGGATCGTCCGCGGTGAATGCCCTGTCCGAGTGGCTGGATGTGGAGGTCTGCCAGGGCGGATATGTGTATCACGATCACTATGAACGCGGCGTACCCACCGTGGCGCTGGTGGACGGGCTCCTCCCCAAGACACGCAAAACCGGACGTCCGACCGGGACGACCATCACTTTTCTGCCGGATGATACGATCTTTGAGAAAATCCGTTTCCGCGAATCCGATGTCAAGTCCAGACTGCACGAGATCACGTATCTGAATCCGGGCCTTACGATCTATTTCCAGGATAACCGGTCCGATGCCGTGGACAAATCCCTGATCTGCTTCCACGAGGAGGGCGGTATCGCCAAATTCGTGCAGGATCTGAATGCCAATTCCACAGCCCTGCACGAGCCGATCTCCTTCAAAGGCCAGGCCGAGGGGATCGAAGTGGAGTGCGCCCTGCAGTATACGGATGATTTTCACGAGAATATCCTGGGCTTCTGCAATACGATCTACAACTCCGAGGGCGGCGCCCACCTGACCGGCTTTAAGACAGCCATGACAACGGTGCTGAACCAGTACGCGCGCACGATCGGTGTTCTCAAGGACAAGGACGAGAACTTCTCGGGGACGGATGTGCGTAACGGCTTGACCGCCATCGTGTCGGTCAAACACCCTGATCCGCGCTTCGAAGGACAGACCAAGACTAAGCTTGATAATCAGGATGCGGCCAAGGCGGTGTCCAAAGTGGCTTCAGAACAGTTGGTACTGTACTTTGACCGCAACCTGGAGACGCTCAAAACCGTTCTTTCCTCCGCGGAAAAAGCGGCCAGGATCCGCAAGGCCGAGGAAAAATCCAAGGCGAACCTCCTGACCAAAAAGAAGTTCTCCTTTGATTCCAACGGGAAGCTCGCAAACTGCGAGAGCCGCGACCCCAAAAAGTGCGAGATCTTTATTGTGGAAGGCAATTCCGCGGGCGGCAGCGCCAAATCCGCCCGTGACCGCAGCTGCCAGGCCATCCTGCCGGTGCGCGGCAAGGTCCTGAATGTCGAAAAAGCCTCGATGGACAAGATCCTTGCCAATGAAGAGATCCGCACCATGATCTACGCCTTCGGCTGCGGCTTCTCCGAGGGCTACGGCAATGATTTTGATATCAACAAGCTGAAATACGACAAGGTCATTATCGCGACCGATGCCGATATCGACGGCTGCCATATCGATACGCTCGTGCTGACGCTCTTTTACCGCCTGATGCCTCAGCTGATCTACGAGGGGCATGTCTATCTGGCCATGCCTCCGCTCTATAAGGCGATCCCTTCACGCGGCCCCGAGGAATACCTATATGACGATGCGGCGCTTGAAGTCTACCGTCAGAAGCATAAGCCCGGATCATTTAAGCTGCAGCGATATAAAGGCCTGGGTGAGATGTCGGCTGAACAGCTGTGGGAGACCACGATGGATCCCAGGACCAGGACGCTGAAGCGTGTCAGTATTGAGGACGCGGCGCTTGCGGCCGAGACGACATCCATGCTGATGGGGACCGATGTCGGCGCCCGTAAAGACTTTATCTACCAGAATGCCAATCTCGCGGAACTGGATATCTGATTTTCCGGGAATGAGGAATGATTATGCCTAAGAAACCAAATGACTTTGATCAGCTATCACTCGATGACGAGCTGAATCAGGATTATGAAGATCCGGCGGAGGAGAAAAAGACGCGCCGCCGCCGTACCAAAGCCGCTCTGGCCGAGGTGCAGGAAAAGATCCTGGACGTGGAGTACTCCGATGTAATGCGCAAATCCTACATCGATTACTCCATGAGCGTCATCACCGCACGTGCCCTTCCGGATGTCCGGGACGGCCTGAAGCCGGTGCAGCGCAGGATCATCTACGACATGAACGAACTGGGGGTGACTTCGGACAAGCCCTACCGCAAAGTGGCGCGTATCGTGGGCGATACCATGGGTAAATACCATCCTCACGGTGATTCTTCGATAGGGGATGCCCTCATCGTAATGGCCCAGGACTGGAAGAAAAACGCGCCTCTCGTGGATGGTCATGGTAATTTCGGTTCCATCGAAGGGGATGAGGCCGCGGCACAGCGTTATATCGAGTGCCGGCTGACACCTTATTCGGAGCAGGTCATGCTATCGGATATCAAAGAAAACACCGTCGATTTCGTGCCCAATTATGACGAGCAGGAAGAGGAGCCGGCGATTCTGCCCTGCAAGCTGCCGAATCTGCTGATCAACGGGTCCGACGGTATTGCGGTTGGCATGGCCACTTCCATCCCCACCCACAATCTGGGCGAGGTCGTGGACGCGGCGATCTTCTATCTGGACAATCCCTGGGCGCAGACCGAAGATCTGATGGCCTATCTGCCCGGCCCGGATTTTCCGACGGGAGGCATTATCAGCAACCGTTCCGCCCTGCGCGAGATCTATGAAACCGGCTCCGGCCGCATCAAGGTCCGCGGCAAAGTCGTAGCGGAGCAGGATAAGGGCGGCCGTGAACGTCTGGTGATTACCGAGATCCCCTACACGATGATCGGGGACGGTATCGGCAAGTTCCTGATGAGTGTGGCCGATCTGGTCGAGAACAAGACACTGCCCGATATCACAGATATCTCTAACCAGTCTTCCAAGGACGGCATCAGAATCGTGCTGGAGCTTAAGAAAGGCGCGGACATCTCGAATATCGAGAACATCCTCTACAAAAAGACCAAACTGGAAGACACTTTCGGCTACAACCTGCTGGCCATAAGCCACGGGCGGCCCGAAACGATGCCGCTGCCGAACGTTTTCCGCGACTTTGTGGAGTTCCAGTTTGACATATACCAGCGCAAATTCTACAACCTTCTGAAGAAAGCCTACCGCAAAAAAGAGATCGATGAGGGTCTGCTGCTTGCGATCGACGTGGTGGATACCATCGTTGAGATCCTCAGGGGCAGCCGCACGGTCCGCCAGGCCAAGGAATGTCTGATGACGGGTAATACCAAGGATATCCGCTTCCGCACCAAGACGGCCGAGAAGCAGGCCGCGGGTCTGCATTTTACCGAGGTGCAGGCGGACAGCATCCTGGAGCTCAGACTGGCGCGCCTGGTCGGGCTGGAGCTTGAATCCATTCAGGAAGATTACAATAAGCTACTGAAAAGCATCAGCCGCTATGAGCGTCTGCTCGGCAGCCGCGCCGAGATGAAGAAAGAGATCAAGCGCGAACTGCAGGTTCTGCGGGACAAATTCGCACGCCCGCGCCGTACGCAGATCATCGATGCCGGCGAAATCGTGATCGAGGAAAAGCCGGAGGAGATCCTGCCCATGGTGGTACTGATCGACCGTTTCCACTATGTGAGAGGCGTCGATCCTGCTGTCTACGAGAAGAACAAAGAGCAGCTGGATGCCGAGAGCCGCCATGTGATCCCGACCTTTACCGACCGGAGGATCATCGTCTTTACCGATACCGGCAAGGCGCATACGCTGAAGGTCCGTGATATCCCCTACGGGCGTCTGAAGGACAAGGGAACGCCCATCGACAATATCTCCGGATATGACAGCAAGGTCGAGAATATCGTCCAGATCCTGCCGCTGGAGCCTGAGAAAGAGCTGATCTTTGTCTCAACCGACGGATATGTCAAACGGGTTTCGCTGGGTGAATTTGATGTGACCCGGCGCACGGTGGATTCCACCAAGCTCTCCGAGGGAGCCAGGGTGCTGGCGATCCTTCCGTATACCGGTGCGACGCTGATGCTGGTGAGTGCCAACCGCTTCGGGATCCGCTTCCAGCAGGCCGAGATCCCGCAGCAGGGGAAGACCGCGCGCGGCGCCATCGGACTCAAACTGGAGGAAGGCGACATCCTGGAAGAGGCAAGCGACAGCGGCCTGATCCGGCTCTCCAAGCGCGGGGGCAAGGGAAAGAAACGCTGACCTCACACATTTTTCAAAAAAGTTTCCGGAGGGTATTGACAACCTGAGCATATGGTAGTATCATGAACACATGAACAATCGTTCATGTGTTCATTGCATTTTACGGAGTCGGAGGTGATTGGCATGGTTTATCAGGAAGTGGAGTGCTGCGAACAGTTCACGGTCCATCCTGAGATTGTGGAGGAGGTCCGGGCCCTCATGCCGCAGGAGGAACTTCTCGCGGATGTGGCGGATCTGTTCAAGATTTTCGGCGATTCCACCCGCATCCGGATTCTCATGGTACTTTTTGAGAGGGAGGTTTGCGTCTGCGATATCGCACAGCTCCTTGGCATGACGCAGAGCGCGATCAGCCATCAGCTGCGGATCCTGCGGGACAATCACCTGATCAAGAGCCGCCGTGCCGGCAAGCAGATCCTGTATTCCCTCGCGGACGATCATGTCAAGACGATCATCGGCCAGGGTCTGGAACACGTGCAGGAATAATCGGTATATTAACGAATCGGAGGACAAGCTAATGAAAAAGGTATTCAAGCTGGAAGATCTGGACTGCGCCAACTGCGCGGCCAAGATGGAGAACGCGATCAAAGGGCTTCCTGAGGTCAGGGACGCATCCGTCAATTTCCTTCTGCAGAAGATGACGATCGAACTGGAAGACGGTGAGGACATTGATGCCGTGATGAAGAAGGTCGTCAAGCTTTGCCGCAAAGTGGAGCCCGACTGCCGTATTCTACTCTAATTCGCAACAGAAAGCTGGTGTCGTGAAATGACCCGCGGTCAGAAGAAAAGGCTGATCCGCATTATTGTTTGTGCGGCTTTGCTGGTAATCGCGTATCTGATGCCCCAACCGACGGTGCGGCTGGTGCTGTTCGGAGCCGCCTATCTGCTGGTTGGTTATGATGTCATTCTGAAGTCTTTACGCGGTATCGCGCATGGACAGGTGTTTGACGAGAATTTCCTGATGCTGGTGGCAACGGTGGGAGCTTTCCTGATCGGACAGTATCCCGAGGGCGTTTTTGTCATGCTTTTCTACCAGATCGGGGAATTGTTCCAGGATATCGCGGTGGCCCGGTCACGCAGATCCATCGCTCAGCTGATGGATATCCGTCCCGATTACGTCAATATCATGCAGGACGGAGAAATGATCCAGTCAGATCCGGATGAAGTCGCTGTCGGGGACGTTTTCTACGTCAAGCCGGGAGAAAAGGTGCCGCTGGATGCGGTGATCCTGGAAGGGCATTCCGCGCTGGATATGGCCGCCCTGACGGGTGAATCCGTCCCGGTCAGTGTGTCCGAGGGGACGGAGATCCTTTCCGGCTCAGTCAATCTGCAGGGGCTGCTGCAATGCCGCGCCACCAAGGAATTCGGCGAATCCACCGTCTCCAAAATCCTGCAGCTGGTGGAGGAAGCGAGCGACAAGAAATCACGTTCCGAGAACTTTATCACGCGTTTTGCTCATTATTATACGCCGACGGTTGTTATTCTGGCCGTTCTGCTGGCGGTGATCCCTCCGCTTCTTGTCCCCGGCGCCGAGTGGAAGGACTGGATCGGCCGTGCGCTGATCTTCCTGGTTATTTCCTGCCCGTGTGCGCTTGTCATCTCTGTGCCGCTCAGCTTCTTTGGAGGAATCGGCGGAGCTTCTTCGCAGGGTATTCTAATTAAGGGCGGTAATTATCTGGAGGCGCTTGCCCGGACCGGTACGGTGGTCTTTGACAAAACAGGCACGCTTACGAGAGGCGTGTTCCGTGTCCAGTATTGTCTGAGCGCAGGACGTCTGTCGAACGAAGAGCTGATCGAGACGGCAGCGCTCGCCGAGACCTATTCTTCCCATCCGATCGCGCAGTCGCTGCAGCAGGCCTACGGCAAAGCAGTTGATCCGGAGCGTGTCAAAGATGCGGAGGATCTCTCCGGACGCGGCATCTCGGCACTGGTGGATGGTGAGCGCATCTATGTCGGCAACCGGAAGCTGATGGACGAGCTGCATCTCGGGACCGAAGCCTGTTCCGATATGGGGACGGTCGTCTATGTCGCGACGCCCACGGAATACCTTGGTTTGATCCTGATCGCCGATGAAATCAAACCGGATGCGGAGGACGCGGTGGCAGAGCTCAAAGCCGGGCAGATCCGTACGATCATGCTGACCGGAGACCGTGAGGAAGCCGCTCAGGACGTGGCCCACAGGCTGGGGATCGACCGCTGCTACGCAGGGCTGCTGCCCGCCGACAAGGTTGCCCGCATGGAAGCCATTTTGAAGGATCCGGACGCCGGCAAGGTCGTCTTTATGGGCGACGGCATCAATGACGCGCCGGTGTTATCGCGCGCGGATCTCGGCGTCGCAATGGGCGCCATAGGTTCGGACGCCGCAATCGAAGCCGCGGACATTGTCATCATGAACGATGAGCCGGGCAAACTGGCGACGGCGATCCGCATCAGCCGTTTCACCCTGCGCATTGTAAAAGAGAATATCATTTTCGCAATCGGCGTCAAAGTCCTCTTCCTGATCCTTGCAGCTTTCGGCCTGACGACCATCTGGATGGGTGTCTTTGCGGATGTCGGCGTCGCCGTACTTGCCATTCTGAACGCCCTTCGCTGCTTAAAACCCGTTAAGGAGTCCTGATCATGACACAGGAAACACCTCGTAAAAAACATAACCGGTATTATCTGATCCTGCTGCGGGCGCTGATCATACTGGCTCTTCTGATCCTGCAGATCATCCTGATCATCTTCCTTCATAATCTGGGAGGAGAGATCGCCAGCACGATCTTTACACTGCTCAGCGTCCTGCTGGTCATCTTCATGGTCAACCGCAAAGGCCAGGCCGGCTTCAAAATGATCTGGATCCTGTTCTTCCTGGTCGCGCCTGCGTTCGGCGGAATGTTTTATTTGTTCTTTCAGCTGCAGCCCAGCAAACGCCGTATCCAGCAGAAACTGGACGAAATGGAGGGCCAGATCAGGCCCCTGCTGCAGGATGACGGTGCGACCGAGCGGATCCTTGCCTCCCGCGATCAGCACATGGCCGCTCTATGCCATTATCTGAATCATAAGGGCCACTACCCGGTCTGGTCCAATACCTCCGTTAAATATCTGCCCACGGGCGAAGAATTCTACGCGGAGCTGCTGACTCAGCTGGAGAAAGCCGAGCACTACATCCTGATGGAGTTCTTTATCCTGGGCGAAGGCAAGATGCTTGACGGTATCCTGGACATCCTCCGCCGCAAAGTGGAGGAGGGCGTGGAAGTCCGTCTTATGTATGACGGTCTCTGTGCGCTGCTCAGGCTCCCCATCGGCTACCAGAGAGAACTCCGGGAGATGGGGATCAAAGCCAAAGTCTTCGCGCAGGTGACACCGCTCCTGACAGCTGTGCAGAATTACCGCGATCACCGCAAGATCGTGGTTATCGACGGCAATACCGCCTTTACCGGCGGCATCAATCTGGCGGACGAATATATCAACGAACTGCTCCGTTTCGGACATTGGAAGGACTCCGGCGTCATGATTCAGGGCGATGCGGTCCGCAATCTGACGATGGCCTATCTTGAAATGTGGAATGTGGACGAATCCGAGCCCGAGAATTTTGACCTGTTCAAGCGCGCGCCCAGCCTGCCCGACAACCCGCAGGGCTACGTGGTCCCCTTTGCGGACAGCCCCTTCGATGAGGAATACGTCGCAGAACATGTTTACATGGACTTCATCTATTCCGCGGAAAAGTATCTGCACATCATGACGCCCTATCTGGTGATCGGCGACGACATGGTCGAAGCTCTGACCTTTGCCGCCAAGCGGGGCGTCGATGTCGAACTGATCCTGCCGCATATCCCGGACAAACGCTACGCCTTCCAGGTCGCCCACACTTATTATCCCGAACTGATCGAAGCAGGCATCAAAATCTACGAATACACTCCCGGATTCCTGCACACCAAAGCCTTCGTCTCGGATGATAAAAAAGCGGTGGTGGGTACCATCAATCTGGATTACCGCAGCATCTATCTGCATTTTGAAGACGCGGTCCTTTTCTTCAACACACCCGTCGTAGGGGATGTTGAACAGGACTTCCAAAACGTCAAATCCCAAAGCCAGCAGATGACGGTCGAGGATTACAGGAAATTATCCTGGTTCGGACGCTTCCTCGGCAGACTTTTCCGGCTGCTTGCCCCTCTGATGTAAGCAGATTTTCAAAACTTTTTCAGGAATTTCCGAAAAAAAAGCTTGACGAATCCCGATCGGTGTGGTAATATATCGGTGTTGCGAAAGCAACTATGCGGATATGGCGGAATTGGCAGACGCGCATGGTTCAGGTCCATGTGGGGGCAACTTCATGCAGGTTCGACTCCTGTTATCCGCATGTTACAGGGGATTGGCTCATAAGGCCGATCCCCTGTTGCTTTGCAGCAAAAGGCCCGAGTGCGCGGACCAAACCCAAACAACTAATAACAGCCAGACACCCCTGGGCCAACGGCCCACGGGTGTTTCAGCAAGCAAGGGGCTGCCGGTTTGAACTTGTACAAACCGGCAGCCCCTTGTTTGCTGAAAGACAGTGCTGAAGGCGAAGCCGACAGCACTTTCCCGACTTGACAGTGCTTCTTCGCGGTATTATAATCTTTACAGGAGTACGTGGGCGGCGCAGCGCTGAAGAAAAGGGCAGCTGCCGCAAAGATTTTCCCGCGGGCGTGAAGTGTATCCTGAACAGTGAAAGAGGAGAATGAAGGATGAATACAACTTTCAAAGAACATTTAACGGTTGCTGACAAGCATCTGGAGCAGACGGGACTGGTATATACTTACGAAAATACGCCAAGTCTTTCCGGCGGGGATCAGGGGGACGGGACATACCGTAACTGTATTGTACTGGCGGATTATTCCGATCCGGATGTGACGCGTGTGGGGGATACTTACTATATGGTGACATCCACCTTTCATCTAAATCCCGGCCTTACCATTCTGGAATCAAAAGATCTGGTGAACTGGTCTTTTGTGGGGCATGCCATCGAGGATATGAGCGTGCTTAATCCAGCCTTTTCCTTCGCGTCGATGAACGCGTATTCAGCAGGGATCTGGGCACCTTCACTCCGGTACCATGATGGGTACTTCTATATCCATGTGGGAGGGCCGATGATCGGGCTGGTTGTCTGTAAGGCGGCAGATATCCGTGGACCTTGGACGGTGCAGCATATGAAGATGGCCAAGCCCTGGACCGGCCGCAAGCTGATCGACTGCTGCCCGCTCTGGGATGATGACGGCAAGGCGTATTTTGCCGCGTCCGAGCCTTACAAGACGCCGGACGGGCAGTGGGTGGATTATCATAATTATTTGTTTGAAATGTCCGAGGACGGTGTGTCGCTCCTGGATAACGGCGTGATCATGCACAGCGGCTGGACGTCCGAGGCGATGAAGCTTTATAAAATCGATGGCTGGTATTATATCTTTTATTCCGAGTCGCCGGCGGAGGAGGGGCGAAAGCGGACACAGTTCGCGGCACGTTCCCGGAATATTTACGGGCCTTATGAGCACCGCAAACTGATACATTCGCATGGCGTTGCGGACCAGTGCCCGAACCAGGGCGGGCTGGTGCAGGCGGCGGACGGCAGCTGGTGGTTCCTGCTGATGTGCGTCGGCGCGGCGTCGGTCTCTGCAAGCGGCAGACAGCTGATGCTGCTCCCGGTGCACTGGGTGGACGGCTGGCCGATCATCGGAGAAGATCTGGATGGCGACGGTGTCGGCGAGATGGTCTGGCAGCATGACAAACCCTATTCCGCCGAGCCTGTGGAGCCGCATCTGCCGGCCGCAAGCGATGAATTCGACGGTCCGGTCCTGGGAGGACAGTGGCAGTGGAACCATAAAGACCGCAGGGATCTGTGGTCGCTTACCGCGCGGCCGGGATTCCTCCGGCTGACGGCCGGTAAACCTGTGGGTACGGGCGGCTTTTACCACGCCTGCAATACGCTGACCCAGCGCCTGATGGGCGAGACCGGGACGATCGACCTGGTGCTCGACACTTCCGGTATGCAGGACGGTCAGTATGCCGGAATGTGCCTCATGGCGGCACCCTCGCTCCTCATCGGGGTGTATCAGGACGGCTCACGGCGACTGATCCGCTGGCAGAATACGTTTTATCAGCGCAGTTATGATTCAAAGGGAACGGACTATGACGATCACTTCAGCCAGCAAGACCTCTGCGAAGTTCCTGCTGAGGCAGAATCCGTCTGGTTCCGTATGAAGATCTACGGGTCACGTGCAAGGCTCTTCTACAGTTTTGACGGACAAACTTATGAGCCCGCCGGGGACTGGATCCGGTTCCGGTTCTCCAGCTGGCGCGGAGGACGTCCCGGCATGTTCTCGTACAATGAGCTGACCGAGGGCGGTAATGCGGACTTTGACTGGTTCCGCTATGCGATCGATGATGCAGAAGTGTCGGGGAGCGTCTGGACAGAGTAATAATGTATTTGAGATATGACGGGAAACAGGTCTTCCCGCGGCGTTTCTCGACCGCTCAATTGACTTGACGGCCTCGCCGATTTATGCTATATTCTGCTTAACAGGAGCAGCAATGCTTAACTCAAAATAATAATAGGAGGTTACATGATGAATCTGGCAGAAATCAAAAACAATGCCGTTTACGGAGATTGGCCGCTGCATTATGATCCTTTGCGCCCGGAGATGAGGCCCGGCGCGGATGGACAGCCCGAGCCGATCGAATCAGGCATCAAAGTACTGGATAACGGGGATGTGGAGTTCAGAGTCTACGCACCGCAGATGCACACGGTGGACGTCACATCCAAGGCCTTCACGCTGTCCCTGACCAAGGGTGAGGACGGATTCTTTACAGGGACGCTGCCCTTTGATCCGATCAAGGCCGGCCCGCATTCCTTTGACTTTATCTTTGACGGGACGGTGCTGCTGTATCCTTACGCGCCGATTTCCTGGCACCGCAACCGCCCGGTCAATTACGTGGATATCCCGGACGTGGAGACACCCTATGTGCTGGTGCGCGACGTGCCCCACGGCGTCGTCAGCCGCGAGCTCTTCTGGTCCGAGGTGACCGGCAAGTGGGAGCGCTGCCTGGTTTATACGCCACCCGGCTACATGACCAATCAGGAATCTTACCCCGTACTGTATCTGCAGCACGGTGCCACTGAGAACGAAGTAACCTGGGAATTCAACGGACGCGTATCCTCCATCATGGACAATATGCTCGCCGACGGTCTGATCAAGCCGTTCATCATCGTGATGAATAACGGCATGCTCTCCCTCCCGGGCGACACGGCATACGGCACGGCGCTTGGCGAGATGCTGATCAACGACTGCATTCCCCACATCGAAAAACACTACCGCGTTAAAACCGATAAGTGGAGCCGTGCGATGGCCGGCCTCTCCATGGGATCCATGCAGACGAGCCGCTACGGCCTGACGCACCCCGAACTCTTCGGGTACCTGGGGCTCTTCTCGGGCTTCATGCGCAGCCGCTATGAAGACGAAAACCAGCCGCATCTGGAGATCCTGAAAGATCCGGCCTGCTTTGCCGAGAGCTTTAAGGTCTTCTTCCGCAGCGTCGGCGAAAAAGACGCCATGATCAACCGCTTCCTGGAGGATGACGAGATCTGCAAGGCCCGCGGCGTGGACAAGCTGCCTAATTTCTACCGTCGCGTCTATGCCAATCAATTCCATGAGTTCGGCGCCTGGCGCAGAGCTCTGTATGATTTTGCCCAGCTGCTGTTCTGAGGAACGAAGAGGGCGCTGTAGTCCGTCATTTCAAAAAGCCGGGTATCCGCACGGGTACCCGGCTTTTTCGCTGAATGCAACAAAAAACGGCCTGACAGGCCGTTTTTGATTCGTCATTGTAAGGTGAAGATTACGCGCGAACGATCACGTTGGACTTCAGACAATCAGCACAAACATGAAGAGTCTTGGGTGTACCGTTAACAATCGCCTTTACGGTGCGGATGTTAGGCTTCCACATCTTATTGGACCTTCTATGAGAATGGCTGACCTTAATGCCGAAATGAGCTCCCTTATCACAAATATCACATCTTGCCATGACGCAGCACCTCCTTTGATCGACTATTGCAACAGGCTCCCTGATGGACTCAATGTGCAACATGCATATTCTATCAGAAAGTGATCGAAAATGCAAGCTTTTTTTTGCGGATTTTAAAAAAATCTGCGGAACAGTTGCAGTTCTGCGCATTTTGTGGTATGATACAACTGCCTATTTATAATCGCAGGTCGATTTTTGTGGGCGTTATCCTACCAAAGGAGAGGAGTTTGGGTATGGCAGCGAGAATTCAAACGGAATACGGCAGTATTCTGATCGATAATGAAGTAGTGGCCAAGGTCGCGGGTCTGGCTGCGATGGATTGTTACGGCGTGGTCGGCATGGCTTCCACCAATGTCAAGGACGGAATCGTCCAGCTGCTTCTGGGTGACAGCCTGACCAAGGGTATCAAAGTTGAAACGGATGAAGACGGCAAGGTCCGCCTTGAATTCCATATCATTGTAGAATACGGAACCAAGATTTCCGCGATCGCGGATAATCTGCTGGATACCGTCCAGTACAGAGTATCGGATATTCTGGGGATGGAAGTATCCCATGTGGACATTTTTGTTGAGGGTGTCCGCGTGGATGGCAACGAGAAATAACCGATCGGAGGACTGGGCAATTGAGCAGTTGTATAAGCGCGAATGATTTCCGCTGGATGATTGTCGCCGGCGCTAACCGCCTGGAGGCAAACAAACAGGAAGTGGATGAGTTAAATGTTTTTCCGGTACCGGATGGGGATACCGGTACCAATATGTCTTTGACCGTGATGTCAGCGGCCCGCGAAGTGATTAAGCTGGGCGATGCGCCGACCAATACCGAGGTCGGCAAAGCGCTCTCCTCAGGGGCTCTGCGCGGGGCACGCGGTAATTCGGGCGTAATTCTGTCCCAGCTGTTCCACGGCATTTACCGCAGCATCAAGGGCAAGGATGATCCGATCGATGCCGCTGCTTTTGCCGCGGCGATGCGCCAGGGTGTGGAGACGGCTTATAAAGCCGTGATGCGTCCCAAGGAGGGCACGATCCTGACCGTAGCCAGAGGCATGGCCGACGCGGCCAAGGAAGCGGCTCCCCACGTCGAGAGTGTGGATGAGCTCCTCCGGATCGCAATCGAGCATGGCGAAGAAGTTCTGGAACAGACGCCGGATATGCTTCCGGTACTGAAAGAGGCCGGCGTAGTTGACGCAGGCGGCAAAGGTCTGTTGTATATCTACAAGGGTATGTATGCGTCCCTGACCGGCGAAGATACCAATCATGAACTCCTGACCGAACAGGCGGCCAAGACGGCGGCCAGTGCTTCCGAGAGCCAGTATACCTATCAGGTGTGCTACCGGGTGCACTCTTTGGAGCCGGATAAAAACGTACCCGTGCTGCGCAGCTATTTCAGCAGCATTGGCGACAGCATTAAGATCGCAGCCGGTGAAGGCGTGATCACGGCCGAGCTCCGGACCAATGATCCCGGACTTGCCATGCAGAAGGCGCTCGCTATCGGCCCGATCACCGATGTCAGTGTCGAGAACAAGAAGCCTGAACTGATCCCCAAGCCTGTGAAGCAAGAGGAGCCGGCGCCCGCTCCCGCTCCGCAGAAACCCGCTGAGCACAAGGATTTCGGCTTTGTCGCGGTATCCATGGGTGAGGGCCTTACCGAGCTGCTGAAGGATCTGGGAGCCGATCAGGTGATCTCGGGTGGACAGACGATGAATCCCAGTACCGAGGATGTGCTGAATGCGGTTAACGCTGTGAATGCGGACTGTGTCTATATCCTGCCCAATAACAAGAATATCATTCTGGCCGCGAATCAGGCCGCCGTCCTGATCAAGGACAAGAAGGTCCTGGTCGTGCCGACGCGCAACGTCCCCCAGGGCATCACAGCACTGCTTAACTTCACGGGTGAATTCTCGCCGGAGGAAAACCTCCGCAACATGGAAGAAATGATCCAGGAAGTGCATACCGGCATGACGACCTTTGCCATCCGCGACTCGCATCTGGGTGAATTCTCCATTCATAAAGACGATATCCTCGGCATGCTTGACGGTGAGCTGAACCAGGTCGGCACGGATCCCGAAGAAGTGTCCCGCCGTCTCGTCGACGCGCTGCTGGGCTATCATAAAGACCTGTTTACGATCTATTTCGGCGAAGATTCCACCGAAGAGTCCGCGAATAAGCTGGCGGACTACATCCGTTCCTGCAGCAAGGGCTGCGAGGTAGAGGTACATAACGGCGGACAGCCGCTGTATCATTACATCATTTCGGTCGAGTAAGATGGAGACTCAGCCGCAAGGGGCAGTCGTGGAAACGAACGGGACGGCTCTGACGGAGCTTAAGGGCGTGGGCCACGTACGGGCCCAGGCCCTTTTTCGTATCGGAATTGAGAAGGCCGAGGATCTGGTGAATTATTATCCCCGTGATTATGAGGACCGCCGCGAGCTGACCGATATCGCGGACGTGACGATCGGTGATACCGTGATGATCAGGGCGACGCTCCAGAATGCCCCGACGACCTTTCGCAAGGGGAGGCTCGCGATCACGCGGGCCCGCGCCGTTGACGCGACCGGGAGCATCCAGCTGGTATGGTTCAATCAGGCCTATATCGCCAAAAACCTGCAGCCGGGCCAGATCTACGTCTTTATCGGCAAAGCGGATCACAAGTATCAGACACTTTCTCTGATTTCGCCGAAGTTCCGCCAGGGACTGGATGATGAGAGGGGGATTCTGCCGGTTTATCCACTCCGGGAAGGTCTGACGCAGGATTTTATGCGGCAGACTATGCGCCAGGTGCTGGAACTGCCCGGCTTGCAGGAGTATCTGCCCGAGGAGATCCGTCGCAAACATCAGCTCTGCGAATACTATTTCGCTCTGCGGCAGATCCATTTTCCGGAGGATTTTGAGAGCCTGGATATTGCCAGGCGCAGACTGATTTTTGATGAGCTCTTTATGCTGCGGATCGCACTGCTGCAGCTGAAAAGCAATCATATTTTCGCTAAGAAAGGCTGCCGGATCCCTCCGGCGCCTGACCGGCAGAAGCTGCTTGACGCATTTGGCTTCGCTCTGACCGGTGCGCAGGAGAGGGCGATCCGCGAGATCGAGGAGGATCTCGCGTCGGACAAGGCGATGAACCGCCTGGTGCAGGGCGATGTGGGATCCGGTAAAACCGCAGTGGCCATGATGGCGCTCTTTGCGGCCGCCCGCGGAGGAAAACAGGCCGCGATGATGGCTCCCACCGAGGTGCTCGCAAGGCAGCATTATGATACTATCCGGACTCTGATGGAGCCCCTGGGCGTGCGCGTAGGGTTCCTGTCGGGGTCTCTTACGGCCGCCGAGCGCAGAGACGTGAACGAGCGGATCCAGCTTGGCCTCTGTGACATTATTATCGGCACGCACGCACTGATCCAGGAGAATGTGGAGTACGCGAGGCTCGGCCTCGTGATCACCGATGAGCAGCACCGCTTCGGCGTGCGCCAGAGGGCAGCGCTGGCGTCCAAGAGTGAGATGCCGAATGTTCTGGTCATGACCGCGACCCCCATACCGAGGACACTCGCCATGGTCCTGTACGGGGATATGGACGTATCGGTCCTGGACGAAAAGCCGCCGGGCCGCACTCCGGTCAAAACCTATTGCGTGGGGAGCGCCTACGAGACTCGCATCGACCGCTTTATCGAAAAGCAGATCCGGGAAGGCCACCAGGTCTACATCATCTGTCCCGCGGTGGAAGAGTCCGAGACCGGTGATCTGCACTCGGTGCTGGAGTACGGAGAATACCTGCAGAAAGATGTCTTTCCCGAGTGGCGCGTCGGGATCCTGTACGGCGCGATGAAGAACGCCGATAAAGAAAGGGTCATGCGCGAATTCTACGAGGGAAGCATCCACATCCTTGTCTCCACGACAGTGGTAGAGGTGGGAGTCAACGTCCCGAACGCGACCCTGATGGTCGTGGAAAACGCCGAAAGATTCGGCCTTGCGCAGCTGCACCAGCTGCGCGGGCGCGTGGGCCGCGGTGCGGCTGAATCCTACTGCATCCTTAAAACGGATGCGGAACAGCCCCTCACCCGCAAACGCATGAAAGTCCTGACCGACTCGGAAGACGGCTTCTTTATCGCGGAGGAGGATCTGCGGCTGCGCGGGGCGGGCGATATGTTCGGCCTGCGCCAGCACGGCTTGCCCGAACTGCATTTGGCGGACCTGGCCAGGGATCTGACGGTCCTGAGAGAAGCGGGCGACGCCGCGGTTGAATTACTGCGCCGGGATCCGCTGCTGCAGGAACCCGATCATCTGCTGCTGCGCCGCCGAGTGGAAGCCTATATCAGCCGGGGCAGCGAAACGGCTTTATAAAGGAGGATACAGATGCTTTACTTATTATCACTCAATCCGATCCTGATCGCGGCGGCGGTCATCCCCGCCATCCTGCTGCTGATCAGGGTTTACCGGGCGGACAGACTCGACAAAGAACCGCCAAGCCTGCTGATCACACTGGTGCTGCTAGGCATTCTGGCGACCGCGCTTGCCACTATCACGGAGAAGGTCGGAGTTTTCCTCCTGGAAAAGCTGGGGAATCCGCGGACATATCTTTACTACGTGATTATGTATTTCGGCGTCGTGGCCTGCTCGGAAGAGGGCTTTAAGTATCTGGTGCTGAACCGCCGCACCTGGAATTCCGCTTCCTTTAACTGCCAGTTCGACGGAGTGGTCTACGCGGTATTTGTCTCGCTGGGGTTCGCGCTCTGGGAGAATATCAATTATGTCCTGAGCTACGGCTTCGGGACCGCACTGATCAGAGCGGTGACCGCGGTTCCCGGACATGCCTGCTTCGGCGTCTTTATGGGGACCTGGTACGGGCTGGCCAAAAGGCACGAAGCATTCGGCAATGTGGAAGCGTCCCGTGCCTGCCGTGTCCTTGGGTTCGTGATTCCTGCGCTGCTGCACGGAGCGTATGATTATATCGCCTCGATGGATTCGGGAGATGGAATCAGCGGCCTCTTCATCGGCTTTGTTGTTGTTCTGTTTATTCTATCGTTCTTCCTGGTGCGGAAGATGTCCCGTGAAGACAGGTACATCGATAATCCGAGTTCCAGATATTTCTAATATTCAGGAGGTTTATGATGAGTAATAAAGTGGATGTGCGTAAGGTAGCCATTATCGGCTGCGGATTTGTCGGGTCGGCCACCGCGTTTGCACTGATGCAGAGCGGACTCTTTTCGGAGATGGTACTGATCGATGTCGATTATAACAAGGCGGAGGGAGAAGCGCTGGATATCAGCCATGGAATGCCTTTTGCCAAACCCATGAATATCTATGCCGGAAGCTATGATGATATCGCGGATGCGGCCATTATTGTGGTGACGGCCGGTGCGAATCAGAAGCCGGGCGAGACCCGCCTGGACCTGGTGCACAAGAACGTGCAGATTTTCCGTCAGATCATGCCTGAGATCGCCGCGCGCGACTGCCAGGGGATCCTGCTGGTGGTTTCGAATCCGGTGGATATTCTGACCTACGCCGCGATCAAGCTCTCGGGAATGCCCGAGAACCGGGTGATCGGCTCCGGTACCGTCCTGGATACCGCGCGTCTGCGCTACCTGCTGGGACGCCACCTCGAGATCGACAGCCGGAGCATCCACGCCTACATCATCGGTGAGCACGGGGACAGTGAGATCGCTGCCTGGAGTGCGGCCAATGTTTCGGGTGTTTCGCTGACGGATTACTGCTGCTCCCGCGGGCACGAAGACCAGCTGAGCCAGCTGAGCCAGATCGCGGAAACGGTCAAAAACAGCGCCTACGAGATCATTGCCAAGAAACACGCGACTTATTACGGCATTGCGATGTCCACCAAGAGGATCTGCGAAGCCATTATCCGCGATGAAAAATCGATCCTGCCCATCTCCAGCCTGATCCGCCATCACTACGGCATGGATGAGGTGGCCCTGAGCCTGCCCGCGATCGTCGGCGCGAACGGCGTCGAAGGCTTGATCCCGCTACGCCTTTCCGTGGACGAACACGCCAGACTGGTGGAATCGGCCCGCATCCTTCAGGATGTGCTGCGGCAGGAATTCCCCGCGACGGATCAAGTGCCTGATCAAGCGGAGGAGTAAGATGTATCAGGTACTGAAAACGGAAGGCCGTGCCAAACGCGGACGTATGGTGACGCCCCACGGGACCATCGAGACACCGGTTTTTATGAACGTGGGGACAGCCGGCGCGATCAAGGGAGCCGTGTCGTCCATGGATCTGAAGGAGATTGGCTGCCAGGTGGAGCTGTCCAACACCTATCATTTGCATGTCCGGCCGGGGGATCAGCTGATTCACGAACTGGGCGGCCTGCACCGTTTTATGAATTGGAACCGGCCGATCCTGACCGATTCGGGCGGTTTCCAGGTCTTCTCCCTGACAGCGCTCCGCGGCAAGATCAAAGAAGAAGGCGTGACCTTTGCCTCACATGTGGACGGCCGCAAGATTTTCATGGGGCCCGAGGAGAGTATGCAGATCCAGTCCAATCTGGGATCCACTATCGCGATGGCTTTTGATGAGTGCCCGCCCAGCAAAGCGGACCGTTCGTACATCGAGCAGTCTGTTGCGCGCACCACCAGGTGGCTTGGGCGCTGCCGGGACGAGATGCGCAGGCTTAACAGCCTGCCGGACCGGGTCAATCCCGGGCAGATGCTCTTCGGTATCAACCAGGGCGGAGTCCTGGACGATGTCCGCGTGGAGCATGCCAGGACGATCCGGGAGATGGATCTGGACGGCTATGCGATCGGCGGTCTGGCCGTGGGCGAGACGCATCAGGAGATGTACCATATTTTGGACGTCGTAGTGCCGGAACTTCCCAGAGAAAAACCGGTTTACCTGATGGGGGTGGGTACGCCCGCCAATATACTGGAAGGCATCAGGCGAGGCGTTGATTTCTTTGACTGCGTGCTGCCTGCGCGAAACGGCCGCCACGGCAATGTCTATACCGACCGCGGCAAGATGAATCTGATGAATGCGCAATATGAACGCGATATGCGGCCGATCGATGAAGGCTGCGGCTGCCCGGCCTGTCGCCATTACTCGAGGGCCTATATCCGGCACCTCTTCAAGGCAAAAGAGATGCTCGCCATGCGTCTGTGTGTACTGCACAACCTGTATTATTACAATACACTGATGGCTCGCGTCCGTGAAGCGATGGAGAATGGAAGCGTAGAATCATTCATTCAGGAGCGCCTGGACGGCTATAACGAACTCGGACTGTAGAAAATAGTAAACAATCCATGAATTATCTGCAGCTCCCACTTGCCAACCGGCAAGGAACGGAGTATAATAATCACACGACTATTATGTTGGATCCGGTTGATCCGGATCGGACGGGCCCATGCCCGTTCGGGAAAGGGGATTAAGTATGTATTCATTTTTGTTTGATGCTGCAGCCGGCGCGGAAGGCGCGGGCGGACTTACCTCGATGCTTCCACTGCTTGGCATCTATGCTGCGTTCTTTGTTATTCTGTATTTTGTACTGATTCGTCCCCAGCGCAAACAGCAGAAGGAGACCGCCAAGATGCAGAACGCGATCACCAATGGTGACTGGGTACTGCTCAGCAATGGTATGTACGGCAAGGTCGTTAATATCATCAATGACAATCTGATGGTGGAATTCGGCACCAACCGCAGCATTATCATTCCGGTAAGACGTGATCAGATCCTGGCTGCCCAGGAACCCGACCTGACCCAGAAGACGGTTGAGGAAGTCGAGAAGGCTCCCGAGGACGCCATCGTGGGCAACGACCTGGCCGAGGATCAGCTGGATGCCTATGACCAGTATATTCTGGAGAAGGGCAATAAAAAGAACAAAAACGGTCTTTTCGGCAAGAGCAAGAACTGATCAGCCGTTTTTTGCGGGTTTTTTCTGAAAAAAGTATTGACGAATCTGCTTCTATGAGTTATAATACGCTTTAGTGCTTTAGATGTTAGATCCCTGATCATGCACAATCACAGCAAGAGGGAGGGTGGGGAGAATGTCGAATGTCGTAGTTAAGGAGAATGAAACCTTAGATAGCGCTCTTCGTCGCTTCAAGAGAAGCTGTGCCAAAGCGGGCATTATGCAGGAAGTTCGCAAGAGAGAACATTACGAGAAGCCGAGCGTCAAGCGCAAGAAGAAGTCTGAAGCTGCTCGCAAGAGAAAGTACAACTACTAAGTATGTCAGGTCCCCGGTATATGCCGGGGACTTTTCATATCCGGCCGTAAAACCTGCGAAATGACCGTCTGCAGAGATAAAATAAGGGAAATTGACTTAAAGGCTTGTTTTTTTGACGTTAATTTGATATAATAACTCTGAATTGCCGATCGACAGGTGTGGCCGGCGGTTCGATGGCTCCGTTAGGTTAAGAAGAGGGAGGAAATGATTTTGAGAGAATATGATCCGAAACAGATAGAGAAGAAGTGGCAGCGGATCTGGGAAGAGAAGGGTGCTTTTCACGCTTCTGACCGGACCGACAAACCCAAATTCTACGCACTGATCGAGTTCCCCTATCCTTCGGGAGCGGGTCTGCATGTCGGACATCCCCGTCCGTACACCGCTCTGGATATTGTGGCCAGAAAGCGCCGCATGCAGGGCTATAATGTGCTTTATCCCATCGGATGGGATGCCTTTGGCCTGCCTACAGAGAATTTTGCTATCAAGAACAAAATTCATCCGCGTGTGGTGACCGAGCGCAATGTGGCTCATTTCAAGGAGCAGATGCAGTCCATCGGCTTTTCCTTTGACTGGAGCCGTGAGGTCAATACGACGGATCCCGCGTATTATAAGTGGACGCAGTGGATCTTCCTGCAGATGTTTAAGAAAGACCTGGCCTATAAGCGCATGATGGCGGTGAACTGGTGCACACAGTGCAAGGTCGGTCTGGCCAACGAAGAGGTCGTAAACGGCGTCTGCGAGCGCTGCGGCGGTAAAGTTGAGCGCCGGATGCGCAGCCAGTGGATGCTTGCGATCACCAAGTATGCCGACCGTCTGATTGACGATCTGGATGACGTCGATTACATCGAGCGCGTCAAAGTACAGCAGAAGAACTGGATCGGACGCAGCGAGGGAGCGGAGGTCGACTTTACGGTCAACGGCCGCAAGATGACGATCTATACCACCAGACCCGACACGATGTTCGGCGTGACCTACATGGTCATGAGCCCGGAGCATCCTTATCTGGATGAATGGAAGGATCAGATCCGCAACTGGGATGATGTGGCGGATTACCGTAAGAAGTCCAGCGAGAAGTCCGATTTTGAGCGGACCGAGCTTGCCAAGGACAAGACCGGTGTCAAGCTGGAAGGGATTATGGCGGTCAATCCGGTCAACGGAGCCGAGATCCCCGTCTTTATCTCGGATTACGTGCTGATGAGCTACGGTACCGGCGCGATCATGGCCGTTCCCGGACATGATACCCGTGACTGGGAGTTTGCCCGGAAATTCCATCTGCCGATCATCGAAGTGGTCGCCGGCGGCGATATCGAAAAAGAAGCTTTTGTCGATATCGAGACCGGTACGCTGGTCAATTCCGGCTTCCTGAACGGTCTGTCGGTCGAGGAGGCCAAGAAGGCCATTACCGAATGGCTGACCGAGAAAGGCCTTGGCCATAAGAAAATCAATTTCAAGCTTCGTGACTGGGTCTTCTCCCGTCAGCGCTACTGGGGCGAGCCCATTCCGATCGTTCATTGTGAGAAATGCGGTATGGTGCCTCTGCCCGAGAGTGAGCTCCCGCTCCTGCTGCCCGACGTGGACAGCTATGAGCCCGGCCCGAACGGCGAGTCCCCGCTTGCCGCGATGACCGACTGGGTGAATACGACCTGTCCGCAGTGCGGCGGCCCCGCCCTGCGTGAGACGGATACCATGCCTCAGTGGGCGGGTTCCTCCTGGTATTTCCTCCGCTATATGGATCCGCACAATGATCAGGCACTTGCTTCCAAGGAAGCTCTGGATTACTGGAGCCCGGTGGACTGGTATAACGGCGGCATGGAGCATACCACGCTGCATCTGCTGTATTCGCGCTTCTGGCACAAATTCCTGTATGATATCGGTGTAGTGCCGACCAAGGAGCCCTATGCCAAGCGTACCTCCCACGGGATGATCCTGGGACAGAATCCGCATTATGTGGGCAATTTCGAGACGCAGGCCGAGAAGGACGCGATGATCGAGAAGTACGGCGCGGATGCGCTGCGCCCCGCGGTCAAGATGAGTAAGAGCCTAGGTAATGTCGTGAATCCCGACGAGGTCATTGATACTTACGGTGCTGATACGCTGAGAATGTATGAGATGTTTATCGGCGACTTTGAGAAGGCGGCTCCGTGGTCCGACAAGAGTGTGAACGGCGTGCGCCGTTTCCTGGACCGTGTCTGGAAGCTGCAGGAGATGATGACCGCGGACGAGGGCATCTCCGCCGATATGGAGACCCCGCTGCACCAGACGATCAAGAAGGTCAGCCAGGATGACGAGAGCCTCAAGTTCAATACCGCGATCGCCGCCATGATGAGCCTTGTCAATAAATTCTATGCCAAGGGCAGCATTACCCGAGGCGAAATGAGTGTCCTGATCCGTCTGCTGAATCCCGACGCACCGCATATTACCGAAGAAATGTGGGAGAACTGCGGCTTTGGCGGCTATGTCTACGAGCAGAGCTGGCCCGAGTGGGATGAGGAGAAGACGGTGGAGGCCATGATCACCATCGCCGTCCAGATCAACGGTAAATCCAAAGGTACCCTGCAGGTGGCCAAGGACGCCGACAAGGACGCCGTGATGGAGGTCTTCCGCGCCGACCAGCGTCTGATGACACAGATCGAGGGCAAGCAGGTCGTTAAAGAAATCTATGTCCCCGGACGAATCGTCAATGTTGTCGTCCGCTGAGGATGGAGGGATAATAACGTGTTTGATTATGCCAATCATCTGAAAGATCTGGAGCTTAACGACTCCAACCTGACGGACGAAAAACTGCGTGAAGTCCTGAATTCGATCGGATATGTGATCGAATCAGATCGGGAATTCGGGCAGAACCGCATCCGGATCGAAGCCCTGCTTAAGCAGAAAGGTACCGTTTATCTGCATGATCTGTATTTCCTGCTGCAGAAGGGCCACTTCGTGCAGAAGGAAGACTCCGTCATCTATATTCTTAAGAATTTCAGAGTCGTTTCTTCCGACGAATTCCCTGAGGCAACGATTCGCCTGGTGCACGGGACGCAGACGGTGGAGGAGCATTCCTACGGCTCCGGTCCGATCGACGCACTGTATACGGCCATCAAGAATGCAGTCCATATGGACTTCCAGCTTCTTGCTTACAGGATCTCCAGTGTTTCCAGCGGGAAGGACGCACAGGGCCGCGTCAGTATCGAGCTCGAGTATGATGGTGAGATCTATTCCGCCCAGTCCACGGATACCGATATTATCAAGGCCAGCGCCATCGCACTGCTGAACGGTGTCAACAATATACTTATTTCAAAAGCTAATTCCAAGGATCAATAATCCGGGCAAACTATAAGGAGGATTTAGAAGCATGTCTAAGCACAAGGCAACACTTCCGCGCATCATTTTATCCAGTGTCGGGATCATCCTGATCACCGTGGTGCTTGCGTGGGGAGCTATCAAGGGCATCAAGCTGCTTAAGGAAAACAGTCAGAATGCGAATAACTCCAGGACCGAAATCAGCGAGACGACGCAGACCGCTGAGAATTCCGTGCCGGAAGAGCGCAGCGTTGAGGAATCCGTTCCTGAATCCACGGTGGAATCCGTTGAAGAATCCGTCGAGGAGTCCTTTGAAGAATCCAGTGAGGAAGAATCCGTTCCCGAGCCCTATGTCCCCGTCGTCTATGACTACGAGCCGCACGCGGTGGAGGAAACCGAGCCTTCCCGTCTGATTTCCTGGACCCGTATCATTGTGGATGGCAGCGATGTCAGCAGCTATGAGGCTGAAAAGGAAGTCAACATGGTGGACTGGCAGAGCTATGCACAGGAAGACGGTATCTTCACGTTCCGCGGCAATAATTTCCGCAACAGCGCCGTTGTCGGCAATGTCACGATGACCGAAAAGAAATTTGATGTGGATAATTCCTGGATGCGCTGGTCCGACTATCTGGACACCAAGGATGGCTCCAGATGGACCGGAAACGGATGGACCGGACAGCCTCTGATGCGCCGCTGGACGCCGGAGGAGAAGGCCGGCTTTGTCACCATGTATGACTGGGCCAAGGAGAAGGACGAGCTGGTAGAGGTGATCTATGCATCTCTGGACGGCAATGTCTACTTCCTGGATCTGGATACCGGTGAAAACACCCGTCCTTATCTGCAGATCGGCTATGTATTTAAGGGTGCCGGTACACTGGATCCCCGCGGATATCCGATTCTGTATGTGGGCTCCGGCTACTGGAGCGGTCCCCAGAATACATCCAAGGTCTTTGTAATCAGCCTGATCGATGGCAGCATTATGTACGAGATCCCGCTTAACGACCCCTACGCTCCCCGTACGGTACCTTTCGCGGACGGTTCGGCCCTGATCTGTGCCGAGACGGACCAGCTGATTTATCCGACCGAGAACGGCATTATCTATATCGTCAATCTGAATACTGAGTATGATGTCGAGGCCGGTACGGTCTCCATCAATCCCGAAACACCCATCCGCTGGACCTATAATATCAAGCGCAACTGGATGTGGCTGGGCATGGAAGATTCGCCGATCATCTATCATCATTACCTGATCGCTTCCGATAACGGCGGCACACTCTTCTGCCTGGATCTGAATACGCTGCAGCTGGTGTGGGCGCAGGATGTGCTGGATGATACCAACTGCACGCCCGTGCTGGAGATCGAAGAGGACGGTAAGGCTTATATCTATACTTCCACCTCCTTCCACGGAGGCTGGCGCGCACCTATGGACGGAACAGCTCCGGTACCTGTCTGGAAGATCGATGCCGAGACCGGTGAGATCATCTGGCGGACGGATTATATCTGTTCCACCATAGAGGATCTGTCCGGCGGCACCCTGGGCACTCTGGCGCTCGGAACCGGTGAACTGCAGGATTATCTCTATATCACGATCGCCCGCATCGACGACGACTGGGAAGGCGACCTGATCGCGCTGAATAAGCAGACCGGCGAGCAGATGTGGCACTATCACTGTGAATACAGCTGGAGTTCTCCTGTCTGCATCTATGACCAGGATGGACATGGCTATGTCCTCTTCTGCAACTTTGGCGGATACCTGGTCATGCTCGATGGAATCACCGGCGAAGTGGTGGATATCATGAATCTGGATTTCAATATCGAAGCATCCCCCGCCGTATACGAAAACCGTCTGGTGGTCGGTACCCGCGGCCAGAAGATCTGGGGTGTAACCTTTAAGTAAATAATGGCAGAGCTGCGGAATGCAGCAGGCGGCCCGCGAGATGGCTTTGGGAATGGTACCAGGCAGTCAAGCGGGCTGCTCGTGTTTTACATCAGATTATGACGAATCGGGAGAATCAAGGGATGGACAAGGATCATCGTTTTTCGTCCGGCATGTTCAGGCAGCTGGTCCTGATCAATTTTATCAAAGAGCTGACCCTGTCTTTTACGGGCTTCATTGACTATGCCGTCGTGGGCCGTTATCTGGGGGCGGACGGTCTGTCAGGCATGAAGCTTGTGATGCCTGTTTTTTCCATTTTTGAGCTCTTCAGCGTGGTTCTCGCGACCGGACAGTCCATTTCGATGTCAAGGGATCTGTCCAGAGGCAGCAGAGAAGAAGCAGAGAAGACGATCCACTCGATCACTACGCTGATCATGATCCTGGGATCCGTTTTTCTGCTGTTGGGCGTCAGTATGCCGAAGGGGATCACCAGGCTGTTCGCAGGCAGCGAAGTGCCCGAGATCGTCCTGGAGGAAGCGGCCGCGTATCTGCTGCCGGCGATGGCATCGGCAATACCGATCATGCTTTTTGATACGTTGGGGGCCGTCCTGCTGCTCGAAGGTGCGGACAGAACGATGTTTTATGCCTCTATTGTGATATTCGCGGTGGATCTGATCGGCGACCTGCTGGCTGTCCTGCTGAACGGCGGAATGGCAGGAATCGCCATTACCAGCGGTATCGCCTATTTGGCGGCGGATGCGGTCATTCTGCATCATTTCCGGAGCGGCAAGTCGATGTTTCGTCTGCGTTTAGGCAGGCTGAATCGGACCAAAATCAACGCGGCCGCGGTATATGGCCTGCCCATGGTCGTGGTCAGCCTGTGCGAATTTCTGGATCCCGTCACCGTCAACCGGCTGATCGTCCATTACGGCTCCGAAACAGGACTGGCAGCTCTTTCTATCCAGGACGCGCTGCATTATTTCCCTCTGGCCATCAGCCGGGGCGTTGCCAGCGCGACCATGATCCTGGCCGGCATATTCGTCTCGGAGAAAGACCAAAAGGCGCTGCTGCATGTCCGGGAGAGGGCCGTCCGCTGGAGTCTGATCGGGGGCAGCCTGATCGCGCTGGGGCTATTGCTGCTGAGTCGGCCGGTATTATGGGTATTCACGGATGATCCGGACGTCCTGAAGGCCAGCATCCTGGCCATGCGCATCTACCTGATCGGCATTCCGTTTATGATCTATAATTCATCCGGCTCCGCCTTCTCACAGGGGGCCGGCGAAAAATCGCGTTCGAGCCTGCATATTCTCTGTCACCATCTGCTGCTGCCGGTCCTGCTGGCATGGGTGCTGGGACATTTCTTCGGAATGGTCGGCGTCTTCAGCTCTTTCCCGGCTGCCGAGATCCTGATGACAGTGATTACACTGATCGTTCATGCGGTTGAGAAGCATCATGGAGAACATATCAACGGAGAAAAGAGCTTCGCGGAAAACATTCTGGCCGAACTCCATCGCAATGTGTATACCATGGAGGAGGCTGAAGAAGCGGCTCAGGCGGTCAACGATCTCTGCCTGAAATACGGCGTTTCTGAGAAAAAAGCCTATCAGCTCTCGCTGTGCACGGAAGAACTCGCGTCCAACAGCCTGCTGCATGGCTTTACGGATGGCAAAAAACATCATCTGGACATCAGGCTGGTGATCGAAAAATCCGAATTGATCCTGAGGGTCAGGGACGACTGCCGCAAATTCGACCTGACGGAACAGTTTAAGCTGATGAATCCGGACGATCCCACCAAGAACATAGGGCTGCGATTGATCTATGCGAACGCGGATGAAGTAAGCTACTCCAACGCGATCCGCCTGAATAATATCTGTATCCGTATGAAACTGGAGAATCCGGAAGAATAAAAGGGGGCTGAACTGCCTGGGGCGTCTCTGTGCGGCCATGAATCCGCAGCACGGAGAGGCTGAAAATCTTTGCAGTTCATTATATAAAATGGGGCATAAAAAGACATTTTCTCCTGAGAATATTACGTTTCGGCAGCTGGTGCCGCCGATTGTGCTTGAAATGCTGCTGCGTGCCACAGTAGGCGTGGTCAACGCGACTTTCCTGAGCAGGATCGCCCGATCCGCCGTCACGGCGGTCAATGTGGCCAACCAGTATATCGGAATGTGCCAGACGATTGCGACTGCCATTGCCACGGGTACCATTGTCTGTCTGAACCAGGCCATCGGTATGCGCAACCGTCATAGCGTCAACAAGTATACGACCATCGCGATCTGTGCCAATATCGTTGCGGGGCTGTTTTTCGGCATCCTCTTTTTCTTCTTTTCAGGGCCTTTTCTATCCATTATGACGTTTGAGACAGGAGAACTGAGGGAGATGGCGGTCCACTATATGCGGATCGTCGGTACTTCCATGGTGATTCAGTGCGCCCAGATCGTCATGAGCAGTATCAACCGTTCCTCAGGATATACCAAAGCACCGCTCATCACGAATATTATGATCAATGTGGTCAATCTGGCCGGATGCTATCTGGTCGTAAACAGATATATCCTGACGGATTGGGATCCGATCGTCGGCGTGGCGGCCTGCAATGTTTTCGCGCAGGTATGCGGCCTGGGGATTGCTCTGGTGATCCTCCTGAGGTCCCCGGTTTCGGTAAGACTCCGATATATCGTCCCGTTCCCCTGGGCGGATTTCAAGCTGGCGCTCTCGATCGGCGTGCCGGCCGGACTGAATAATATTGCCTATTCGGTCAGTCAGATCGTCACGAGTTCGATTATTTCGCAGACCAGTCAGCTGATGTTTGATGCCAAGAGCTATCTCAGCACGGTCATCAACTATGTGGCCCTTGTGGGGATTGCCTTTGCGCAGGCATCCAATATCATGATCGGCTACCGTGTCGGAGCGGGGGACTTCGATGATGCCTACAGACAGTGTATAAAAACCAATAAGATCGCGATCTGCTGCAACCTGGTATTCTCCGGACTGCTGATTCTTTTCTACAAGAGCATTTTCACGGGCCTGTACGGCCGGAATGAGGGATTTGAGGAGATTATCAAGATTGCCGGTACGATCGTACTGATCGATGTGGTGGTTGAAATCGGCCGCGCGATGAACAACTGCCTTTCCGGAGCCCTGCAGGCGACGGGGGACGTAACCTTCCAACTGATCGTCAATCAGGCCAGCGGATGGATCGTTGCGGTGGGAGGCTCCTACCTGTTCGGCATCGTGCTGGGGTGGGAACTCTACGGCATATGGGTCGCTTTTGCACTGGACGAGATGACGCGCGGACTGATCCTGCTGCACCGGTGGCGCAGCAGGAAATGGGAGGCACGTGCGCGGGAGCGGATCAAGACCATTGCCGCCGGGGAGACGGCATACCAATAAAGCAAAAGAGCTGCAGCTATGGGTTAAGCCCGGCCGCAGCTCATTGATTTACATGTTTTATTGGGAAAATATATCAGCCCCTGTGCAGAATGTGATTGCGGATCGACTGACAGGAGAAGTGCACAGCCATCGCAAGGGCAATGATCGCCGCAAGTTCCAGTGTCTCGATCCCCTGGACCGCAGCCTTGGCATAATCCTGCTCCAGCATATAATACATGAATTTATACATGCCGTAGCCGGGGACCAGGTTGATGATGGTCGCCGCGAAAAAGATCGTCGCGGGCGCTTTGCGCGTCTGGGCGAAGAATCCTGAAAGGAAGCTCGTAGCGAGTGTCGCGATAAAGGCCGCCGAGAATAGTCCGAGCCCCAGATTTTTAAGCAGCAGATTAAGCGTCCAGCAGCAGACGCCACAGAGACCGCAGTACAGCAGATGCTTGGGGGTGGCCTTGAGAATGATGCAGAAGGTCAGTGCCGACAGAAAAGAAGCTATCATCTGCACCCACAGATAAGGCTGGAAGAAGCCCAGATCCTCGCGGTAGAGCCAGGGGACAACGTGTTCGCTGACAGCCTGCACCATCGTAACACCCGAAAAACTGTGGATCAGCAGGGCAGCACCGCCGGCGATGACGACCGCGGTGATAATGGACTCCATGGCCATCGCCATGCCCGACAGATAATCTCCGTACAGGGAGTCGCGGATCGCGTTGGTCATGGCGAGCCCCGGCACCAGATGCATGATACTGCCCGCGATCACCAGGTCCGGATGCTCCGCGATCGGCAGCACATGTGTGAAAAGCAGAGCGAACAGACCGATCAGAAAAGAAGAAGCCAGGTCTTTTAAAAAGCGGTTGACGGGGATCTTATGGATCACAAGGGTGGCAAGGCCGTAGAAAAAGCCGACCAGCAGCGTCGCAAGCAAATCTTTCCAATTGCCGCCGAATAGCACGGCAAAGGTGCCGCAGGTCACCGCGCAGATCGAGAGATAAATCGGGAGAGGATAGTTGTAGGAACCTTTCTGGATGTTTTCGAGGGCCTCCATGGCCTCATCCACCGTGATTTTACCGGAGACGAAGCGGCGGGAGACCTCGTTGGCCATCTCGATTTTGCCCAGATGGTAGGTACGGTTCGTGACGCGCTGCACACTGGTGATGGGGGTGATGGACGGATCGCCCATGGAGATCGTAATGCCCGTCAGGGTGGTAAACGCCTCCGTCTGTTCGAAACCGGTGGTCGCCAGGACCCGGCGCACCGTATCCTCCACGCGATAGGTCTCGGCGCCGTTTTCCAGCATAATTTCACCGATCAGGCGGGCGGCCTGAAAGACTTCGAGATAACGTGCGGCGTGCTCTTTGGTGGGAGCCGCTGAAATCGTATTTTCCATAAATGCCTCACTATGAATTCAGTCTAAGGTTGACAAAGGGGATTATAACATAACTGCGTGGAAAAGTCCATCCGGCGTAGAGCTTTTTTTGGCGGCGGGCAGGGCCTGTGATTCACATATTTCACAAAGAAGCAAGGGTTTTCGCCGAATTCTTATTCAAACCGATACATTGCCTTTTGAGCGTGGATTTGTTATAATGAAATTGCTGGAAAAAAGAGACAGTTGGGGAGGGTGCCTTATGTATGACTTTCAGACGATCGAAGCTGTAGATCCGATTCTTGCGGAGGCAATGAGCCAGGAGATCAACCGTCAGCGGAATTCCGTTGAACTGATCGCGTCCGAGAATTTTGTTTCCAAGGCTGTGATGGCAGCCATGGGATCACCGCTGACCAATAAGTACGCGGAAGGATATCCCGGCAAGCGTTACTACGGAGGCTGCACCTATGTGGATGTGGCTGAGAATCTCGCTATTGAGAGGGCGAAGGAGCTCTTTGGCGCGGAGCATGTGAATGTACAGCCGCATTCCGGATCACAGGCGAATCTGGCGGTCTATTTCGCTTTCCTGAAGCCCGGTGATACGATTCTGGGTATGAGCCTGGCGCACGGCGGTCATCTGACCCACGGCAGCCCGGTCAATATGTCCGGCGCGCAGTACAATATCGTCAGCTACGGTGTCTCCGAGGAGACCGGCCGCATTGATTATGATGAGGTCGAGCGTCTGGCGAAAGAGTGCAGGCCCAAGATGATCGTAGCCGGTGCGAGCGCGTATCCCCGTATACTCGATTTTGAGCGTTTCCGCAAGATCGCGGACGAGGTCGGCGCCTATCTGATGGTGGACATGGCCCATATCGCGGGACTGGTCGCAGCCGGTCTTCATCCGAGCCCGATCCCCTATGCGGATGTGGTGACCACGACAACGCATAAGACGCTTCGCGGACCCCGCGGAGGCATGATCCTCTGCAAGGAACAGTATGCCAAGCAGATCAACAAGGCTATTTTCCCGGGAACGCAGGGCGGACCACTCTGCCATGTGATCGCGGCCAAAGCCGTCTGCTTCTATGAAGCGCTGCAGCCTTCCTTCAGGGAATATCAGCAGCAGATCATCCGCAATGCCCAGGCTCTGTCCGAAGCACTGCTTGATAAAGGATTCGATATGGTTTCCGGCGGCACCGATAATCATCTGATGCTGGTGGATCTGCGCCGCAAGGGCATCACCGGCCGCAAGGCGGAAAAGCTCCTCGAAGGCGTCGGTATCACCTGCAACAAGAATGCGATCCCCTTTGATCCCGAGAAGCCTACGGTAACAAGCGGCATCCGTCTGGGTACGCCCGCCGTGACCACCAGGGGTATGAAGGAAGACGATATGCGTGAGATCGCGGACGTCATCAACCTGACGCTGACCGATCCCGAGAATACGCATGATCAGTGCGTGGAGCGTATTCAGAAGCTGCTCGCGAAATACCCCCTGTACGAATAATCCAATCACCATTCCGCGCCGCGGCCGGGATTCCGGCCGCGGCGTCACTTTGAATAAACTTATCGATCAGGAGTCTGAATGAATCATTATGAGTATCATTGAAATCATCCTTCTTGCTGTGGGGCTTGCCATGGACGCCTTTGCCGTATCCATCTGCAAGGGCCTCGCCGTAAAAGAGCTTAAGCCGAAGCACATGCTGCTGGCGGGCTTATGGTTCGGCGGATTCCAGGCCCTGATGCCGCTCGTAGGCTATTTCCTCGGCACGGGCTTAAAGCATTTGATCGAAAGTGTGGATCACTGGATCGCGTTTGTCCTCCTGATGATGTTAGGTATCGGCATGATCCGCAGCGGCCTGAAGCCCGAGGACAATGATGACACGGATGATAAGTTTGACGTTAAATCCATGCTCCTCATGGCGATTGCGACCAGTATCGATGCGCTGGCCGTGGGAGTGACCTTTGCCTTCCTGAATG
This sequence comes from Bacillota bacterium, assembly GCA_017442535.1. Taxonomy (GTDB): domain Bacteria; phylum Bacillota; class Clostridia; order Lachnospirales; family Bianqueaceae; genus RUG12817. The sequence continues at coordinate 14,930 of JAFRZL010000028.1, read as the reverse complement.
TGCAGATCGTACCGGCCATCTCGATCATCGGCGTGATCACCTTTATTCTCTCGGCCATTGCCGTCAAGCTCGGCAATGTATTTGGCAAGGCATTCCGCGGCAAAGCGGAGATCGCCGGCGGTATCGTTCTGATCCTGATCGGCATCAAAATCCTGCTGGAACATCTGGGGTTCCTGGGGTAATCAGTTTATGGAAAGCCTGTCGTTCGGATATTTCCTCCGGATGGCAGGTTTTTTTCTGGATGGATGTAACCTTTGTACACAAACGGTGCTTATATGGCTGAAGAGGTAAGGAAGGGAGGACAGCCTATGGAAGATGCTCAGATTGTGGATCTGTTCCTGCAGCGCAGAGAAGAGGCCATTACCGAAACAACCCTAAAGTACGGCGGCAGACTGCAATCACTGGCCTTTGTCATAGTAGAGGACGGGCAGACAGCGGATGAATGCGTGAATGATACCTATCTGCAGGCCTGGAACGCGATTCCGCCGCACGAACCCAGAACCTATCTATATGCCTTTTTGGCACGGATCACACGACATCTCGCATTAAATTGCTGCCGGGACCGCAGCCGTCTGAAGAGGAAAGCCCTGATTACCTCACTTTCTACTGAGATGGAGCAATGCCTGCCTGCCCGGGACGATGGATTCGACCAGCTGGAAGAAAAAGAGCTCAGAGACGCATTGAACCGCTTCCTGCAGACCATTGGCAGGCAGAAGAGGTATCTGTTTATCCGCCGGTACTGGTATATGGATTCTATCGAAGAGATTGCCAGACAGTGCGGTATTTCCGAGAGCAATGTGAAAACCACGCTGTACCGCCTGCGTACCGGACTGCGCTCCTATTTGAAAAAGGAGGGATTTGAGAGATGAACGGACAGGATTTACTGGAAATCATGGAAGGAATTGATCCACAATACATTGAAGAAGGTGCCAAGAAGCCACTTTTCCGGAATAAATGGGTGCGGTTTGGGCTGATAGCGGCTGCGTGCCTCTTGGTAGGCGTGACAGCTTATCTGCTTGGCAGAGGCAAGTCTTCCATTCCTGACCCAGGGGGAGAGGCTACCGTGGCATATTCCATTACACTGAATGACGACCCATCGGTTCCTTATTTCCCCATTTCCTACTTCGAGTGTTTCCGATACGGCCTTCTACCTGAGGGTGCTGATTATATGGGCGAGGATAATCTCTACAAGATCACTGAAAAGGATATCGGTGAGCCTATGGGGATAGTCACCGGAAGCATGGATCCTTCGCTGATCGGCTGTAAAGTGTATCATTTTGCAAGCTTCTCGGAATATGCATCCATCTGCATTATCGATACGCCAGAGGGCTATCAGTTCTTTGAGGGGAATAAGTGGTTCAAGTGGCCAAGGAGAGGCACGGCCTTTCAGGAAGTACTGTCCAAGCTGGATTTGCCGGAAGCAATTGAACGAATAGAAGTGCTGGGGCCGGGGATGGAACATATCCGGGACCTGGATGTGAGCGTTTTTGAAGAGATCATGACGCTCCTTGGTAGACAAAGAGATAAAGAAACGACAGTGGCAGATATGGAAACGGAAGGGGAATGTATACTCAGTTTCACCAACCGGCAAGGCTTTAGATTGACTTTGGACTATTATCCCAGCTTACCCTGCTTTTACAGCGGAGACGGGTTTTACGTTTTATCTAAGGAAGATGCAGACCTGCTGAATGACCTTTTGAAAGATTAAAAATGGCTAATTATGAATCCGCCCTTTGACCGGGGCGGATTTTGTTTGCCATAAAGGTTGATTTTTTTGCCCAAATCTGTTATAGTATATGGTGCGAACATTTGTTCATTTTTACGCGGGAAGGAGGCGGATGTATGAGGATCGCAATCATTGGCGGCGGAGCGGCAGGTCTGGCCGCAGCCATCGGAGCTGCCAGAGCCCGGACGGATGATCAGGACGAGATCATGATTCTGGAAAAAATGGACCGGGTCGGGCGCAAAATTCTGGCCACCGGCAACGGCAGGTGCAATATTTCGAACGAAGACATGGACGTATCCCACTATCATCCGGATCCTGCATTTGTGGAGAAGGTTTTCACACAGGTTACACCCGCAGACGTGCTGGAATTCTGGGAGAGCCTGGGACTTGAACTGGTCTCGGAGGAAGGACGCCTGTATCCCGCTTCCCTGCAGGCTTCCGCCGTGCTTGACGCGCTGCGGGCCGAGGCGGAGAGGCTCGGTGTCAGGACTGCTTGCGAGACACCTGTGGATCAGATCGTTCCCGGTAAGAAAGGCTTCCGCCTGGTCAGCCAGGGACGGGATCTGGGCCGTTTCCATCGCGTGATCATTACGGCAGGCGGCAAGGCTTCGCCGCAGTTCGGAGCTGACGGGGACGGTATTAAGCTGGCTGCGGGACTGCATCACGGCTACGCCGGACTGAGACCGGCGCTGGTCCGGCTGAAATGCCGCAACCCGTATCTGAAATCGCTTGCGGGCTGCAAGATACAGGCTGGGGCGAGGCTTTCAATATCCGGACACACGGTACAGACCGGGGCCGGCGAGATCCTTTTTACGGCGGAAGGGCTTTCCGGTCCGCCGATCCTGGATCTGTCGCGGGAGGCGCTCGCACCCGGAGCGGAGGCTGTGATTCATTTGAATCTGGAGCCCGGCATGCGGGAGGGCGAATGCTTCTGGTGGCTGCAGCAGCGCTGCACACGTTTCTCTTACATGAATCTGCCGGCCATGCTTGCAGGCATCCTGAATAAGCGTCTGATCGGACCGCTGCTGAAAAGCTGCGGGCTCGGGGATATTCCCTGTGGAAGCGTCTCCAAGCCGCAGGTGCAGAAGCTTGCGAGGCTCCTGCAGGACTGGGAATTCCCGGTGATCGGGGACGCCGGGTGGCGTGAAGCACAGGTCACGGTCGGCGGTGTCTTAACGGAGGAAGTGGATCCCGCGACAATGGAATCCATCAAATGCCCCGGAATATTCTGGGCAGGTGAAGTACTGAATATAGACGGGGACTGCGGAGGATATAATCTGCACTGGGCCGCTGCAAGCGGGCTGCTTGCGGGGCACACGGCAGCGCTCCCCAACGATAAGGATTGATCAATCATGAGAAATTGGAATCAGATCAGGCGTGTGGTTGTGAAGATCGGGACCTCATCGCTTACACATAATAACGGCAAACTGGCTTTTCAGAAAATAGACCGGCTTGCGAGAGAACTTGCCGATCTGCAGAATCAGGGAATGCATGTTGTCCTGGTTTCTTCAGGCGCGATCGCCGCAGGGGTGGCGGCTCTGCATCTGTCCGAGCGTCCGCATGAGACGGCCGGCAAGCAGGCGGCGGCTGCTGTCGGTCAGGCTTCACTGATGCAGCTGTATGAGAAGTTTTTCTCGGAATACGGGCAGAGCGTCGCACAGATTCTGCTGACCCGCGACGTCATGGAGAACGAGGAGCGCAGAGAAAACGCCGCCAATACCTTTGAACAGCTTTTTGCCTATAATGTGATCCCGATCGTCAACGAGAATGACACGATATCGACGGAAGAAATCGAGTTCGGCGATAACGACCGCCTTTCGGCCTATGTGGCCGCACTGATCGGCGCCGATCTGCTGATCCTTCTGTCGGATATCGATGGACTGTATACGACTGATCCGTCCCTGGATCCTGATGCCGAGCTGATCCATCAGGTAACGGAGATTACGAACCGGATCCTGGAGATGGGCCGCGGCAGCCACACCAAGGTGGGGAAGGGCGGTATGTACACCAAGCTGCTGGCCGCGGAGATCGCGATGGGGGCCGGTGTCAATATGGTGATCGCCAATGCGGCCATGCCAGAAGTACTGGACCGCATTGTGCAGGGAGACGAAATTGGAACCTGGTTTGGAAAGCAAAATTGAGCTGCGCAGGCAGGCCAGAATGAGGCGCGACCTGATCCCCGCAAAGGAAAGGGAGGCCGCCGGCAGGCGGATCCTGGAGCATCTCTGCGCACTGCCGGATTATCCGGCTGTCGATAAAATATTCATGTACTGCGGCTTCGGTTCGGAGCCCGATACGCTGGCCTGGGCCGAGCGTTTCCGCAAGGACGGCAAGATCACGGCTTTCCCGCGGACATATCCGGGCGGACGGATGATTTATGCGAGAGCGGATGAGGACAGCCAGCTTGTTCCCGGACGTTTCGGCATCCCGGAACCGGACGCGTCCTGCGAGGTTCTGGAGCCTGGGCCCGGAGACTGGGTGCTGGTGCCGGCCCTGCTTTTTGACCGGGACGGCTACAGGATCGGCTACGGAAGCGGATGTTTTGACCGTTATCTGGCTGATTATCCCGACTGCCGGACCATCGGCGCCACGTTTGAGATCGCGCGGAGCGCCGTGCCTCTTCCGAGGGAGGCGACGGACATACCTGTCGGACTTTTTGTGACAGAAAAGGAGGAACTGTAAATGATTGCCTATGTGAGCGGCATTTTGAAGGAGATCGAAGACAACAGCGTCATTGTGGATGCGGGCGGCCTGGGCTACCGTGTTTTTACGCCGGTTAATGAAGAACTGATGCGTGTCGGCATCGGCAATCCTGTGACCCTCTATACATACTATAATGTGCGCGAGGATGCCCAGCAGCTCTTCGGATTCTTAAGCAAGAGCGCACTCCGGCTATTCAAGCAGTTGATCAATGTGAACGGCGTCGGCCCCAAATTCGCACTGGCCATCCTGAATCAGATGAATGAAGACGCCGCGATCTACGCGATCGCCTCCGGGGATTACAAAGCGCTTACCAAGGTGAGCGGCATCGGCGCCAAAACCGCGCAGAGGATCGTCCTGGATCTGAAGGATAAGGTCGGTGTGCCCGATACGGCTGACCTGACCATGCCTGCGGCGGCCGCGGCTTCGGCGGGAGAGGGTGTGACCGCGGAAGCGATCGCAGCCATGGAGTCACTCGGATATTCGCGCTCTGAAGCCCTGCATGTCCTCTCCGGCATGCAGGTGGAAGGCAAGACCACCGAACAGATCATTAAAGAAGCGCTGAAGCATTTGGCGGTATTCTGAGGGAGTAGCTTATGGATATTAACGAACTGGAACGGATCATCGATTCCCGCGCCAAGCAGGACGAAATCGAAGGTGAGAAGAGCATTCGTCCCCGCCGATTCGAGGACTATTTCGGCCAGGAGGAGATCAAGCGCAATCTGAAGATCTTTATCGAGGCGGCCAAACTTCGCAAGGAGCCGCTGGACCATATGCTTTTTTACGGTCCTCCCGGACTTGGCAAGACGACGCTTGCCGGGATCATCGCGAATGAAATGGGTGTGAATATCAAGATCACCACTGGTCCGGCGATCGAGCGGCCCGGCGATATCGCCGCGGTGCTGAATAATCTCTCCGAAGGAGATGTGCTTTTTATTGATGAGATCCATCGCCTGAACCGTCAGGTCGAAGAAGTCCTGTATTCGGCGATGGAGGATTTTGCACTGGATATTATGATCGGCAAGGGCCCGGCGGCCAAGTCGATCCGGATTGAGCTGCCCAAGTTTACGCTGATCGGTGCGACCACGCGCGTGGGGATGCTCTCTGCGCCTCTCCGCGACCGCTTCGGCATGCTGAATCATCTGGAGTTTTATACCACGGAGGAGCTGGCCAGGATCGTCATGCACTCCGCAGATCTGCTGGAGGTGCAGATCGATCGTGAAGGCGCGGAAGAGATCGCGCGGCGCAGCCGCGGAACGCCCCGTCTGGCCAACCGCCTGCTTAAGCGGGTCCGCGATTTTGCCATGGTCATGTACGACGGCAAGATCACACAGGAAGTGGCTGAGATGGCCTTAAACGCCCTTAAAGTCGATCCGTGCGGACTGGATTCGCTGGACCGCAGGATGCTGACCACCATGATCGACGTTTTTGGCGGCGGCCCCGTCGGACTGGAAACGATTTCAGCGGCCATCGGCGAGGACGCCGGCACGGTCGAAGATGTCTGTGAGCCGTATCTGATGCAGCAGGGATTCCTGCAGCGCACCCTCCGCGGGCGCATGGTGACCGGCAAATGCCTGCAGTATTTCCACCGGTCGCTGCCGGGTTTCGGCGAGCAGCTTAGTATGAAAGAGTGATTGATACATGAGAAGGATTCCCGAGCTTCTGGCTCCGGCGGGCAGCCTGGATATTCTGAAAGGCGCGGTCAATGCCGGGGCGGACGCGGTGTATTTTGGCGGAAAAGCCTTTAACGCGAGGGCCGGAGCGGCTAATTTCGAGTCGGATCAGATTCGGGAAGCCGTCTGTTTTTGTGCGCCGCGCGGGGTTCGCACCTATCTTACGCTGAATACCCTGATCAAGCAGACGGAGTGGGAGGAACTGCTTCGCTTTGTGGATGAGGTGCTGCCTCTGGGAATATCGGGACTGATCATGCAGGATATCGGGGCCGCGGCCTATGTGCGCAGGCGCTTTCCGCAGATCGAATTATCGGCAAGTACTCAGATGAGCATTCATAATCTGGAGGGCGCCGTCTGGGCCAAAAAGGCCGGCTTCGGACGGGTGGTGCTCTCGCGCGAGCTGCCGCTTAGTGAAGTGCGTGAGATCCGTGAGCGGGCGGGAATCGAGACGGAGGTCTTTATCCACGGCGCGCTCTGCTATTCCTACTCGGGACAGTGCCTGCTTTCCTCCATGATCGGAGGAAGGAGCGGCAACCGCGGACGCTGTGCACAGCCCTGCCGCCTTTCCTACCGTACGGATCTGGATCCTGCCGAACGTCATTACATGAACTTAAAAGATATCTGTACCATCGACCATATCAAAGAGCTTGCCGAGCATCAGGTGGACTCCCTCAAAGTCGAAGGCCGTCTGAAAGGCCTGCCATACGTGCAGGGCGTGATTTCCGCGTACCGGCGTGCACTGGATTATTATCGTGAGAAAGGGGAGAATATCCGTCTGTCGGACAGGGAGAGGGAGGAGCTTGCCCTGCTATTTAACCGCGGAGGATTCTCCAAAGGCTATCTGTTCGGCAAAACCGATGATATGATCTGCCATGACAGCCCCAAGCATTCCGGAGTTCACGCGGGTCGGGTCGCTATGGCCGGGCGCCGCACGGTGCTGGAGCTCGAGGAGGCGGTGGAGCCCGGGGACGCGCTTGAGGTGCGGACCTCACGCGAGCCATACCCTTCCGTCATAGTGCAGGCCCGCAGCTGGACGCCCGGCCAAAGCGGCGGGGGTAAACTCTCGGTCGATCCACTGCCCGGTGCGAGGGCGGGCGATGAAGTCCGTCTTCTGGTCAGGAAAAGCCTGAGTGACAGGCTCTCCCAGGAGATGCCTGAGCGGAAGATCCCGGTCGGCGTTTCAGCCAGGCTCCGCATCGGCGAAGCCCCCGTGATGACGCTTACGCATCAGGGCATTCACGCAGAGTATATGGGCGCTGCCCCCGTGATGGCCGCCGATAAAAGGCCTCTTTCCGGGGCGGATGTCCGGAAACAGCTTGCGAAATTCGGAGATACGCCTTTTACAGCTGAAGAAATCACCATTCAGATGGACGAAGGATGCTTCCTGCCCGTTTCCGCGCTGAATGAGCTGCGGCGCGGCGCGGCGGCAGAGATGCTCCGGCGCATGGAACCTCCATTCTATCAGCCGTCCGAAGTGCCCATGCCCTCCGTACCGGACGTCCCTGCGGGAAAGCAGGTGCTGGATGCAGTCATTACCTCTGAAGAACAGCTTGCCGCCCTTGGAGGGCGTGTGGAGCGCATCTATCTGCGCACAGAATACTTCCGTCCCGAGCGGATCGGCCGTTATCAGGAGCTTGCGAAGGGCTCCGGACTGGCGCTCGCCCTCCCGCATATCACACGCAGAGAGGCGTCCGACAGACTCATGGCCGACCTGAAGCGCTGGCGCGCAGCCGGACTTGACCGTCTGCTCGCCTGGCATCTGGGCGAGATTCTGCAGCATAACGGCTGGATCATCGAGACCGGTCCCGGCGTCCCCGTTATGAGTCATCTGACCAGGACGGTCCTGCAGCAGGGACTCTGGCAGGACGCAGACGCGCTGTCAGCGGTGAAGGGCGTGACCCTTTCCCCCGAGCTCTCCTATAACGAGCTCGCTGCGATCCCCTTCGACCCGACCTCCGCCTGCATAGTCTACGGACGGATTCCGGTGATGCTGACCGAACAGTGTCCCACCCGAGAATCAGGTCTCTGCACAAGGGAGCGCCCCGGAGCCATACGCCGCCCGGAACTCCTCATAGACCGCAAACATGAATCCTGGCCGATGGAACGCCATTGCCGGGACTGTTATAATGTCTTCTATCTGAACCGCCCCATATGGCTGGCCGATCATCCCAGACGGCTTGCCGGCCTGCCCGCGGGGAGGCTGCGTCTGTACTTCCTGGACGAAACGCCTTCACGTGTGGAGGAGATCCTGACGGCCTATACCCGTGCCCTGGCGGGTACGCCCTGCACAGCCGGGTTCCCGGTCACGGCAGGCCGCTACGAGAAAGGGGTGGAATGATGCTGCACATTCTGACCCAAATCAGTAAATATACCAACGTCCTCTGGGTGATGGTCTTTACCGTCAGCGGCTTTGTCGCGGTATTAAAGCGGTCGATCACAGCGAAATCCTATCACCGCTGCTGCCTGCTGCAGAGGCTCGTCATTATTATTTTCAACATACAATCGGCAGCGCTCATCCTGCTGCACGAGGCGGGAGGACTGCGTTTCGGCACATTCATCAAGATGTTCGCCATTGCCTGGGCGGCTTTTGCTCTCCTGATGCTCTCACTTGACCGCCTGCACCGCGGTACCAGCAGGATCCTTACCAACAGCATGATTTTCCTGATGAGCATCGGAATCGTGATGCTCTGGAGACTCAGGCCTGACAACTGCATCCGCCAGATCTGGTGGATCGTGATTTCGGCCGCGGTCATGAATCTGATGATGTTTATCCTGCGTGGACGCTGGGTCTACCGGATCCCCTGGTGGGTTTTCGCGGCGGCCGCGTTCGGACTGATCGCGCTGCCATTCATCTTTCCCTCGCCGGAAAACGGTGCGCTGAACTGGGCGGATATCCACGGATTCTCCTTCCAGCCTTCCGAGCTGGTCAAACCCGTTCTGGTCTTCCTGCTCTCTGCGCTTTACATGCGGCGGAGGCGCGTCAGCTCCGTCCTGGTGGGGGCGGTTGTTACGGGCGGACTGTCCGTAGCTCTGCTGATCCAGAATGACCTGGGCATGATCCTGATTTTCTGCACGATGTATCTGCTGATGACCTACGACTATACCCAGCGCGAATGGATCCTGGCCGTCGGCGTACTGGCCGTGATCGTGGCAGGCTTCGGCGCTTATAAACTGGTGGGGCATGTCCGTACCCGTGTCGACATCTGGCTCGATCCATGGAAAGATATCGATGGAGGAGGGTACCAGATCGCTCAGTCGCTTTTTGCTATCTCGGCCGGGCGGTTCTTCGGCAAAGGCCTCTTCCAGGGAATGCCCTATTATATCCCCGAAGGCTGGACCGATATGATTTTTGCCGCAATCTGCGAGGAATTCGGCGGGATCTTTGGTTTTATGACAGTAATGATCTATCTCCTGATGGCACTCCTGATGTTTGATCTGGTGAGCCGCTACGAGAGCCGTCTGCGGCGCAATCTCGCCATGGCGTGTTCGATCATCACAGGCGTGCAGACCTGCCTGATCATGGGAGGCGTGATCAAGCTCCTGCCGCTCACAGGCGTTACACTGCCGCTCGTCAGTTACGGCGGCACCTCGCTCCTATCCACCTGTATTATCATGGCCATCGTGCAGGAACTCTTCCGAAGCCGAAGCCAGACGGAAAGAAAGGTCAGAAAGAATGAAGAAAGAAAGCAAAGGGAGGCCGAAAGAGCCCGCAAAGAGCGCTTCCAGGACACCATCCCGTACCAGCTCAGGCGCAAAGGCACCAACGAGTCAGGCGGGCAGGTCAGCAAACGCTCAAGCGAACGCACGGGTGCCTTCCCCTTCAAAGGGCCCGAGGACTGAGGAGCCCAAGGTCTATACCTCCCGCTACAAGAAATCCGAGCGGGTGCTCAAGGCCTTTTTCGTCCTGTTCTACGTGATCCTGGCGCTGTGGCTGGTTAAGATACTGATCTATGACAGCGTGCGGATCCAGGGGAATTCCTACAACCCGCGTCTGCCCGAGATCGAGGCGCGCTTTGACCGCGGGAGCCTCCTGGACCGTAACGGTACCGAGATCGCCTGCCAGGATGCGAAAGGCGTGCGCGTTTATCCGTACGGCAGCGTGCTCGGCCCGGTGACCGGCTATAGCGGTTCGGGCAAGAGTGGCCTGGAATATGCGGTCAATCAGGACCTGCTGTCCGCCGGGTCGCTTTGGGATTCCATTGCGTACTGGACGACCGACCGCAAGCTTGACGGCTGTGACGTCGTGACGACAATCGACGCGAAGCTTTCAAATTACGCGTGGGATCTGCTGGGCGACTACCGGGGTGCTGTGGTCCTCACAGAGGCCGATACCGGACGGCTGCTCGTCATGGTCTCCAAACCGTTTTACGACCCCAACACCGTGCTTTCCCAGTGGGATGAACTGATCGAGGAGAAGGGTAATCTCTTCTTTAATCGTGCCAGCCAGGGCCTTTACGCACCGGGCTCCACCTTTAAGATCCTGACGAGTCTGGCCTGGCGCAGGAGCGCGGCCTATGACGCGGATTACCGTTATACCTGTGACGGATATGCGTATTTTAACAGCTACGGCCTCCGCTGCTACGGAGGCGCGGTACACGGGACGCAGAGCATAGCTTCCGCGTTTGCGGACTCCTGCAACACCTTTTTCTCGACGCTCGGCGTGAAAATCGGAGCGGAGGACATGATCGCGGTTATGGAGAGCATGGGCTTTGGCAAGGCACCCGAACTGATCCTGCCCGCGGAGGCGGCGCGGATCGGACTAAAGGCCGACAGTTCCGAAGAGGATGTGGCAGCCACGGCGATCGGCCAGGGACGCACAGGCATGACGCCCCTGATGATGAACCGCATTACCTGCGCCATTGCCTGCAGCGGCACGGTTCACGATTTCAGCCTGGTGAGCGAAGTATTGAACCGCGACAAAACCGTCAAAAAGTATTATCCGCCCGGGAATCCGCAGCCGCTGATGAGCGAAGATGAAGCGGAATGGCTTAAAACCCTGATGAGCGGTGTGACCGATACGGGTACCGCGGCCGGCATGAGCAAGGCCCTTGGCCTAACATGCTACGGCAAGACGGGTACGGCGGAGAACGAATCCGGCGTGGATCATTCATGGTTCACCGGATTTATCACACCGGATGGCAGTGCTCCCGTCGCAGTGACCGTCCTGATCGAGCAGGCGGGCGGCCGTATCAAAGCCGCGGATCTGGCCCGTCAGATCCTGGCCCGTTATCTGAATCCGTCTGCATAGGAGATTTCTCGGACCTTCCCACGGTCCGAATGGTGAGGAAATAGTATGAAATCAGGTTTTATTACTGTAATCGGACGCCCTAATGTGGGCAAGTCCACACTGCTGAACCAGATCATGGGCGAGAAGCTCACGATCACGTCCAACAAGCCCCAGACGACGCGTAACAGCATCCAGTGCATTTACACGACCGAGAGGGGCCAGGCTGTCTTTATCGACACGCCGGGCATCCACAAGCCGCAGCACGTGCTGGACAGCAAGATGATGGAGATGGTGGATGAATCCCTCGACGGGATCGATCTGATCCTGGTGATGGTGGAGCCGGGCAGACCGCGCGAGGATGATCAGGCTGCCATCGACCGGGCCCGCCGCACCCATGCGCATAAGATCCTCGTTATCAACAAGACCGATATGGTCGAGCTGGAGAAGGTGGCGCAGACGGCCCGCGAGTATGCCGCGATGGGTATCTTTGATGAGATCGTCCCGATCTCGGCCTTCGAAGGGACCAATGTGGACGAACTGGTGGACGTCGTCTTCCAGTACCTGCCCGAGGGGCCTGCGTATTTCCCGGAAGATATGGTGACCGATCAGCCCGAACGCATGCTGGTGGCCGAATTCATCCGGGAGAAAGCACTCTACGTGCTGAGCCACGAGGTGCCGCACGGCATCGCCGTCGTGATCGACACTTTTACGGACCGCCCGGGCCGCCATCTTGTGGACATCAATGCGACGATCATCTGCGAGAAAGCATCCCATAAGCCCATTATTCTGGGCAGACAGGGCCAGACCATCAAGAAAATCGGCTCCCAGGCCCGGATCGAGATCCAGAAATTCCTGGGGACCAAGGTGAATCTGCAGCTCTGGGTCAAAGTCAGAGAAAACTGGCGCGATAACGAGGTCTTTGTCAATAATCTGGCCCGTGATCAGCGCTGAGAACGGAGGAGGAGCTTATGGCCGCAACCATGCATGTCCGTGCACTGGTCGTGCAGGAATATCTGCTGGGTGAGCAGGACAAGCGCCTGACCCTTATCAGCGTGGACCACGGACGGTTCTCCGCGATTGCCAAAGGGGCCAAAAAACAGGGCGCCAGGCTGGCTGCGGCGGCGCAGCTGTTTACCTATGCGGATTTTGTAATGGATCAGAGCCGCGGCAGCTGGATCCTGCGTGAGGCAACGCCGATCGAGCAGTTTTATGCGATCCGGCAGGATCCTGAGGCTCTCGCCTGGGCATCCTGGATGGTCGAAACGGCGCGGGATCTTGCGGTGGAGGGCGAGGCCTGCAATGATATGCTGCGGATCCTGCTGAGGGGACTGCAGCTGATCACCGAGCCAAGCCTTTCCGCACAGATGACGGCAACGGCTTTTGTGCTGCGGAGTCTGGCCATGGTGGGGCTGCGGCCGCAGACGGAGCGATGCCTCTCCTGCGGAGCGGTCCCCGGTGAGGGCGCGGCTCTCAGTGTCCAGGCGGGAGGCGTGCTCTGTGCGGACTGCGCGCGCCGTCACGGCGACGCGATGAGTGTCGGTCCGGCCGTCCTCTACACGCTCCGCTACGTGCTGGAGGCGGACGAGGCAAAGCTCTACAAATTCACGGTGGAACCCGGCACGCGCGAGGCCCTCTTCCTGTTCGCGAGCCGCTTCCTGATGCAATACCTCCAGCGCGAGCCCGAAAGCCTGCGCTTCCTGCGGGAATGGCGCGAGCTTGCGAGCCTCCTAGATCCCGCAAATTAAGTCTTTTTTGTAAATCTTGACGCATTTATCGATAAAAGTCAAAAGAAAGAATTGACACACAGCCATGATTTTGATATACTAAAGAGTGCGTTAAGCATAGATTATTCTGCCGAAGAGAGGGAAAATAATGGAGAAAACGATGGACAAGATCGTCGCTCTGGCCAAGGCACGCGGTTTTATGTATGCCGGATCCGAGATCTATGGCGGTCTGGCCAATACATGGGATTACGGGCCGCTCGGCGTTGAGCTCAAGAACAATGTCAAAAAGGCCTGGTGGAATGCTTTTATCAGCCACAATCCCTATAATGTCGGCATGGACAGTGCGATTCTGATGAATCCCGAAGTCTGGGTGGCCACAGGCCATGTGGGCAATTTTGACGATCCTCTGATGGATTGCAAGGCCTGCAAATCCCGCTTCCGCGCGGACAAGCTGATCGAGGACTATATGTTTGAGAACAGCCTGACCCCCGATAAGCCGATCGATGGATGGACCAACGCCGAGATGGAGCAGTATATCGCGGATCATCACATCTGCTGCCCCAACTGCGGCAAGCAGGATTTCACCAATATCCGCCAGTTCAACCTGATGTTCAAGACCTTCCAGGGCGTTACCGAAGATGCCAAAGCAGTGGTTTATCTGCGTCCCGAGACGGCTCAGGGCATCTTTGTCAACTTCAAGAATGTGCAGCGGACCAGCCGCAAGAAGCTCCCGTTCGGCATCGGCCAGATCGGCAAGAGCTTCCGCAACGAGATCACGCCCGGCAATTTCACTTTCCGCACGCGTGAATTCGAGCAGATGGAGCTGGAATTCTTCTGCCAGCCCGGGACGGATCTGGACTGGTACGAGTACTGGAAGAAGTTCTGCGTCAACTGGCTCTACGATCTGGGCATCCAGCCCGATCACCTGCGTCTGCGCGAGCACAGCAAAGAAGAAATGGCTTTCTATTCCAAGGGAACGACCGATATCGAGTACACCTTCCCCTTTGGCTGGGGTGAGCTCTGGGGCATTGCCGACCGTACGGACTATGACCTGATGCGGCATCAGACCCATTCCGGGCAGGATATGAGCTATCAGGATCCCGTGACCAACGAGAAATTCGTTCCTTACTGCATCGAGCCTTCGCTCGGCGCGGACCGCGTCACGCTGGCCTTCCTCTGCGACGCATATGATGAAGAGGAGCTTGAGGGCGGCGACGTTCGCACCGTGCTTCGCTTCTCGCCCAAGCTTGCACCGGTCAAGGTCGCGGTGCTCCCGCTTTCCAAGAAGCTGGGCCCCAAGGCTGAGGAACTGTTCGCACAGATTTCCGCTGACTATCCTGCACAGTATGACGATACCGGCAGCATCGGCAAACGCTACCGCCGTCAGGACGAGATCGGCACACCTTATTGCATCACGGTTGATTTTGACACGCTGGAGGATCAGTCCGTGACGATTCGCGAGCGCGATTCCATGCAGCAGCAGAGGATTGCGATTGCCGACCTGGGAGAATTCTTCCGCGGCAAGTTTTAATCCGAATACGATGGGCATGACGAGAACAGCCCTTCGATAGAAATCACGTAGGAGGTACTTTAATGAGCAGAAAATGGGTATATCTTTTTACCGAGGGTAACGCAAATATGCGTGAGCTCCTTGGCGGTAAAGGCGCGAACCTGGCAGAAATGACCAATATCGGTCTTCCGGTTCCCCAGGGCTTTACGATCACGACCGAAGCCTGCACCCAGTATTATGAGGACGGCCGTGAGATCAATGCTGAGATCATGGGCCAGATCGAAGAGTATATTGTTAAGATGGAAGAGATCACCGGCAAGAAGTTCGGCGATCTGGAGAATCCTCTTCTGGTTTCCGTACGTTCCGGTGC
>JAFRZL010000027.1 GCA_017442535.1 Bacillota bacterium | reverse complement strand
TTGATTTCTGCCTTTGTAGACAATATCCCATACGTGGCGACGATGCTGCCTGTTCTGACGGCTGTAACGGCTACGCTGGGGATTGAACCGTATCTTCTGTACTTCGGGTTGCTGTCCGGTGCTACCTTAGGCGGAAACATTACCCCTATTGGTGCATCTGCTAATATTGCTGCTGTTGGGATGCTTAGAAAAGAAGGATATCAGGTAGCGTTTACAGAGTTTATGCGAATTGGTCTTCCTTACACCTTAGTTGCAGTGATGACCGGATATCTATACTTCTGGTTAATTTGGACGTAATAGTTAACATTCTATTCTCGTCAAATGGGTTGCATTTTTGAACTTATGCACGATAATGAAGATATCAGGTGACAACAAAAATCTTGATAGTCCAAGATTTATAGGTAATGCAAATAATCCTGATAATCTGTGCTAAATGACCTATACAAAATCGTTTAACTTATGGTTTCCAGGAGCGAGGATGAATATTACGTTACCGTGGATCATCCGATGAACAAAGACCACTACATCTCTTTCCTCGCCGCCATATCCGACCGGGAAATCCAGCTCGTCAAACTCTATCCGGAAGGCGGCGCGGAAGCCGGGTTTAAGCGAAACCGTGTGCAAAAGATCTGCGCCTGCTGCAACAAACACGGGTTGTTTCAGATTAGGCCTACTCGGCAAAGCATATCATTCGGTCCGGACGATAAGCAATGATTTAAAGCTTCTGATTTACAAATCTCCCTTTTTATGGTATAATGTGGCCACTATTGAAAAGAGGGAGGTTTTATTATGGTACATGCAGTGAATGATGAATCTTTCATGCAGGAAGTGATGCAGGCCGGACTGCCGGTACTGGTAGATTTTTACGCGGACTGGTGTGGCCCGTGCCGTATGGTCGGCCCGGTCGTGGAGCGTCTCTCCGCTGAATACGAGGGTAAGATCAAGTTCTGCAAGGTAAATGTGGATGAGTGCCCGGCGGTTTCGCAGGCGTTTAAGATCATGAGCATCCCGATGCTTGCCTTTATCAAAGACGGCAAGATGGTGGACCAGATCGTCGGAGCGGTGCCCCGCAATACGATCGCCGCAAAGCTTGACACGCTGCTGTAAGCAATGAATCCGTTCCAGATCGGAGAATCCGGGGAGAGGCGGGGGCACGCCTTTACCTCGGCCAACCGGTTCGCCTTTATTATGATGGGCGTGATGGTGGCGGGCAGCGCCGCGATCGCGCTGCTGATGAAAACGCTCGATACGGATTCGGTTGCGCTGCAGTATATTCTGTTTTACGGGCTGCAGTTCACCATTCCGCTGGTGATCTATCTGCAGATCTTAGGCCGCAGGGATCCAGGCCGGAAGCCGGCACAGGTTCTGCGGCTTAAGATGCCGCGCAGCAAATACACTTTCGTGCTGGCAGCGCTGTTCGCGGTTCTGATCCAGCCGTCCATGATGGTCATCTCCGCGCTCAGCTCCTTATTCTTCCACAACTATCTGGAAGACGCGATGGTGAATTATCTGAGCCAGCCGATGTGGGTGACCCTGATCCTGATGGCTGTGCTGCCTGCGGTTTTTGAAGAGAGCCTCTGCCGCGGACTCTATCTGAACGGCTGCCGCGAGGTCCGCACATTCGCTGCCGCGGTGCTCGGCGGGCTTTTCTTCGGCATGCTGCACATGAATCCCCAACAGGCCATTTATGCGGCGATTTTCGGGTTTTTCTGCACGATGCTGGCCATCGGGTCCGACTCAATCTTTCCGTCGATGCTGGTGCATTTTCTGATTAACGGCATACAGATGGTGCTGGCGTATGTAACGCCGGCGGAGGAGGCGACCGCGGAGGTGTCCCGTGCGGAGGTCCTCAGCGCTGCCCTGCAGAGCCTCCCGATCGCGCTGCTGACGCTGGGGGTCAGCCTGTGGTGCATGATCCGGATCTTCCGCGTAAACGGCAGAGATTATCTGCTGCGCGGCGGGACGGAGAATGGCCGGACGCCCTTGTCCCTGCGCGAAATGCTGCCCGGATTGGCCTTTTTTGCGGGCTGCATCCTGGTTTTCGCCGGACTTTGCCTGCTGGTATGAGTCAAAATGCGGTTTTTTTGCCCGATCCGCATTTTTCTATTTGACTTTTGCCGCAAACTGTGTTATAGTACAGTTTGCTGACCAAGCAAAGTGGGCCATTAGCTCAGTCGGTAGAGCACTGGACTTTTAATCCAGGTGTCTCGGGTTCGAATCCCGAATGGCTCACTAACGACCGCCTCTTAACAGGCGGTCTTTTCATATTTTCCGTAAGAAAGGAATGCGTCATGCGCAGTCACTATGTCAAAAATTCACCGCAGATTCTGGCCGCGTCGGAATATGTGGAGCAGGAGCCTTTTGCAAACAGGGGCAAGTGGAGGGAGAGTCTCGGTATCGCCCCGGAGGCGCCTCTCTGTCTGGAGATCGGATGCGGCAAAGGCCGCTTTCTGGAAGAAATGGCGCGTCAGGAGCCGGAGGCCGGGTGGATCGGGCTTGAGCGGATCAGTTCGGTCCTCTGCCGCGCGGCGCAGCGGATGGATGCGGTCGCAGAGGATCAGGCTCCGCATCACCTGCGGCTCATCCGGGCAGAAGCCCTGCAGCTCGGCGAGATTTTCGCGAATGGCGAAATCAGCCGGATCTATCTGAATTTCAGCGACCCCTGGCCCAAGGTCAAGCACTGTAAACGGCGCCTGACCTCGGACCGCTTCCTGCCGATCTACCGGCGGATCATGACGCCGGACGGCTGTCTGCAGCTGAAAACAGACAGTGATGACCTCTTTGCATTCTCACTGCAGAGCCTCGCCGAAGACGGGTGGAGGATCGGCGTCCGGGAGGACGATCTGCAGGCCTCACCCTATGCCGGGGACAATATCATGACCGAATACGAGATCTTTTTCACAGCGCAGGGCAAGCCGATACACCTGTTACGAGCTTTTCCCCCGGTTTCCGGGACTTAATTCAGAAAAAACTTGTCTATTCGCTTTTCTTGTGGTATGATACGGTAAAATGGTAGAATTGTTCCCCATATCATACAATATATGGGGCTGCCGTTTTAAGGAAGGAGGCCGCGTATGATTTATGAAGCCTATGCGTTCCCCATGCCCGACGAGAAGAGGGTCCGTGTGATCACGGATACCGACGCCGCGAATGAGGGCGATGATCAGTTCGCGATCACGCACACACTGCTGTCCCCCAAGTTTGACAACGTGGCGATGGTCGCGGCGCATTTCGGCACCAGGAACCCGCATACGATGCAGGACAGCTATGATGAGCTGATCCGCATATTCGGCAAACTGGGAATGGATCCCGAGGGCGTCGTGGTCCATGGCGCGCCGCATGCGCTGCCTAACGAAGAGACGCCGGTGGACAGCGAGGGCGCCCGGACCATCATCCGCGAAGCAATGAAGGACGATCCCCGTCCCCTGTATGTCACTTTTCTGGGACCGCTGACGGATCTCGCGTCAGCCTATTTGCTGGAGCCCCGGATCGCAGGCCGCCTCACCGCCATCTGGATCGGCGGAGGCCGTTATCCAGCAGGAGCCCCCGAATTCAACCTGGGCAACGATGTGAACGCGGTCAATGTCGTGATGGCCTCGGGAATCGACCTCTGGCAGGTCCCCAAGAACGTCTATGAAATGATGCCGGTCTCCATGGCCGAACTTGAATACCGTGTCCGTCCCTGCGGCGAAATCGGCCGCTACCTCTTTGACCAGCTCGTGGCCTGCTCGCTGACAGAAGCCGCCCGCCGGAGCGCCTTCCGCACCGGTGAAACCTGGGTGCTCGGCGACAGCCCTGCCCCCGGCCTGATCCTTTACGAACATCGTTTTGAATACGACCGGATCCCGGCCCCCCGCATTCTGCCCGATATGACATACGGGCCCGCGCCCGATCCGTCCCGGACCATCCGGGTATACCGCCGGGTGGACAGCCGCCTGATTCTGGAAGATATGTACTGCAAACTGGCGCTCTTCGCGGCCAAAACTCAATCAGGAAAGGAAGGATCCAAATGAAAGGGAAACGATTAATCGTCCTCGTCCTGGTCATCGTCCTCGCAGGCACACAGCTCTTTAGCGCGTGCAAAAAGAAGACCCCACAGGAGGAGAGCACGGAATCCATCGAGGAGAGCCAGGTTATAGAAGAATCCTCCGTCCCCGTTAAAGAGATTTCTGTGCAGGAATCCGTCGCCGAAGAATCCTCTGAAGAAGAGAGCTCTGAAGAAGAGAGCTCCGAAGAGGAATCCGTCCCGGAGCTTGATCCTGAGGACGATTCCATGCTTCCTATCCCGGAAGGCTATCTGAACACCCTGACGGGCCTGTACACGATGTCCAAAGCAGGCGCCGGCAAACGCCCGGTCGCAATCATGGTCAATAACCATTTGGCTTCACTTCCGCAGTATGGTATCGCTTGCGCGGATATTATCCTGGAGTGCCTGGCCGAGCACGGTATCACCCGATTCATGGCGATCTATGCGGATCAAACCCAGATTCCGAATGTCTGCTCGATCCGCAGTGCCAGACCGTATTATGTCGAGTTTGCGGCGGGATTTGACGCTGTATATGTATGTGTAGGAGGATCTTCAGATGGATTAAAAGCGATTAAAACCCTTGGCATAGCTAGGTTTAATGGCACCTATTCCGATAAAAACCTCTTCCGCCGCGATCAGGAGAGGCTTAAAACCTACGCGTTGGAACACACGATGTATTTTATCGGTTCAAACGTGCCTTCTTCCATGAAGTCATACGGTTTCCGGATCAATTCTAAGGAAGATTTCAAGGAACCATATTTTAACTTCCGCCACCCGGATCTGGTGCTTTCCACCACGGACGTCCCCGCCACGATGGTTGACTTAAAGTATTCCAAGGCTTACTATTCAACCTTCACTTATAACGAAGAGGACTCCCTCTACTATAAGCAGCATAGCGGCAGAAAGCAGATCGACCAGGCGACCGGCGAGCAGCTTGCCTTTACCAATCTCCTGATTCTGCAGTCCGCGCAGTCCTATGACAAAAAAGGCCTCCGCGTAGTGGACACCAAGGGGGGCACGGGCTACTATGTAACCAATGGTACGGTCGAAGAGATCACCTGGAGCAAAGCAAGCCCTTATGAGAAGCTCTTTGTCTATAATGCGGATGGCGATCCGCTTCGCATGAATGCCGGAAAGACATATATCGGCATGATCGGGTTTGACGGGACAGTTACGATTGAATAATCTGTACGGGGGTCCAATGAATATATGAAACGATTCAGTCAATTACGGGAGGCGCCGCCGGAACGGCAGATCAGTACGGCGGAGCCTCCGCTTTTTTCCCAGAAGCAGCTGATCAGCCTGATCATTCCGCTGGTCATTGAGCAGCTGCTTGCCATTACCGTCGGAATGGCGGATACGATGATGGTCTCCAACGTGGGAGAGGTTGCCGTCTCGGGCATTTCGCTCGTGGATACCATCAACAACCTGTTTACAACGATTTTTATCGCGCTCGCTACGGGGGGCTCCGTTGTGGTGGCGCAGTATATCGGCAAACGGGAGCCGCATAATGCGGAGGAAGCAGCGCGGCAGGTTTTCCTTGCCATCGTGACACTGTCCACCCTGATTGCCGCACTGTCCATCGTCTTCAATCATTCGATCCTTGCGTTCCTCTACAGGGATCTGGATCCGCAGGTCATGGAAAACGCGCAGACGTATTTTTACATTTCCGCGCTTTCCTACCCGTTCCTTGGACTGTACAACAGCGGTGCCGGGATCTTCCGGTCCATGGGCAATTCCAAAGTGACCATGTATACATCGCTGGTTATGAATGTGGTGAATATCACGCTCAATGCCGTGCTGATTTTCGGCTTTCAAATGGGGGTGGCGGGTGCCGCCATCGCGTCACTGATTGCACGTGCCACCGCGGCCGCGATCGTACTGATCCTGCTCAGGAATCCTAAAAACCCGGTCTGTGTCCGCACATACGCGCTGAAACCTAAGTGGTCTTTTATCCGGCACGTGCTGCACATCGGCGTCCCGACCGGGCTTGAAAACGGCATGTTCCAGGTCGGAAAGATCCTGATTGCCGCGCAGGTGGCGGGCTTCGGCACAGCCGCGATTGCCGCGAATGCCGTCGGCTTCAGCGTAGCGGCGGTGCAGATCATCCCCGGCGTCGGCATCGGACTCGCAATGCTGACGGTGGTCGGCCAGTGCATCGGAGCCGGACGGCCGGAGGAGGCCCGGGCCTACACCTGGAAACTGCTGAAATGGATCTATCTGTCGCATCTGGCCCTGAACGCGCTGATTTTCCTGGGCCTGAATGTGATCGTCAGGCTCTACGGCCTGCAGAACGAAACCGCGGCGATCGCCAAAAACCTGATGATCATGTACGGCCTTGGCGCCATCACGATATGGGCGCCATCCTTCTCGATCCCCAATGCGCTCAGGGCCGCCGGGGACGTCAAATTCACCATGGTGATCTCCATCTTGTCCATGTGGCTTTGCCGTGTGCTGCTCAGCTTCCTGCTCGGCAGTTTCCTGGGCTGGGGCATCTACGGTGTCTGGGCGGCCATGCTGATGGACTGGGTGTTCCGCGGAATCTTCTTTATCGCGAGGATCCGGCAGGGAAAATGGCTGGAGCATGAAAGCGTATGAGCAGACGTTCCGGAGCGCTTACTTATCGTCATACCCTGACGGCCAGTTATTTCGGCTATATTACACAGGCGATCGTGAACAACCTGGCGCCGCTGCTCTTTCTGATCCTGCAGGACCGGTACGGGATCCCGCTGTCCGGGATCACCTTGCTGGTGACCGTGAATTTCGCGATCCAGCTGCTGGTGGACCTGCTCTCCGCACGCTATGTGGACCGGATCGGCTACCGGCGCTGCATCGTGGCGGCCCATTTCCTGGCGGCAGCCGGCCTGATCGGCCTGTCCGTATGGCCTGAACTGCTGCCGGACCCCTATGCCGGCCTGATGATCTCGGTATTCCTGTACGCGGTCGGCGGCGGCCTGATCGAGGTGCTGGTCAGTCCGATCGTGGAAGCCTGCCCGACCGAAAACAAAGCCTCCGTCATGAGCCTGCTGCACTCCTTTTACTGCTGGGGAACGGTGGGCGTCATCCTGATATCGACCGGATTCCTGGCCTTCGCGGGCAAGGCGAACTGGAGGCTGCTGCCTGTTTTCTGGGCTGTTCTGCCGCTCGCTAACGCTTTTTTCTACGCGAAAGTACCGATCGGGCGCCTGACGGAAGAAAACCGGGGCATGACGGTGGCAGAGCTCGGGAGAAACGGCTTTTTCTGGATCTTTGTGCTGCTGATGGTCACCGCGGGCGCCTCCGAACAGGCCATGAGCCAGTGGGCCTCCGCATTTGCGGAGAAAGGCCTCGGCATCAGCAAGGCCATGGGCGACCTTGCGGGCCCCTGTGTCTTTTCGATCCTGATGGGGCTGTCCAGAGTATGGTATGCCAGGTTCGGCTCCGGGACGGATCTGACCAAAGCGATCCTGGTCTGCGGTGTGCTCTGCGCATGCTCCTACCCGCTCGCCTCGCTCGCACCGGGCCCGGTCCTTGCGCTGGCAGGCTGTGGATTGTGTGGATTATCGGTCGGGATCATGTGGCCCGGCGTTTTCAGCCTGGCCTCAGCACAGATGCCGAGGGGCGGGACGGCGCTCTTCGCGCTGCTCGCGCTGGCGGGCGATCTGGGGTGCTCGGGCGGGCCGACACTGGTCGGCATGATTTCGTCCGCCTGCGGCGATGAACTGCACAAAGGATTGCTCGCGGCGGTCATCTTTCCGCTGCTGCTCGTCGCCGGCATGGCGATGGTGCGGCACAGGGCGCCCAGAGCCTGAAAGCAAACTTCATTACGCTAAACGAATTCCGCAAGAATTGTTGAGTCATTCTACAATTCTTGCGTTTTTTCTTCTTTTTCAACTATTATTGCTGAAAAATGACGATCACTTGTTGACAAAGACAGGGGTTTCCGTTAAACTGAATCCGTAAACTGCGGAAGAATCCGTCCGCAGAAAAGGATTAATGCAAAGGAGAACAGGAACATGGCAAAAAAGCGTTATGCGCAAGTTGGAACCGGCGGCCGTGCCAGAATGTATTATGAGGCGATTTGCACGACTTATAAGGATACTTCCGAACTGGTAGGCTTCTGCGATCTGAGCCAGACCCGTATGGATTACACCAATAAGGTAATCCAGGAGCAGTACGGTTATCATGAGGTTCCCACCTATATCTACACCGAGTTTGATAAGATGATCGAGGAGACCAAGCCCGATGTGGTCATTGTTACTTCCATCGACCGCACTCACCATCAGTACATCATTCGCGCCATGGAGCTTGGCTGCGATGTTATCACTGAGAAGCCCCTTACTGTTGACGAGAAAAAGGCTCAGGCCATTGTGGACGCGCAGAAGCGTACCGGCCGCAACCTTCGCGTCACTTTCAACTACCGCTATGCGCCGACCAATACCAAGGTCCGCGAGCTGATCATGAACGGCGTGATCGGCGAGGTCTACAGCGTTCACTTCGAGTGGCTGCTCAACACCCAGCACGGCGCTGACTACTATCGCCGCTGGCACCGCAACAAGACCAATTCCGGCGGCCTGCTGGTTCACAAGTCCACTCACCACTTTGATCTGGTGAATTTCTGGCTGGGAACCGCTCCCGAGACCGTATTCGCGTTTGGCAAGCGCAATTTCTACGGCAAAGAGAATGCGGAACGCCGCGGCGTTACCAATTTCTACTATCGTTCCACCGATGCCCCCGCTGCTGAGGGCGATCCCTTTGCCATCACCCTGAAGGATGGCGGCCGCATGGAAGGCCTGTACTACAATGCAGAGGGCGACAGCGGTTATCTGCGTGACCGCAGCGTATTCGGCGATGACATCAGCATCGAGGATACTATGAGCGTTCTGGTCGAGTACAAGAGCGGCGCTCAGATGTCCTACAGCCTGAATACTTACTGCCCGTGGGAAGGCTTCATCGTTACCTTTACCGGCTCCAAGGGCCGTATCGAGTACAAGCAGGTTGAGCGTTCCTACATCAACGCCGGCGGCGACCGCAATAATGAAGGTGCGGTCCGCAGAGCTGACATCATGGTTTATCCCCTGTTCGCGGAGCCCTATAAGGTTGACGTGGTCATGGGCAAGGGCGGCCACGGCGGCGGCGACAATGTCATGCTGAATGACATCTTCTCCGACAATCCTCCGTACGATCCGTTCCACAGAGCTGCCGGCTATGTGGAAGGCTGCAACTCCATCCTTACCGGCATTGCTGCCAACAAGTCCATTGCTTCCGGCCTGCCCGTCAAGGTCGATACACTGGTCAAGCTGTAATTAACCCTCGGTTTAATAGATAATATACAAGGAGAGCTGAGGGGGGTCACATTTTCCGGAAACGCGCTCTGATAAGCTGTCAGAGCGCGTTTCTTAGATAGAATGCGGGAAAGGGAGGCGAGAGATTTGCCGGAGGTCGGTAAAAACCGGATGATCCGGACGACGCTTGACAGTCTGCCGTTCGGAGACGATCAGAATGATTACGGGCTGCATGAAAAGGTCAGCAATACGATTCCGGAAGGCGTCGCCAACCGCGCGCTGTACACGGATATCCTGCGGATCGCGCTGCCTTCATTTATGGAGCTGATGCTGACACAGCTCGCTTCCATGATGGACCTGATGATGGTGGGTCAGCTTGGCCCCTGGGCGCTCACCGCTGTCGGACTGACGACACAGCCCAAATTCCTGCTGATGACCCTCTTTATCGCACTGAATGTCGGTGCGACGGCCATGGTGGCACGCTACCGCGGGGCGGGGGAGCAGGAGAAAGCCAACAAAATCATGCGCCAGGCGCTGGTGATGACGCTGGCGCTCTCCACTCTTTCATCGGTGCTGGGCTATGTTTTCGCAAAGCCCATGATCGTCTTTATGGGGGCAAGCGATGCCGAAACCCTGGAAGGCGCGGTCACTTACCTGCGGATCCAGATGATCGGGTTTGTCTTTATGGCGCTGACGACGACGTTTACGGCGGTACTCCGGGGCGTCGGGGACTCGCGCACCGCTATGATCTACAACCTGACCGCCAATGTGGTAAATGTCATCCTGAACTATGTCCTGATCTACGGACATTTCGGCTTTCCCGCGCTCGGGGTCGCTGGCGCGTCCCTGGCCACGATCATCGGCCAGTTCGTCGCCTTCGCCTACGCGCTCTTCTATCTGATGAGGGGGAAGCGGTATCTGCACCTGAGGTTCAGGGACAGCTTTGTCCCCGATTTCGGCGAGATGAAAAAGATCGCCGCGATCGGTATCCCTTCCATGATCGAGCAGCTGGTCATGCGGGCCGGGATGATCATCTATTCCAAAACCGTCGCCTCGCTCGGCACCGTGGCATATGCCACACATCAGGTCTGCATGAACATCCAGGCGTTATCCTTCATGAGCGGGCAGGCGTTTGCCGTATCGGCGACGTCCCTGGTCGGGCAGAGTCTGGGCAAGAGGCGCCCGGACATGGCGCAGGCCTACTGCAGCCGGTCGCGCCGGATCGGATTCCTTGTCGCGATCGGGATAGGCGTCACCTTTTTCTTCTTCGGCGGGTGGATCGTGAGCCTCTATAATGATGATCCTGCCATTGTCAACACGGGGGCGACCATTCTGAAGCTGATCGCTTTCACGCAGCCGTTCCAGTCCTCGCAGTTCATCATTGCCGGAGGACTGCGCGGAGCCGGCGACACCAAAGCTACGGCGATCATTACCTTTATCACGGTGTTGCTGGTGCGTCCCGGCGTGGCGCTCCTGCTGATCAAAGTATTCCACTGGGGCGTGGAGGGCGCCTGGGTTGCCATGGTCTGCGATCAGGTCATCCGCACGACCCTTGTCTTCCTGCGTTACCGTTCGGGCAAATGGAAGCTCGCGACACAGCGCAAGTTCATGAAAGCCTGATTCCCGGAGCCCGGACATCCCGGTTTTTTGCGGGTTTTGCGGTCGGAAAAGACATTTCCGGCCGCTTTTCTCTTGTCAATATTCTTTTCTTCTGTTATAATATGGCAAAAGAAAAATATCCGCCCCATTCGGAGACGGATCCGGAGGATCCTGTTATCCGGCAGGGGCAGAATGAAGCATACTTTTATGAAAGGATGGACTGAAATGCTGAATATCAACAAAGTTGCCGAGAACGAAACGATGGTTTTTGAACTGGAAGGCCGTCTGGACACGGTTACCGCACCCGAACTGGAAGAGGCGCTCAAGGAGTCGCTGGAGGGCGTCACGCAGCTGACGCTGGATTTTGAGAAACTGGAATATATCTCTTCCGCCGGCCTGAGAGTACTGCTTGCGACCCAGAAACAGATGTCCGAGCAGGGCGAGATGAAGGTCGTTCATGTCAATGAGAGCATTATGGAGATCCTGGAAGTAACCGGCTTTACGGAGATCCTGACGATCGAATAAGACAGGCTCATTCCCGCAGAAAGGAGCAACCTCTGCAGATGCAAGACAAGAAGCCCGGCTTCATCGCCAGAATGCGTTCCAGCATGGCTGCGAATATCATCGGCGCGATCGTGATGATTCTGTGTGTCTTGGGAGTCCTTACCAGCGCCATCAGTCTGGCGAGCTTTACGGAAGCCTTCAAAAAAGAATACTCCACGACCACCTATCATATCGCGGACACGGCGACGACCCTGATCAACGGGGATCACCTGGAGGCTTACCTGGAGGGCGGGGAGAGCGAGGAGTACCTCCGTACCAGACGGTTTCTGGAGAATTACTGTAAAAAGATCAGTGTTTCGATCATCTATGTGATCATGGTCGACAGAAGTGATTACGGCAGTTTCACTTCGATCTTTAATCACGTGAATAATTCCGTGGATAATACCTCATATACGGAATGGGAGCTCGGATATAAGCGTGCGACATCCGATGAGGAATACCGGCGGAAATACAAAGCGATCTATGAAGAGGGCGCGCTGTACGAGACTATTTACAGCACAAATACGACGGGGAACATCCATCCGCATATCACGACCATCGTCCCGGTCAAAGATACCGCCGGCGATGTAGCCGGTCTCCTGTGCATCCAGCGCCCGATCCGGGAGCTTCGCGACGCGAGACGGCCGTATCTGCTCACGATCGCTGTTTCGACTTTCATGGTGGCCCTGCTGGCCTCCATGCTCTTTGCCTTTTATTTCCGGTCGCGGTATGCCATGCCCATCGTGCGCGTATCCGACGAAGCCACCCGTTTCGCGAAGGAGAATACCAAGGGCGAACCTCTCGGGCGCATCAGCCGGTTTGCGGAGATCGGCAATCTGGCTGTTTCCATCGATACGATGGAGACGGATATGGTGAATCATATCGAAGAGCTGATGCGGGCGACGGCGGAGAAGGGGCGTATCGATACGGAGCTTTCTCTTGCCAATACGATTCAGGAGAATTCCATTCCGAACGAATTCCCGGCATTTCCGGACAGAAGCGAATTTGATATTTACGCGGCGATGACGCCGGCCCGCGCGGTCGGAGGCGATTTCTACAATTTCTTCCTGATCGACGATGACCACCTGGCGATCATCATCGGTGATGTGTCCGGCAAAGGCATTCCGGCGGCGCTCTTCATGATGGTCACGAACATTCTGATCAGCGACCGCACACAGCTAGGCAAGACGCCGCACGAGATTCTGGCCGAAGTCAACGACATAATCTGCGTCCGCAATACGGCGGAGATGTTTGTCACTGTCTGGCTCGGGATCCTGGAGATTTCTACCGGGAAGCTTACGGCAGCCAATGCCGGGCATGAATATCCCGCTGTCAAAGATCCCGATGGCAGTTATGAACTGTTCATGGACCGACACGGATTTGTGATCGGCGGGATGGACAGCGTTACTTACCAGGAGTATGAAATGCATCTGGAGCCCGGATCAAGGCTCTTCCTGTACACGGATGGCGTGCCGGAAGCGACAGCCTCGGACGGGCGGATGTTTGGCACGGACCGTATGCTCGCGGCGCTGAACCGGGATCCGGAAGGTCCTCCCGAGACGGCGCTGAAAAATGTCCGTGCCGCGGTGGACGGCTTTGTCCAAGACGCGGAGCAATTCGATGATCTGACTATGCTTTGTCTGGAATACAAGGGCTGAGGACAGACCGGACATTCTGAAAGGAACACATAAGTAAGATGAATCTTAAAAAAGGGTTATCCAATATCGCGATCGGCTTTTTGTTCATCCTCGTTTCGATCAATATTACATTGAATGGAGCGAAATTGGAACTGACACCGGACTTTATCGGATGGATACTGTTTTATCTGGCATTTGATCAGCTGGGAGACTATATCTCCGACAGGCCCTACATGAAGTGGGTACCGCTTGCAATGGCGTTTATGACAGGATTTACCTGGGTCCGGGATCTCTTCCTGCCTGAGCTGTTGATTTCTCCCATAGTCATCTCGATTCTCTCCGTGATTTCAGCCGTCTATATGTTTGTTCTGCTGGGCGTCCTGAAAACCATCGCCGAGGACCTCAATTCGCCGCGGGCAGGCACCATCGGCACGCTGAGAGTCCTCAACTTCGGCATTTCGATTGCACTGGCGGTTCTGGCATATGCCATAGCGGTGACCTATGGCTCCAGGATTTCCAATATACTGGCACTGCTGTTCACAGCGCTGGGAGTCGTCGCGATCATTGCCGCGATCGTCACGGCGGTCGTGCTATTCAAGCTTAGCGGAGAAGTACAGAATTCCTGATCATCTTTTGCGGAAAGGGGGCGGTCAGATTGACACTTAATCGGTTAAAACACAAGGATATTCATGATGTCACTGCGGCCGCGGCAACACCGTCCGATCCGGGCACAAATGCCGGCAATGACCGGCTCGCACAGGAGCAGGCGCCCGCCTGCAAAGCATATGACGAGCTGGAGATCAACGCGCTGACCGAAAATCTGTTCGAGGTGCAGGCTTTTGTTGACAAGCGTCTGGAAGCGGCGGATTGTCCCATCAAAATACAGATGCAGATCGCGCTTGCGGTGGAGGAGATCTATGTCAATATCGCGAGCTATGCCTACGAGCCCGGGACGGGCACGGCCGTGATCCGTGTGACGGTAGCGGGCGATCCGGCCGTCGCGTCGATCACCTTTATGGACCGCGGCATTCCGTATGATCCGCTCGCCAAAGAAGATCCGGACGTGACGCTCTCGGCAGAGCAGCGCAGGATCGGCGGTCTGGGCATTTTTATGACCAAGCAGGTCATGGATGAAGTTGAGTATGAATACAAAGACGGCTGGAACGTCTTTACCATGCGCAAAATTCTCACAGCACCTGCGCCCGGACGCAAAGGAGCTCCGGAATAATGAATCATCAGACCATGGAAGATCTACCCAAAATCGATCTGCATATGCACACTACGGTCTCGGACGGGACCGACAGCCCGGAAGCGATTCTGGAGCGGGTCAGAGAAGAGGGGATCCGGCTTTTTTCGGTGACGGATCATGATGCGGTCAAAGCCGCGCGGATCATTCCTCCGCTTTTGGGCGGCGGGGATCCGTTTTTTGTGACCGGAGCCGAGTTTTCCTGCCGGGACGAAGAAGGTAAGTACCATATCCTCGGGTACGGCTTTGATCCGGACTCGGCGCCGATGCTCGAATTGATCGAAACAGGGCACCGTTTCCGCATGGAAAAGCTGATGGGGCGGATCGAACATCTGCGGCAGGAATTCGGGATCGTACTCCCGGAGGAAGAGCGAGAGCGCCTGCTTAAGGAGGATAATCCGGGCAAACCTCATATCGGGAATCTGCTGACCCGGCTGGGCTATGCCGAGAGCAAGGATCAGGCCATCCGCGAGATCCTTAACCATATACATTATGACGGCGAATATGTCCGGCCGGAGGAAGCCATCCGCTGCATTCTGAAAGGCGGCGGCATCCCAGTGCTGGCACATCCCACCTACGGGGACGGCGACCAGCTGATCCTGGGAGAGGCGATGGAAAAACGTCTGCGCCGTCTGACCTCCTTTGGCCTGGAGGGCCTGGAAGGGTATTATTCGGGCTTTACCGCGCGCATCCGCCAGGAAGTGCTGGGCTTTGCCGAACAGTTCGGCCTGTATGTGACCGCCGGGAGCGACTATCACGGAGCGAACAAGCTGGTAAGACTTGGCGACATCGGCGCTCTGGCTTCCGAACCCTGCGCGGAGGGCCTGCTTAGGTTCCTGGAACGAATCCGTTTTCACACTGTATGATAAGAGGACCGGCAGACCCTCACGGATGTCATGCGCGTGATGTTCAAACGGTTTATCCCGCTGATGCTGGTTTTTATCGTGATCATTATTATCTGCGCGGAGCCGTTTACGCGGATTTTCTACCGCTTTAACACGGTGCTTCATGAACGGTACTATTACGGAAGGAAAACGAGACGATGAGAGTCGATTATAAAAAGGACCTTACGATGGATCCTTCGGGATTCGTTCTGCTGGCGGACTATGTGCCCGGTATTATTCAGGAGATCCGATATCATTCTTCTTATAATTTTATCGGGGAACGCATCGACGGATACGAGGACCCCTGCGCCATTCTGACGGTGGAGGCGGCAAGAGCGCTTAAGGCCGTCAGCATGGAGATGATGGTACAGGGCTACCGGCTGAAGGTTTTTGACGCCTACCGGCCGGCGCGTGCCGTCAGACATTTCGTGCTCTGGGGAATCGAGGATCAGGACATCCGCATGAAACCCTATTTCTATCCGGACCTGCAGAAACAGGAGCTTTTTGCCAGGGGCTATATTGCCAAGCAGTCCAGCCACAGCCGCGGCAGCACCGTGGATCTGACCCTTCTGGACATGAAGACGGGAAAAGAACTGGACATGGGCAGCCCCTTTGACCTGTTCAGTGAAATCTCCCATCCGGATTACATGGGAATTACCAAGGAGCAGCTCAATAACCGTATGACCCTGCAGAGAACCATGGTTCGGAACGGTTTTATGCCGCTTGACTGCGAGTGGTGGCATTTCACCCTGCAGAACGAACCGTATCCGGATACATATTTCGAATTTCCGGTATCGGCCACTTATTTGAAAAAATAACCGCAGACGGACACCGCACATCATCGAACGGGGAGAGTTGATTTGAAAAAAGTTTCGATACAGATCGGCATAGCGACGCTGCTGCTTTTGATCATAGGCTCGGTTTTTTTTCTGACCAATAAGGGTACGGTGATTGTGACAGAGATCAATCTGGAATATGAGCCGCGCAAAGGCTGGCATGAGCCTCCCGAATCCATGGCCTTCGAAATAGGTGAAGAAGGCGTCGCACAGGTGGAGGCCGTTAAGATCCGCAGAGGTTATATCATGCTGCGGATTAAAGCGATCGGGCCGGGTGAGACAGAAGTGTATATCACCAACCGGGAGAACCCCGAGGGGTCGCGGCAGATGGTCACTTTTGTCCGGGTCAACCGGAACGGGGTTATTCTCAGCAACGGTGTGGAATTCGGAGGCGCATCGTGGCTTTTTATTTCCATCGGAATATACCTCTTCGCGGTCTGCAGCTTTTTCCTGATATATTTTATTAAAGCCGGTGGAAACAAGCTGTATTCATATTCGTCCATTTTCGCGGCCGGCATGGTGATTTACACCGGAGTGTCGGCCATCAGCGTGCTGCATGCGGGTGTCATGAACCTGGTCGATCCGTTTAACAACAGTCTCTTATCGGCCTTCAGTTCGGTGTCCGGCACGGCGCAGTCGTGTATGGCGCTGCTGACGGTTCCGATGCTCATCTTTTCCGCCGCCATGATCATCAGCAATATTGAACTGCTGAGGCATGAAAAGGCACAGCCTGCCAATATCCTGGGGCTGGTTATTCCGTTCCTGCTGATCGGCGGTCTTGCCTTTCCTTTTGTCCTCCTGCAGAAAGGTTTTCAGGGGAGTTTCGAGGAATACAGGACTGAGATAACAATAGAAAATATATACGCCAGTATTTATGTCTATTTCGAGTGCATGCTTGCGGGATCTGTCATCTGCGGGCTGAGAGCGACCAAACAAAGGATTCCGTTTAATAAAGATTATATCATTATTCTGGGCTGCGGCTTCCGGAACGAC
Source organism: Bacillota bacterium (assembly GCA_017442535.1). GTDB lineage: Bacteria > Bacillota > Clostridia > Lachnospirales > Bianqueaceae > RUG12817. The sequence goes on along the minus strand of JAFRZL010000027.1, from coordinate 80,958 downwards.
GGCACCCTGCCTCCGCTGCTTAAGGGACGGTGCGACCGGGCGGTACAATTCTGGAAAGACCAGAAAGAAGCCTCCGGGCAGGAGGCCGTCATTATCCCGTCGGGAGGACAGGGGGATGACGAACCCATGCCGGAGGCGGAGGCCATGGCCAGATACCTGATCGGCCAGGGGATACCGGAGCACGCGATCCTGAGGGAAGACCGGTCCACCAACACCCGCGAGAACATGGCTTTCTCCAAAAAACTGATCGACACGGCCAATCCGGACGCGAAGGTGGCTTTTTCCACCACTAATTACCATGTCTTCCGCAGCGGGCTGCTGGCGGCCGAGGAAGGCTTAACGGCCGAGGGCATCGGCAGCAAAACGAAATGGTGGTTCTGGCCGAATGCATTCATGCGGGAATGTGTTGGCCTCATGGCAAAACGTATCCGTGAAGAAGTGATTCTGCTGGCAATCATCATTGCCACATGCATTGTTTTAACTTACATCTGTGCCAGATGAGGCCTAAAAAGCCCGCGCACCTCTTTCGGGACGGCTTTTTCGCAAAGCGAAACTTGAGCCGGGAGAGGGGACGCGGGCTTTTATTGGTCGGAGAGGGGGCGGGGCTCCTCCCGCTTTTTGGTGTATCAATCTTTTTCTTCGAGATAATAATCCCGATCGGGATAGCGGGACGACATGGTGATCCGGTCGCCTTTCAGAGTGAAAAGATAACGGTAGCCGGACATTTTCTCGACTTCCGGCGCTTCGGCGGCGACGGTTTTCTGCGCATTTTCATAGCCGAGCGTGTATTCAGAAGCAAACATCTGGTTACCGGACGCAGTCCAGCCGTGATAGATCAGCCTGACGTATTCCTCGGTGGCTTCAAGGACTTCCAGATACTCGCCGTTGCCGTTTCCCTGATACCAGTTGCCGAGCCAGGAGGAGAGAGTCCCTTCGAGGGACAGATCGATACCGGCCGTATCGGCGAGGACTCTTTCAGACCAGTCCTCAAAAGGTTCCAGGGCTCCGAAATCGTAGACGGTATGATTCTCATCGATGTACCGGATCAGGTGACCGTCTTTATAATACAGGCGGTGTTCGTCGCCGGGCTTGTGAACGAAGGCAAAGATAAGCAGACCGTCATGGAAGCGGTAATCCCGCTCATATTCCCAGTCGCCGGCGCCTTCCCTCCGCAGGATCTGACGATCGGCGTCGTCGGGATGATTGTAATGCTCGCGGATCCAGAGGATCTCTTTCTCCAGATCTTCAGTGGTGATGGTGAACGGGGGCTCGGGCTCGGAGGACTCCTCGGGGACGGAAGATTCTTCAGGCTTAGAAGACTCCTCGGGGACGGAAGATTCTTCAGGCTTAGAAGACTCCTCGGGGACGGAAGACTCTTCGGGCTTAGAAGATTCTTCAGGAACGGAAGGCTCCTCTGGCTTAGAAGGCTCTTCAGGAACGGAAGACTCCACGGAAACCGCAGATTCCGCCGATGTTACGGACGATTCCGGCTTCCGGCCGGAAGAAGAGCAGCCTGCCAACAGGCAGAGAAGCGCCAATATGACAAACAGACGTGGGAAAAGTTTCATTTTAAAGCTCCTTTTAGAGGATAATCCGGCGCAGAAAGGCTTCCTGCACCGGTTTTTATTGTAAAGCAGACAAAAGAAAAAGTCAACGAGTATTTGGAAAGAGGCCACGGAAAGGGGGGGATGCACCGCTGGAGAAACCGCGTCAGATTTATATCGGCAGCTTGTTTTGCAAAATGACAAAAAAGGTTGACAAACAGGCGTTTTTTTGTTAAAATATACCTGTATTATAGTTTGCCCAATGGGCAAAATTACAGGAGGTACAAATATGAAAAAGGTTTTAGCGATGCTGATGGCCTTTGTTATGGTGCTTGGCGTTCTTGCCGGCTGCACCGGCAACGGCGGCAACAGCAAGGCTGAGTCTTCCAAGCCTGCCGAGTCTTCCAAGGCTGAGCAGTCTAAGACGGAATCCAAGGCCGAGGCTTCCACACCTGCGGAATCCAGCGAGCCCGAAAGCACGATTCCTGCGCTTCCCTTTGAGGAAACGCTGCATGTCTCCGTGTTCAATGATATGAACGCGAAGTTTGTTGGCCTGGTTGAAGACTATGCCGATATTCCGTGGTACAAATGGCTTGCCGAGCGTCTGAATGTGGTGTGGGAATTCTCCAACATCCCGACCGAAGCGGCTGCAGAAAAGTTCGGCCTGCTGATTTCTTCCAAGAAGTGGACCGATGTGATCGACGGCAAGTTCGGCAACTACCCCGGCTATGATGTACAGGCGTACAAAGATGGTATCATCGAGGCCCTGAACACCTATATGGACGAAGGCTATATGCCCAATATGCTTGCTTTCTACGCGGCATTCCCGCAGTTTGAGCAGCTGGTTCGCCTGTCCACCGGCGAGTATCTGGAAGTTCCTCATCTGCGTATCGTTGCCGAGGACCTGAACTCCAACGGTCTGGTCGTCCGCAAGGACATCCTGGATGCTCTGGGTCTGCCCGTGCCGACCACCATTGATGAGTGGGATGCCACTCTCCGTGCCGTTAAGGCTGCGTATCCCGACATTATCCCCTTCAGTCCCCGTGATGCAAAATGGATGAACTCCAACGTTCCTTTCATTGCCGCGTGGGGTATGACCTACTTTGAGTACAATGACGGCGGCACCGCCAAGTACGGCGCTGTTCAGGATGAGTTCAAGGATTATCTGACCCTGATGCACAGCTGGTATGAGGATGGCATCCTGGATCCCGACTGGCTGACCAGCGATACCAAGATCATTACCGCCAAAGTTGCTGCCGGCCAGGTATTCTCCTATGTCGGAGCTGCAGGCGGCAACCTGCGTAACCCCTGGAACGCGATCGTTACCGAGGATGTGAATTCTCCTGTCGAGTACGAAGGCGCTCCTGTTCCTACCCTCAACAAGGGTGAGACTCCCAAGATGGGACATCGCGACAATGTACATACGCTTTATGGCGGCTGGTATATGACCACCCAGGCTCCGGACAAGTATCGTCTGGCCCAGGTTATGGACTTCCTGTACAGTGAGGAAGCCAACAGAACCATGTACTTCGGTATCGAAGGCGAGAACTATCATGTTGATCCGGATGGCCGTATCAATCATTATGAAATCGGTGCCGACGGCGCTGTTGTCGATCTTCGCACGAGTTGGGAGCCTTCCCGTACCGCGACTCCTTCGGCCTATGCGCAGGGTTACTTCGTTCTGGCGACCGCTTCGATCTACAAGGACAACAATCCCGAGATCGCAACTCCCGAACCTGTTGACGAGAATGCCGATGAGCTGACCAAGAAGCTTCGTCATATCGAGGAAGTACGTCAGACGGCTCTGAAGCTGTGGGCGTCCTTTGATCCTGTCAACCGTATGCCTGAGCTGGTCTACACGACCGAACAGCTCGAGACCCGTACCGAGATCTATTCCGAGATCGAAAACTACGTATATGAGCAGGTTGCCCGCTTCATCATGGGCGATCGTGACCTGAACGACTTCGATAATTTCCGCACCGAAGTTTACAATATGGACCTTGAGACCGCTCTGTCCATTGCTCAGGAAGTTCTGGATCAGTACAACGGTAAGTAAGATTTAACTGTGGAAGGGGACAAGTAGCAACCCTGCTTGTCCCTTTCTTTACTAAGAGGAGACGGTTTGATGAGCAAAAAAGCAAGAACGTCCGGACAGCGTACGCATTGGCAGATGGTGGCGCATGACCTGAAGGTCAACCGCACCATTTATTTGCTTGCGATTCCGATGCTGGTGTATTACATCCTGTTCAAGTATGTTCCCATGTACGGTGTAACACTGGCGTTCAAAGAATATAAGTTCCTTGATGGCATTCTGGGAAGTCCGTGGGCAACTCCCTGGTATAAATATTTTAAGCAGTTCGTAACAGGCCGGTGGTTCGTGATCACGGTCAAGAACACCTTCCTGCTTTCCCTGCTTGATTTTATCTTCGGATTCCCGGCACCCATTATTTTTGCACTGCTGTTGAATGAAATCCGCAGCACCCCGTTCCGCCGCACTGTTCAGACCATCACCTACATGCCTCATTTCATCTCTGTAGTTGTTGTTTGCGGTATGATCGTTCAGTTCTGCGCGACGAAGGGCCTGTTCAATTCGATCATTTCCTTCTTTACCGGCAGGGAGGGCAAGAACCTTCTCATGCAGACTTCCTGGTTCCGGCCTGTCTACATCGGTTCCGGCATCTGGAAGGGCATAGGCTGGAACTCCATTTTGTACATCGCAGCGATCCACGGCATCGATCAGTCGCAGTATGAGGCGGCCAAGATCGACGGCGCCGGACGGTTCGCGCAGGCGCTCTTCATCACGATCCCCTGTATGGCACCCACGATCATTATCAAGCTTATCTTCCGTATGGGTGACATGATGAGCATCGGCTTTGAAAAAGTTTTCCTTCTTCAGAACGACGCGACCCTGCAGGTTTCGGAGGTTATTTCCACCTATACCTATAAAACCGGTCTGAAGGGAATGAAATACAGTTTGAGTACGGCAATCAACCTGTTTGATACCATCATTAACCTTGCTTTGCTGCTGACGGCCAACGCGCTTGCCCGTAAGTTCAGTGAAACGAGTCTGTTCTAAGGGGGTGGAGATATGGCGATTAAACGTACACGCGGTGAAAAAATCTTTACTGTGATCAATACGATCTTCATGCTCTTCCTCTCTTTTATCATGTTGTATCCGCTGTGGCATGTACTGGTGGCATCGTTCAGTATTCCCACACGTATCATGGCGCATCAGGGAGCGCTGCTCTGGCCGCTCGGATATTCGCTAGAAGCCTATGAAGCGGTGTTCGGGCACCCGATGTTGTTCCGCTCCTATATGAATACCATTATTTATGTGGTGCTGGGCTCTGCGATCAATATGTTTATGACGATTCTGGGCGCATATGTCCTCAGCCGCCGCAATCTGTACTTCAAAAAGTATATCATGATCATTATTACGATCACGATGTTCTTCTCCGGTGGTATGATTCCCAACTACCTGCTGGTTGATGCTCTGGGACTGCGCGACACGATGTGGGCACTGCTTTTGCCCGGAGCCATCGGAACCTACAACATGATCATGATGCGTACATATTTCCAGCAGATCCCGTATGATCTTGAAGAATCTGCCAAAATCGACGGCGCCGGAGATCTGCGTATTCTGGTCCAGGTGATTCTGCCGCTGTCCGCACCGATCCTTGCCGTTATCGGCCTGTATTATGGTGTCGGCCACTGGAACAGCTGGTTCTCGGCCATGATCTACTTGACCGACCGCACCAAATTCCCCATTCAGCTGATCCTGCGTGAGATCCTGATCATGGGTCAGTTCAGCGAACTGGAAGACACCGCCGCGTCCACCACATGGAGTGCGGTGGAGGAAACGCTGAAGTACGCGATCATTATCGTGGCGACAGTGCCGATCCTCTGCGTTTACCCGTTCCTGCAGAAGTATTTTGACAAGGGCGTGCTGGTTGGCGCTCTGAAAGGCTAAAATTTTACATTATCGAGGGGCCCGTACTGCTGTTACGGGCCTCTTTCCATAGGAGAGAAGAATATGATCAGACCGGGACTTGTATCGGTAACATTTCGGGATAAATCAGCGGATGAAATCCTGCGGCTGGCTGTATCCTGCGGACTTTCGGGCATTGATTGGGGCGAAAACGCTCATGTGATGCCGGGCGACGCGGCCGGCGCGGCCGAATTATACCGGAAAACGATCGCCTGCGGGCTGCAGGTGTCGGGCTACGGCTCGTATTTCAGATTGTGCACACAGGAATCCCCGGGAGAGGCATTCGCGGCATCGCTGGTGTCGGCGGAAGCACTCCATGCACCTTACCTCCGCATCTGGGCAGGCAACAAACCTTCGGCGGAAGCCGATCGTGACTTCCGCCTGAAGGCTGCCCGTGAGGCGAGGCTTGTCTGCGATATGGCGGCGGACAAGGGCATAAAGGTTGCGCTGGAGTGGCATAAAAACACCCTCACGGACACGAACGAATCGGCGTTTGCTTTTCTGGAGGAGACGGATCACCCCAATTTGTACTGCCTCTGGCAGCCGACGGTGGCCCTCAGCATGGAGGAACGCTACAACGGCCTGAAACAACTGGGGGACCGGCTGCTGAATCTGCATGTCTATTACTGGCCGGACGGCGCGCGCGCACCGCTCGCGGACGGGCTCGCGGACTGGCGCTACTACCTCGGCGCGGTCTCCCCGGAGCAGGATCGTTATGCCGAACTGGAATTTGTCAAAGATAATACCGAAGAACAGCTCGCGCTGGACGCGAAAGCTCTTCATGAGCTGCTCGGCTGACATTCATCATAAAAAAGGAGAACTACCATGGCAGATCTGTATGTGAAGGAATTCGATATGAAGAACCCCTTTGTCGTCGCCTCCAGTCCGGCGACGCAGGGACCGAACAATGTGCTTAAAACCGCATCCATTAAGCCCGGCGCGATCGTGGTGCGCAACTTCGGGCACGGGAAGGGCGGCGGCAGCTATATCGGCCCCAATTCCAGTGATATTTTCATGGGGCGGCCGACGGTGCAGAGCCACGCGATCGGGACGGGGATCAAGGATCCCATCGGCTCGCTGGAGGAATACTGCGAAGCCATTCGCCGCATCAAAAGAGAAATGGATCCGGATATCCGGCTTTGGGCCTCCATCGGCCACTACGGCGACATTGTCAAAGGCGGCGAATGGGAGAAAGACTGGATCCGGCAGACCGAAGAGCTGACCCGGGCGGGCGCAGACGCGCTGGAACTGCATTTTAATACGCCGGGCGTCGCCGTGATGAAGGACCGGACGATCAATTATTATGAACTCGTGAATCGCTGCACGGCAATGATTAAACAGCATACCACGCTGCCGGTGATGGTGAAGCTGACGGTTGAAGGGTGCGATCCGCTGACCGCGATCCGCCAGGCCGTGGCAGCCGGAGCCGATGGCGTAGGGCCGACTGCCCGCTGGAAAGCGTTCTCCTTCGATCTGGACTGGAAACGCACCGAGCCTCGTCCTGGCAGCGGATACGGCGGCACGCAGGCGACGCCGATCATCTGCTATACGATTGCGGAAACCCGCTCAAAAGGGATCAATATCCCGATGTATGCGGGCGGCGGCGTGTTCAGCTATGAACAGGCACTGCAGATCCTGATGGCGGGCAGCAACTGCGTCCAGCTCGGATCCATCGTCTGCTCCGGCGGACTGGGAGCGGCCGAACGCCTGATGCGCCGGACGGAGGAGTGGATGGATTCGCACGGATATCCCGATATGCAGTCACTTACCGGAGACGCACTGAAGCTCTTTAACATGCCCAAAGAAGTGGCGGCCCGCCGCACGGCACGCCTGGGCGAAGCGTATCGCGTAACGCAGGTCGACCGGAATGAATGCATCGGCTGCGGACGCTGCTATGACGTCTGCTGGAACGAGGGCATCGAAATCGCGGACGGAAAAGCCCGTAAACTGGACAGCTGCATCGGCTGCGGCTACTGCTTCCAGGTCTGCCCGACGGGCGCACTGCACGTCGACAAGGGCGGCATCCTGGCGGCTGCTTTTGATGAAGAATAAAACTCATTCGGGAGGGAACGGAATGAACTCGGACCGGATTTATGAAGAAGAAGCCCGCGCCAGATTACTGGAAAGGGTCGATTGGAGTGCGCCCGGGCTGGAAGAGGCCGGCAGAAAGTATCATGAAGGCCGCGAAGACGAGGCCCTGGAGGCGCTGGCGGAGCATTTCCGCACCAGGACGGCTCCCCGGTATCTCTTTACACGTGCGGACATGGAAAAGCTGGACGACCCCGGGACGCTGGAGGAGGCCGAAGCGACGCTGCGGCATTTTATCTACGGGTACCAGTTCCCCGGCGAGATCGACTGGCATTTCAATCCCACGACGGAAACATCCCGGGATAACGAATGGAGCTGGTCGCTTTTCCGCCATATTTACTGGCAGCCGCTGGCCCGCGCGTATGTCATGACCGGTGATGAAAAATATACGCGGGAATTCCTGGCGCAGATGGAGAGCTTTGCCCGCGAATGGCCGGCCGATCCGTATATGGAGGATCCGCTGAACAAATCCTACCCCTTCCCGGGGCATGCCTGGCGGCGGATCGAAACGGGTATCCGCGTCTATACGACCTGGCTGCCATGCTATGTCGCGTTCCGTAATTCACCGGAATGGACCGCCGGGCACTGGGTGACATTCCTGAATCTGATCTGGGACTCGGCCGAATACCTGATGACGCATTACAGTAACCACTACAGTTCCAGCAACTGGCTGACGATGGAGGCGACCGCGCTGCTGCAGTGCGGCGTGCTTTTCCCGGAGCTGAAACGCCACGAGACCTGGCAGCTCAGCGGCTATCAGAGGGTGATGCAGGAAGTGCTGTATTCGTTTGACGGGGACGGAGTCCATATGGAGCGCACCCCGATCTACCACATGGTTTCCGCGATCTGCTTCTGGCAGGCGATCCTGATCTGCGAGAAGAACGGCCTGCCCGTGCCGGAATACGCGTTTCCCGTGATCGAAAAAGCGGCTGAATTCGTCATGTCCTTGGTGAAACCTGATTTCTCCACGCCGATGATCGGTGACGCGGACCGCAACGATCTGCTGACGCGCCGCAGCGACACATCGGTGTATGAAGGAATGAATCTGAGCTTTGACCCGCTGGATCTGAACGAGATGCGGGCCTGGTTCCGCCAGCTGTACGAATACACAGGACGTGAGGACTTCCTGTACATGGCAACGGGCCGCGCACAGGGCAAAGCGCCGGCGAAACGAGATTACGCCTATCAGCCTGCCGGAATATATGTCATGCGCACGGGCTGGGGACCGGAGGACAGCTATTTCCACTTGCAGGCCGTACAGCTGGAGCGGGGAGAGAAGAGCACACACTCGCATAATGATCAGGGGCACCTGGAGCTCCAGATCCGCGGTGAAGACATTCTGACGGACAGCGGGCGCTTTATCTATAACAGCTCGGCATGGAAGGACTGGAGGGCCTGCTTTATCTCAGCGAGTTCGCATAATACGCTGGAGATCGAGGGCCACGAGATGGGAGCGGTTCCCGGTAATACGAGGATCCGCGGCGTCCGTACCTGGCTGCACCGGTTCGAGGAGGGCGACGGGTATCAGATCATCGACCTTTCACATAACGGCTACGTTTTCATGGACGATCCGGTGGTCCACCGCCGCCGCGTGATCCGCCTGGAGGGCGATATCTATGTGATCGAAGACCGGGTGCGCGGACTGGGACTTGCGGACCACGACTTTAATCTGTATTTTAACTTCGCACCGGGAGATTTGCGGCAAAGGGACGCAGACTGGATCTATCAAACACCAAAAGGCCGCGAATACACGGTGACTTCTGTGGACAAAACGAATCTGAGCTTCCATCTGCTGGAGGGCTCCGAGGAGCCCAAGGGCGGCTGGATCTCCTACGGATACCCGGTTAAGCAGCCGCGCCCGCAGCTATGCATGACCAAACACGGCCGCGCGCCCCAGCACTGGATCACGGTGATTGCTCCGGAGGGAGCGGAATGGACAGTGGAGGAAACGGCCCCGGACAAATGGCAGGTCAGCGCCGGCGGCAAGAAACTACTGCTGACGGAAGAATCGATTGAAATATGCCCATAAGTATTGATTTTAACGGCGGATGGAAATACCAGCCCGATACGTATACCGGGCCGCGCAACCAGTGGGGAGCAGCCAAAGCCGCGCGCTTCCGGCAGGGTCCGGAAGCGCCGGATTTCTATGATGGGGACTGGCAGGAGGTGACGCTCCCCCACGATTACCGGATCGGTGAAGAACCTGTCGAGGAGTCTGAGTGGGAGAAAAGCATCCTGGCTGCCGATCCCGAGGCCTATGCCGGAAGTGAGGGGGATCGGGATTTCGCACTGCAGATTGCCCGGATGTTTCACACAAACGGCGGATATTTTCCGCGGAGGCCCGGCTGGTACCGGAAGCATTTCCGGCTGGACGCTGCCAATGCGGGCAGCAAGGTGATTCTGCGTTTTGAGGGCGTTTTCCGGCACTGCTCGATCTATCTGAATCACTTTTTTATCATGCGGCATGAAAGCGGTTATGCAGGATTCGACTGTGATATCAGTGATTTTGCTGCCTACGGATCCGAAAATGTGCTGGCAATCCGGGTGGACCCCGGCCAGCCGGAAGGATGGTTTTATGAGGGCGCCGGATTATACCGGCCGGTCCGCCTGATGATATATCCGCCCGCACATATCGGAGAAACGTTTATTTATGCGGATATCCGGCACGCGGAGCGGAGCGCCGTTCTGCACATAGAGACCGATTGCGGAGGGCTTCCGGTCGGCTGCGCTCTGGAGGCAGCCGTTTACGATCCGTCGGGGCAGAAAGCCGGCGAAGCGGTGATAACCGCCGCTGAAGGCATGAACCGGCTGCAGATCGAATTAAAGGACATCTTTCTCTGGGAGACCGGGGCGCCGCGGCTTTACGAAGCGGGGCTGACACTCCGCGACGGGCCCGGCGGAAATGTTTTGGACGAATACAGGCAGAAATTCGGCCTCCGGAGCATCCGCTTTGACCCGGAAAACGGATTCTTCCTGAACGGAAAGCCCCTCAAGCTAAAGGGCGTCTGCCTGCACCAGCACCATGCAGGCGTCGGCGCGGCCCTGACCGGCGAGCTGTATGAATTCCGGATCCGGAAGCTTTTGGAGATGGGCTGTAATGCGATCCGGACTTCACATTATCCACCCGCCCCGGAACTGCTCGAAGTCTGCGACCGTCTGGGAATGCTTGTCTTTGAAGAGAACCGGCTCTTTTCCTCCGCGCCGGAGGATCTCGGGCAGCTCCGATGGATGGTGCATGAGGGGCGCAATCACCCGTCCGTGATCCTGTACGGCATCGGCAATGAAGAAGGCTTCGCACAGGTCTCAGAGCAGGGGCCCCGCATCGCAAGGACGATGATCCGGACCATCAGCAGACTGGACCCGACCAGGCCGATCACCATGGCGCTCCTGCTCCGGCAGAATCCCCTGAAACCACCCATGGCGGATATTCCCGACGTGGCTCCGATCGCTAAACAGCTGGACGTGGCCGGCTTTAACTATCATGAAGAAAAATGGGCGGAATTCCACCGGCAGTATCCGGACCTGCCCATGATCGGTACCGAGCAGACCGGAATCCACGCGACACGCGGATGCTATCGGACCTGCCCGGAAAAAGCGCACTTGGCCATCAATGACGCATCGAACGAAAAATATCTGTGGGGCCCCCGCATCTGGAAAGCGGCGCAGGTCCCCTATATGAGCGGTATTTTTGTCTGGACGGGCTTCGACTATTATGGCGAGCCCAAGCCCTTCCCCTGGCCCGCCATCAGCTCCCAGTTCGGGATCCTGGATCTGTGCGGCTTTCCGAAAGACAGCTATTACTACTACCGGAGCATGTGGAGGGAGGAGCCGCTAATACATACATTCCCGGCCTGGGAAGGGGAGCCCGGAGAAATGCGGGAGCAGTATATCTTCTCGAACTGTGAAGAAGTGGAATTAAGGATCAATGGGACCTGCCTGGGACGACGCGTCATGCCGGATACCGGATATCTGATCTGGCCGGATCTGCCATATGAGCCCGGCAAGCTGGAAGTGATCGGTTACCGCCAAGGCCCGGAGGCAGCCCGGGAAGAGTTGTATACCGCAGGTCCGCCTGCCGGATTACGATTGATTCGTGAAGCAAAGATCGGGAAACTCTCGGTTTACCGCGCAGAGCTCAGGGACCGTGAAGGACATCCGGTGACAGCCGATGACCGGTGGATCCGTTTTGAGATCGAATCCCCGGACGGGAAAGCGAGGATCCTCGGCACCGGTAACGGCGATCCATCCGATCATACACCGGCACACAGCCCGGAGCGCCGTTCTTTCCACGGGCTCGCACAGCTCCTGACTGAGTCGGAAGGAGATGCAGAGGTGCGCGCCATTTGCGGAGATCTTACGTCAGCCATCCGCACAGAGGAACCGGCCGTTACCGCAGAAAATTGAAAGAAAAGTTAACCTTAAGCCCCGCCCGCAAAAGCGGGGTTTTTAGTGCGCAGGAACGAATTCCGGCGAACAAAATGACCATTCGTTCTTGACAAATACGCTCCGATAGTGTACTATACAATAGAGTTATATTATGGTTTTTTCTGTTTTTTTATTTGTCTGCGCAAAGGATTGCAGGATAAAAAAATAAAATCAAAGACTGGTGCAAGCGCCATTTCGACAAAGGCTATAAGTACGCGAATTCGCATCCGTATATCTCGGTCGATACCTACAAGCTTCGTCAGTATGCATCGCGGGTTGCCAAGGCATACCAGAGGGTTCTGAGGCTGGATTCGCGCATGGACAAGCTGTATAAGGACCTGGATATTGTGAAAAAATACCAGCTGCAGAAAGCCGATATGGGTGTGGGCAAGAGCAGCCGGCTCAGTAAGAGCCAGCAATATCTGGAGGATACGGCAAGTGACTTTGAAAAGATTGAGAAAGATATTCTTTCCCAGCTTACATAAGTGATTTGATGAAACTGATTCAACAGGCGAGGTGGTAAGAATGCCGGATGTGAGGGTTAATACCAATACCATGAGACAATACGCGGAGCGTATCGGCAGTATCAATAAGAGGCTTACAAGGCTTGACTGGAGGCTGAAGAAGCTTTATTCGCAGGTACAGATCGTCGATCTGCTGCAGCTGATGAAGGCCGACGCGATGACGGGCAACAACTGGAAACTGCAGCGATGCCGGAACTATCTGAACGAAGTGGCCACTGAATATGAAGCGCTTGAGAAAAAGCTGCTCCAGCTGGAGCCTCTGAATTTCAAGAATTCGCTGATCCGGCTGCAGATCCGGACTTTCATAGAGAGCCAGATCCCGTTCTGGCCGCAGCATATCAAGAGCTGGAATGAAATGCTGCGCGAAAAAATGCTCCACACCATCATCGGTATTCCGGAAAGCGCGCTGGACTGGCTGTCCGAGGACGGTCAGAAATCGTTCTGGGCCGGCGAATGGGTCAAATCGAATCACTGGGCCGTTCTGGATACGGATCCCGATAACGATGACCTTTTTGCGAGGCTTCTGGTGGCTACCGGAACCGTATCCGTCCTGCCGGGATACGGCGAATACAAGGATAAAAGCCTGCTGGGCGACGAAGACGTATTCAACGTCAATGTCAAACAGAATAAAACCGACTATTATCAAAAAAACGAAGATGAGGACTTTTATTCCGCTAAAGGCAAGATCCTGGAGGGCAAGGCGGAGGCCAAGATCGAGGGCAGTGTGGTCGATCTGAAAGCTGCCGGCGAGGGTGAGTACGCGGAAGGCTCTGCTGAACTCAAGGTGCTGACGGCGGAGGCACATGCCGGCGTCAGCGGAGGACTGTATGTCTATACCAAGGACAAGGACGGCAAAACCGTAAAGATGTTCTCTCCGGGTGTTTCGGCGGAGGTCGGCACCAGTGTGGCTGTGGTACAGGCGGATGCGGAGGGCCGCATCGGGCTTGGTGAGAACAAGAACATGCTGGGCGTATACGGCAATGCGAGTGCGTCCGCACTTTCGGCGGAGGCCGAGGCCAAGGTAGCCATCAACCGCAAGGAAATATATGCCGGTGCCAGTGCCGAGGCGGATCTCGTCAAGGTCAGCGGCACGGGAGGCGTATCCGTGCTCGGAACGGATGTCGGCGTTAACGGAAGCCTTAAAGTCGGTGTGGGTGCACATGCAGAGGCCGGTTATACGGACGGCAAGCTCAAAGTTGATGTCGGCGTGGCTGCCGGCGTGGGCTTTGATCTGGGCTTCGAAGTGGACGTCAGCGGTACGATCGACGCAGTAAGCGGCTGGGCATCCGATATGTGGGATGGCGCACAGGATACGCTCTCCGATATCGGAGACTTCTTCACGGGATGGTGGTAAAATGGGCTGGTTGCTGGCAGGGTTTATTATAGCTTTGATCGGCCTGATACTGATGGTGGCCGGCAAGGCTCTGGCAGGTACGCATGAGCAGTTTGAAGCCGGACGCAAGCCCGGGCACGCGGAAGTCATGGGGTATGACAGGGAGGAGCACTCCAGTCATTATACCCTGATGGTGCGGGTCCTGGAGCACGATGATGGCAAAACATACGGCTGCAAAGCCGGGCGGGGCGATGTGACCCGATACCCGAAAGGGACGGTACTGGATGTCTGGTATGCGCCGGTGCGGGTGATGGGCATCTCCACACTCGAGGTTCATCTCGCTGAGGATCCCCCCGCGGACGCCGGACGGATCGCAGTGGCATTCCGCAATGTGGGACGCTGGCTGACGGCCGCCGCGGCGATTCCGGCAATCATTGGAATCATAGTAATATTATTATAAGAAAGAGGTAATGATGATGTTTGAAGGTCTTCTTCCCATTGGATCGGTTGTGTTGCTAACCAATAGTACGAAGCGCGTGATGATTATAGGCATCCTGCAGCGCCAGGTCAAAGAGGATCGAGAGACGATCTGGGATTATTCCGGCTGTCTGTATCCGGAAGGATATATGGGTCCGGACAAGTGCTTCCTGTTCAACAATGAGCAGATTGAAAAAATCTATTCCATCGGCTATCAGGACGAGGAGCAGTTCGATTTCAAGGTCAGGATCGACAAGGTGCGCGAGGACCTGTTGTCCAAGGCATAATCAGGAGTGATCCGGGAGGGTAAAATGGCGGACTTAAGAGTCATAACAGACCATATCGATGCGACGGCCGAGAGCATGGCGAAGCATAATATTGCCATTAGGGACAGGCTTCCCCAGGTGCAGAGGGCGATCACCAGTTTGAACAACAGCTGGGACGGGGCGGTTTCCGATGAAGCCATTTCTAAGTTTTACGAATTTTGCGACCGTTACCCGGAGCCCCGGTATCAGGTGATGGATCAGGTCGTTCAATTCCTTCGTCAGCAGGTCGGCACAGGCTATGAACAGACGGAATCGGTCAACCGGTCACTGGCGGATGCATTCCGGTAAAGGAGGCGCGGCATGGCTAAAGTATCAGTTGATTATCGTATAATGGAAAACGCGGCCCGGGAAGTGTCCGGGTATGCCGAATGGATCAAGCTGCAGATGGACCAGTCCACGGTGGAGGCATTGAAACTTGCAACAGAGTGGCAGGGCAAGGATTCCGCGGAGTTTTATCAGAAGTGGATGACGATGACGGCCAAAGGCTCCACATACCGGAACATGCTGGAGGCGGTCGAGTCTTACCGCGACTACCTCAAATATGTGTATGCCGAGTACCAGAAGGCGCAGAGAAGGGCGCAGAATCTTGCGTCCATGCTGCCCAAATTCTGATACTGCGGCACGGTTTGCCGCTGTTTTGGCGCGCGCAAAAAATTCTTGACAAATGTGTTGACAAACCGGGGGCAAATCATGTATAATGATTAAGCTTACATAGTAAGCGAGCGTAGGGCTCATGGAGAAGTACTCAAGAGGCCGAAGAGGCGCCCCTGCTAAGGGTGTAGGTCGGGAAACCGGCGCGAGAGTTCAAATCTCTCCTTCTCCGTTCAATTATGACAGCCAGGATGCGGACAGATACCGCAGCCTGGCTGTTCTTTTTACTGATTTACCGGCAGCGACACATGGGTAAAACCGCCGTAAAGAGGCCCGCAGAGACTTGACAATCCGCTTGAATTATGCTAAATTAATGATAGTATACTACTATTCCAACAGGGGAGACCCTTTCGCAGGACGGGGTCGTCCCCGGAAAGGATGAAAATGAAGAAAAGTTTGTTTGGGATCTCTGTTCTGACCATCACCGGATTGTACGGACTGCTGGCGGCGGTTCTGATCGCGATTTTCGCGATTGCTGAGCTTCCGATCCTTCCGGCGATTCTGATTGCGATCGGGTTTATGCTGCTACAGTTCCTGATCAGCCCCTGGCTGACGGACCTGTCCATGAGGTGGTTTTATAAGGCGACATTCCCGGCCGAGCTTCCGCCGTATCTGGAGGCTTTTATCCGCCAGGTGTGTGAAGAACAGAAGATGAAGATGCCGCGGGTCGGCCTGATCCACGATCAGGCGCCTAATGCGTTTACCTACGGCCATACCAAGAATAATGCGCGTATTGTCATTACGGAAGGCATTCTGGAGATGTTGGATGAAGAAGAGGCCAAGGCGGTTGTTGCGCATGAACTGGGCCACGCGACGCATTATGATATGCTGCTGATGACGATGGTACAGCTGGTACCCCTCGTCCTCTATGCCATCTTCGAAATGATGACGGATTATCGCGGGGGCAAAATCGACAGTGACAGTTCTTCAAGTTCGGATGACAACAAGGGCTTTATCATCGGCATCATTGCCTATGTGCTGTATCTGATTTCAGAATATATTATCCTGTGGTTCTCGCGTGTGCGTGAATATTATGCCGATGAATTCGCCGCGCAGGCGACCCGCAATCCCAATGCGCTTGCCGGCGCTCTGGTAAAGATCGGCTTCGGCCTTGTGACGGCTTCCGCATCTCAGGATTCCAGACATTCGGTAGCCAGTCCTACCACCATGGGTATCTCGGACGCCAAGAGCTCCTCGGCGATCGTGGCTTCGGCTGTAGCCACCACGGGCGAGATCTCCGGAGCGAGCGTCCACAATGCGATGCGCTGGGATCTGTGGAATTACTGGGCAAAATGGTATGAGCTGAATTCCACGCATCCTCTTATCTCCAAGCGCCTGCTGGCACTCAGCGCAATGGCGCCGGATTACGGACAGATCCCCTATGTTACCTTTGACGAGAAGCCGGACAGGGATTATTTTGGCACATTCCTCAAAGAGCTGGGGATCGCGGCGCTTCCCTGGATCGCTTTTATCGCTGCGGTCGCAGCCGCGGCTGTGGTCTTCTTCCAGACGGATGATATTCCGTTCAAGGTGATCGGTATCGGCGGACTGGTGACGGTCGGCCTGTCCTTCTTTAAGTATATGTATAAGCATCCCAAGAACTTCACCCACCATACGGTGGAGGACCTGATGGCCGAGGTCAATGTCTCCGGCATTACGGCCATCCCCTGTGAGATGACGGGTCAGCTGATCGGCCGCGGCGATCCGGGATGCATCTTCAGCGAGAATTTTGTGCTGCGCGATCAGACGGGTATTGTGCTGCTGAACTATAATCAGCCGCTCAAAACCTTGAATAAAATCTTCGCGCTCTTCCGCGCGGAACGGTATATCGGTCAGGATGTCTATGTCAAGGGATGGTTCCGCAGATCGCCTACTCCCTATGTGGAGATGCTTTCTTTCCAGGTACTTGACAAGACCAGAAAGCTTTATACGTACAAAACCGGCATTGTGATCCGCGTGATTCTTGCCATTGCCTGCGCAGTCCTGCTGTTCCTGTAAGGGGCGCCTGCAGCAATATCAAAATAATTATAGGAGGTCCGGAACGAATGAACGAACAGAGAGTCAAAGAAGCCCTGAGCCGGGCAAAACATTTTATCGATGCGCTGACGGTGGATTCAGAGGTAAATGTCCCCGCGGAGGTCGTTACCAATGAGAACCGGTATTTTTCCTGGGATAATGAGCACCGCAACCCGGAAGAGAAGCCCTATCTCTTTAACTGGAGCTATTACAACGGTGTGATCACCGAGGGCCTGTATTATATTTATCAGCAGAATCCGGAAGCGGGGCAGAAATATCTGGATTACGCGATATCCTACCTGAACGCCATGCTGGTGGAAGAGGACGGCAAGATCAGTCTGAACCGCCGGACCGCGGGCTATGTCGATTATCATGGCGTGGATTGCTACAAAACGGCTTCGCTGGTGGCGCTCCTGATGGACCGTGATGAACGTTACGGCAAGCTTGCCGCGGATCTGTACCGGGATCTGACGGACGAAAACCATATCAATTCCAAGGGCAACTGCATCGCGCGCGAGTATTCCGAAGAGGCGCTCGGCGGAAATTACTGGCATTCCTGGGCAGGCGGCAAGCCGCCTAAATACAAGGTCTGGCTGGACGGCATCTACATGGTGCAGCCCTTCCTGGCCCGCTATGCGGCCAAGATCGGCGACCGTGCGCAGCAGGAAAAGATCGCGCGCAGGCTCCAGTGGGTGGCCAAGAATCTGCTGGCGCCCAATGGCCTGTATTATCACGCCGGCAACAGCGCCGAGGATATATGCCCCTATCACTGGCTCCGCGCCATCGGCTGGTACGCCATGGCCATGGCGGACGCGATCGAATATCTGCCGGATGATCTGGCCGCAGAGATCGCGCCTAATATCAAACTCCTGGCGGACGGAATGCTTAAATTCCAGGATCCGAGCGGCATGTGGCCCAATGTGGTGAACTGGCCCGTAACCGAGACCAACCGGCTTGAGACCAGCGGCACCGTCATGATCGTTTACATGATCCTGAAAGCCATCCGGCTGGGATACCTGGATCCGTGCTACCGCGAAGCAGCTGTGCGCGCCTTTGTAGGCACGGTAGAGAGGGAGCTTTCCGACAAGGGGCTCGCGGATATCTACCTGATGGCCGCCGCCAATAATACCAATAATTACGAAATTCCGGATTATTACAAGACTAATGAAGGAAAGGGAGCGGGCCCGTTCATCATGGCCTATTCTGAGATGATCAAGATCTGACAAATCCAATATAAGGAGGTACAGGGATGGCAATTAATATTGTGAACTACCCGTATGCCAGCAGCAAACTGCCGCTGCGCTTCGCTAGGGGACATTTTGCGACCAGCCACAGCCACATCAATTACTATGTGGATCTGACCATGACCAAACACAGGCTTTCCGAGGCGAGACTTGCCGCGGCCGAGCTCGCGGCCAAATTCAAGAGCTCGACCATCATCGATACGATCCTCTGTCTGGACGGCACCGAAGTGGTGGGAGCCTGCATGGCCAGCGAACTGACCCGCGTCGGTTTTACCAGCCTGAACGCTCACCGGACCATCTACGTGGTGACGCCGGAGCATACCACCGGCAGCCAGCTGATTTTCCGGGAGAATACGGCGCCCATGATTGTGGGTAAGCATGTGATTATTCTGGCGGCTTCGGTGACCACGGGCTTTACGGTCGCTGGTGCGCTCGAAGCGATCAAGTACTACGGCGGCATTACGGAAGGCATTTGCTCGATCTTTTCCTGCCTGGACGAATACGAAGGACATCCGATCATCTCGATCTTCAACACAAAGGGTGTTCTGAGCGATTACGAGAGCAAACCCTCACGCGAATGCCCCCTTTGCAAAGCGGGCTTCAAGCTGGATGCCATGGTCAACACCCATGGCATATCGAGCTTCTGATCCCTCATAGCCGCGGGAATTTGAGCCGATGTGGCTGATCGCTTTTCTGGTCCTGGTCATCGTCCTGCTGGTGCTGATCTGGGCCGCCGCGCGGTCGGCAGGGGCGTACCTGCTGCAGGAAAGGCGCGGGCAGACGATACCTGTGGAAGAAGGCGAGATTGCGATCCGGGACAAAGCTCCGGATGGATTCAGCTTTCGAATCCGTGTGCTGGCGCCCCGGGGACCTGAGAGGCACCGGGCCGTTATCCTTGCCGGGCCGGAGAATGCACGGGACATGGCGGATTTTTTCCGCAGACAAGGCTGTTATGTGATTACGGCGCCGGTCCGCGGCATGAAGACGAAGTTTCGAGGGACGCTGGGCCTTAGGGAGAGCCGTGATCTCAGCCGCATCTGGACTGTGGTGCGGGATCGTCTCCCGGAAGGGACGGAGGCCGGTATCTATGGCGTAGGGGTTGGCGCTGCGGCCGGGATCCTCTGCGCCTGCGCGGATGACCGGATTCGCTTTGTCGCGGCCGAGGCGGCCTGGCCCGATCCGGATGACTGGGTCCGCTGTCAGCTGGCAATGCACGCGCTTCCGTCCTGGCCGATCCTGGGGATGGCCCGTGCGCAGGCAAAGTGGCTGAGAGGCGTCCGGTATTCAAAGGTTTCTCCCCGGCAGGCGCTTGCCGGACGGGGAGGCCTGATGACGGTCCCCCTGATGCTGATCGGTCCGGCGCATGATCCGGCCATGCCGCCCCGGATGACCGAGGCGCTCGCCGATGCCAAGCAGGGGCCCAAAACGATCCTGCTGTGTGAAGAAGGTGGGGCGGGACAGGCTTTCCCGGCCGATCCTGAAGGCTATCGGGCGGCACTGCTTGCTTTTCTGGAGAGTATCGATCAGAAGGAGTCACTATAATGTTCATGGGGAATACGGATTATTCCAAAGCGTATATGAGCGGTTACGGCGAACCACGGGGCAGAACGGCCTATGCCAAAGCGCATGCCAAGATCAATCTGACACTGGAAGTCGGCCGTGCACGCGGGGACGGATATCACACCGTCAGTATGATTATGCAAAGCCTGCGCCTGTGGGACGATGTGGAGATCGAGCTGCTGAAGGACGGGGAGAACCGTGTGGAGTGCAATATTCCCTTCCTCAAAGCGGATACACGCAACCTGGCCTACCGCGCGGTTTTGCTGATGGAGGAACGTTTCGGGCTGAAACAGCCCGTCTTCATGCAGATCCGCAAGAAAATCCCCATTGCTTCCGGCCTGGCCGGAGGGAGTGCGGACGCCGCCGCGGCGCTCAGAGCAATGAATAAACTCTTCAGCCTGCGGCTGTCCACGGATGAGCTGATGAAGATCGGCGCGGAGATCGGGTCAGACGTGCCCTTCTGCCTCCTGGGCGGGACGGCTCTCGCGACCGGCCGTGGCGAAATCGTGACACCCCTCCGGGCATTTCCGATGACCTGCGTCATCCTCGTGAAACCTGATTTCAGTGTTTCGACGCCCTGGGCGTATCAGCAATTCGATCTGGAGGGACCGCAGCCTGCCCCGGATGTGGACCGTTTCCTGAAAGCGGTGGAGAGCCGCAGGATCGAGTCACTGCAGCCGGAGATGATCAATATGCTGGAACGGCCCGTCTCGCGGGAACATCCCGAGATCCCCGAGATCAAAGGCCGGCTCCTGGCGCTCGGCGCGGACGCGGCCTCGATGAGCGGGAGCGGGCCCACGGTATACGGCCTTTTCCGCGATGGCGATGCGGCGCGGGCGGCACTCATGGAGCTTCGGCGCGTTTATCCGCGGCGGTATACGATATTGATGACCAATACTGAGAATCCCCGCTATCAGCAGAGAGACCCCTGGCTGGCGCCGGATACAGGCGCTTAGCGGACGCGGCCATAAAAAATCGCATTCCGGGTCAAAAACAGCTTTTCTTTATGCATTTTTTGTGTTATACTATTAACTGAACTAACTGAATAATAACAGGGAGGATGTAAGACATGGAATTTCCGAAGAGTTTTTCGCTGGAAGGTAAGATCGCTCTGATTACGGGCGCATCCTATGGCATCGGTTTTGCAATCGCGACGGCTTTCCATCAGGCCGGAGCCACGATTGTTTTTAATGATATCAACCAGGATCTGGTTAACCGCGGTCTGGCGTCTTATGCTGAAGCGGGTATTCCTGCCCATGGCTATGTATGCGATGTGACGAATGAGGATCAGGTGAATGAGCTGGTGCAGAAGGTCGAGGCCGAGGTTGGCGTGATCGATATTCTGGTCAATAATGCCGGCATTATCCGCCGCATTCCGATGTGCGATATGAGCGCCGCCGAATTCCGTAAGGTTGTCGACGTCGATCTGAATGCTCCGTTCATCGTTTCCAAGGCGGTTATCCCCAGCATGATCAAGAAGGGCCACGGCAAGATCATTAACATCTGCTCGATGATGAGTGAACTGGGCCGCGAGACGGTTTCCGCTTACGCGGCAGCCAAGGGCGGACTCAAGATGCTGACCCGCAATATCTGCTCCGAGTACGGCGAATTCAATATTCAGTGCAACGGCATCGGCCCGGGCTACATTGCGACCCCGCAGACCGCGCCGCTGCGCGAGAAGCAGCCGGACGGCTCCCGCCATCCCTTTGATCAGTTCATCATCGCCAAGACTCCGGCCGCGCGCTGGGGCGAAACGGAAGATCTGATGGGCCCGGCCGTTTTCCTGGCTTCCGATGCCTCCAATTTCGTAAACGGACACATCCTGTATGTGGACGGAGGTATTCTGGCCTACATCGGCAAGCAGCCGTAATCTCACTCTAAACTAACAAAGAAGGTGTCAGACCATGCAGAAAAAGGATATCGACTGGGGCAATCTCGGCTTTGGCTATATCAAAACCGATAAGCGATATGTGTCCAATTACCGTGACGGCGCCTGGGACGAAGGGGTTCTGACGGATGACGATAAGGTTGTGATCAGCGAATGCGCCGGCGTGCTGCAGTATTCGCAGTCAGTTTTTGAGGGGCTGAAAGCGTATACCACCGAGCAGGGACAGATCGTGACCTTCCGCCCCGACCTGAACGCGGAGCGCATGATGGATTCGGCCGCCAGGCTGGAAATGCCTCCTTTCCCCAAGGAGAGGTTTATCGACGCGGTCGTGCAGACGGTACGCGCCAACGCGGCCTACGTGCCCCCCTACGGGACGGGTGCGACGCTTTATATCCGCCCGTATATGTTCGGATCCAACCCCGTTATCGGCGTGAAGCCCGCGGACGAGTACCAGTTCCGCATCTTTACGACCCCCGTTGGACCGTATTTCAAGGGCGGCGCCAAGCCGCTTACCATCTGTGTCAGCGATTTTGACCGGGCGGCCCCCCATGGGACCGGCCATATCAAGGCGGGCCTCAATTATGCCATGAGTCTGCACGCAATCGTATCGGCTCACAAGGCCGGCTTTGACGAGAACATGTATCTGGACGCGGGGACCCGCACCAAGGTGGAGGAGACCGGCGGAGCCAACTTCCTCTTTGTGACGAAGGACAAGCACGTGGTGACGCCCAAGTCCGCCAGCATTCTGCCTTCCATCACGCGCCGTTCGCTGCTGTACGTGGCCGAACATTATCTGGGCCTGCCGGTGGAGGAGCGAGAGGTGTACTTCGATGAGGTCAAGGATTTCGCGGAATGCGGACTCTGCGGCACCGCGGCGGTCATCAGCCCGGTGGGCAAGATCGTGGATCACGGCCATGAGATCCTGCTGCCGAGCGGCATGGACCATATGGGCCCGGTGACGCAGCAGCTGTATGATACGCTGACCGGCATCCAGATGGGCCGGATCGAAGCGCCCGAAGGATGGATCCACGTCATCGACTAAAGTGTTTCAGAGGGTTTACAGGGGGGAGCATGTGCACGGCGGTGCGATGCTCCCCCTTTATCCATAAGGAGAGGTGGAAGGATTGAACAATATGATTCTGGTAGTGGACGACGAGCGTGAAATCGCGGACCTGGTAGAAGTGTATCTGCAGAATTCCGGCTTTGACGTCTGCAAGTTCTACAGAGCCACGGAGGCGCTTGACTATATCCGGACCAAAGTGGTGGATCTTGCCATTCTGGATGTCATGATGCCGGATATGGACGGCTTTACGATGTGTCAGCAGATCCGTGAGCAGGGCTTTATGTTTCCGATCATTATGCTGACGGCCCGTGTGGAAGATGTGGACAAGATCCGCGGTCTGACGATCGGGGCCGATGATTATATCACCAAGCCCTTTAATATGCTCGAGGTCGTGGCCCGTGTCCGCACCCAGCTGCGCCGCTATACCAGCTATAACGCGGCCGAGCCTGCACGGGAGAAACAGCTGGAGATCCGCGGCCTGGTCGTGGAGCCGGAGGCGCACCGATGCACGCTGAACGGACAGCCGCTGGAGCTGACGCCCACCGAATTCAATATTCTGCAGTATCTGTGCGAGAAGCAGGGAACCGTAGTGTCGACGGAGGAGCTCTTTGAAGCCGTGTGGAAAGTGCATTATTTTGATGACAATAATACCGTGATGGCGCATATCTCCAAGCTGCGCGCCAAGATGCAGGATACGGGGCGCCGGCCCAAGTATATCCGCACCGTCTGGGGGGTGGGTTACACCATTGACTAAAAAAGGAAACCGCAGGACCTTTCACAGCACCAGACTTTATTTCCGCTTCCTGCTGCGGTATCTGATGTGGTTCCTGCTGTACTGTATTCTGTGTGTATTGCTTTATACGGCTGTTGAATATCTGGCAGGCCAGCATGTCTGGGAGCCGACGGATCCCGGCTATGTGATCCTGATCTATATCAGGCAGGGGGTGCTTGCGTGGGCGCTCCTGGGCTGGGTGATTCTGTCCCCGATCCTGATGTACCGGCCTTACAAGGATCTGGAGCGGATCATGAACGCCGCCGCTACGCTGGCGGAGCCGCACGAAGAGGAAATCCTGCTGCCGGATCACCTGAACGATGCCGAGACCGAACTGAATCGTCTGCGCGAGCACGGGCTGTATGTGGCCCGCGCTGCCCGGGAAGCGGAGCAGAGAAAAGACGATCTGATCGTCTATCTGGCCCACGACCTCAAGACGCCTCTCACCAGTATCATCGGCTACCTGCAGCTGCTGCAGCAGGAGCCCGATCTGAGTGTGGAGACCCGCGCCCGCTACACGGGGATTACCCTCGAAAAAGCCTACCGGCTGGAAGACCTGATCAATGAATTCTTTGACATTGCCAGGCTGAATCTGACACATATCACGCTGGAAAAATCCACGATCAACCTGACCCGGCTCTTAGAGCAGATGATGAGTGAGTTTGACCCGGTTCTGGCCGACAAGCACATGACCTGGCAGTCCGACCTGTTGCCTGATTTTTCGTATTGCTGCGACCCCGACAAGCTGCAGCGCCTGTTTGACAACCTGTTCCGGAATGCGGTGAGCTATGGCTATCCCGATTCCGTGATTTTTGTGCGGATGAGGACGGTGGAGATGGAATCGATCGAGATTTATGTCGAAAACCGCGGCCCAACCATCCCGCGTGAGAAGCTGGAGCATCTGTTTGACCAGTTTTACCGCCTGGATTCGTCCCGCGGGACACAGACCGGCGGCGCGGGGCTTGGCCTTGCGATCGCCAAAGAAATCGCCGAGCTTCACGGTGGCAGCGTGACGGCCGAAAGCCTGGAAGAAACGATCCGGCTGACCGTCCGCCTGCCGCTTTCGGAGGCAGCTGAGCCAAGGGAGGGCAGTAATGGCTAATTTGATCGTCGTCTGCGGGCCCCAGGCCGTTGGCAAGATGACCGTCGCCGAGAGCCTCCGGGACAAGCTCCGCTACAACATGATGATGAATCATGACAGTATCGAAATGTCGGATAAAATCTTCGGCTTCGGGACGCCGGCCCAGCGTGAATTCAACGCGGCTTTCCGCGAGATAGCCTTCGAACTGGCCGTCAAACACGATGTGGACATGATTTTCACCTATGTCTGCGCCTTTGAGATGCAGGAGGAGCGTGATTATCTGGACGGCCTCCATGATCTGTTCACACAAAACGGCGGCGAGTTCTATTTTGTCGAGCTGAGCGCGAGCCTGGAGGCCCGGCTTGTCAGGAACGAGACGCCCCACCGGATGGAGCGCAAAGCCTCCAAGCGCGACGTGGCGTGGAGCAAGGCCAACCTGCTGCACGACGCGGAGCACCACCGGCTGAACTCGGAGGAAGGCGAGGTCTGGTTTAAGCACCACCTCAAGATCGACAATACCGACCTGGCGCCCGATCAGGTCGCGGACATGGTCATCAAAGCCTTCGGTCTGACGGCGAACGATAAAGAAGAAAAAGAATACCGGTTCGGGGTGTAGGAAAAAGAGAAAAATGATTTAATATGCTTTTCTGCTAATTAGATGGATTTTTGCTACTGATTATTCTGGCATTAAAGAATAAGTGCTGATTATAGATGGCAACTTAGAAAGAAGACCTAAGAGGGCCATCTTTTTATATAATATTTACTAACCAAACAGGGTTTGATAAGATTTGAATATGTCTCGAACAGAAAATCGATCATGGCTGTGACGAGTTTTGGATTTAATAGAACAGCTTTGATGGGATGGATGAAGGAGAAGGAGGTCTGCTGCTAGAAATATATGCGAGCTATTGCAAACGCCAAATATAATATCACATATTTTCAGATGAAGGGAAGACTGTTCTATACGAAGAGTGTTGAATGCTTTTATCAAATTATCCAATGATCTACGGCAGAATTTGCTTGTTATCTGGCAACCGCAAATAGAAAAGACATTTCCCTCAAATATATGATATTCGAAAGCTACATTTTCACTATAAAAGAAATAAAAAAGATTGACAGATAACGGTGGGCATGCTATACTTACAAACAAGACACAAGAACATAAAGAAAGGAGTGGTTGGTATGGAATAGAGAGCAACGTGGCAAATAAGTAAGATAGAACGTATATTATTTCGCCACATTTTGCAATGGGTTTTAAACTACTATAATCTGGAGGTCTTTTTATGAAAAAGGTGCTTAGTATTCTTTTCTTAAAGTTACTCATAACGAGAACTTTTAAGGAGCTATTATTATGAAAAAGACGAGAATAGCTGTTTCGTTGCTGGTGATTCTGCTGCTTGTCCTGTTCGCGCCGATTCCGAGGCATATCCATCGCGAATATCAGGGAATCGTAACAACGGATGTAAGTGAACAGGAAGTATCTGCCGATCTGGATTACTGGACATTTGATTTTCTGCTTTTTGGCCACAAGGCCAGAGGACGGATCAGCATCACGACAGGCGCAGACACGGTCATCTACGACATGGAGAGTTATGGCGAAGTCAGCTTCTCCAATGATCAGGCAACTTTCCGGCTGGTACAGTTCATGTGGTATGATCCGATTATCAAGACGTCTTTCCGCCACCTTTATGGCTACGGAGATGACCGCATGGACCATCTGGTGCTGCGGGTCATGCAGAAGTCAAAATTGTATGAATACGTTCTGGCCACAGGGGATAATCTGCAGGATGAAACGATGGAGACCTTGAGGGGATTTCTGGACGACGCAGGATGAACGGAATGATAGAATTAAGGTTAAAGGAGCCCTTCGGGGTTCCTTTTTTGTGTATCCATAAATGATTTCAAACATTCTATTCCCAAAAGACTGGTCTTGTGCTATAATACCAGTGTATCCTAGGTATAATCTGGCCGGACGTCCGGCGGAAAGGCGGTAGTAGCATGAGAGTTCCATATGATGAGATGGTTGCGGTATTTAAGAGAGTTTTGCTGAAGTACGGGATGCGGGAGGACAAGGCGGACCGTGCGGCGCATCTGTTTGCGGATGCGAGCCGGGACGGTGTCTATACACATGGACTGAACCGTTTCCCCAGATATATTGAATACATTGAGGCCGGAGCGATCGATCTGGACGCGGAGCCGGAGCTGGTGCAGCAGTTCGGGGCCATTGCCCGGTATGACGGACACAAGGGGCCCGGCAACCTGAACGCGGAGATCTGCGCGCAGAAGGCGATGGAGCTGGCCGACCAGTACGGCATCGGCTGCGTGGCACTCGGTCATACCAATCACTGGCTGAGGCCCGGTTCGTACGGCATTCAGGCGGCCGAGAAGGGCTATATCGCGATCCTGTGGACCAATACGACGCCGAATCTGCCGGCCTGGGGCGGCAAAGAGCCCAAGCTCGGCAACAATCCGATCGTTTTCGCGGTGCCGAGCCGCCAGGGCGTGGTGCTGCTGGACGCGGCCATGTCCATGTTCTCCTACGGCAAAATCGAGTCCTACATGCGGGCGGGTAAGGAGCTGCCGGTGGACGGCGGATTTGATTCAAACGGCAATATCACCCGCAACGCGGCCGAGATTTTCAAGACTTCGCAGGCGCTGCCGATCGGCTTCTGGAAGGGCTCGGGCATGTCGCTGATGCTGGACCTGATCGTATCAACGCTTTCGGGTGGCTTTACGGTGCGTGAAGTCGGCACGGTGCCGCTGGAAAGCGAGCTCTGCCAGATGTTCCTGATGATCCGCACGGATATCTTCGGGGATCAGGAGACGATGCTTGATAAGATCGACGCGACGCTCGCGGATATGAAGACCGCGACTCCCATGAAAGAGGGCGTGGCCGTGCGCTGGCCCGGTGAGGGCATGAAGCGCGTGCGCGCCGAGAGCATGGAGCTTGGCGTCCTGGTGGATGACGAGATCTGGAACAAGGTCCTGGCCATGTAATCAGTCCGGCTCAGCCCGGAAAACAGACAGATTAACGCGGGAGTGCATACCAATGGATAGAAGAATGGAAGAAGTGTTCGGCTCGATGGTCTTTAACGACGCGGTGATGCAGAGCCGGCTTCCCGAGAACGTATACCGGACGCTGAAGCGTACGATGGAGCTGGGCAAAGGCCTGGATCCTTCTATCGCGGACACGGTGGCCGCCGCCATGAAAGACTGGGCGGTGGAGAAGGGCGTGACGCATTTCACGCACTGGTTCCAGCCCATGACAGGCGTTACGGCCGAGAAACATGACAGTTTTATCAGCCCGTCCGGAGACGGCAAGGTTATGATGGAGTTTTCCGGCAAGGAGCTCCTAAAGGGTGAATCCGACGCATCCAGCTTCCCCTCCGGCGGCTTGCGCGCCACCTTTGAGGCGCGCGGATATACGGCCTGGGATCCCAGCTCATATGCCTTTATCAAGGACGGAGTGCTGTGCATTCCCACCGTTTTTTATTCCTATAACGGAGAGGCACTGGACAAAAAAGCACCGCTCCTTGCCTCGATGGAGACCTTAAATGAGCAGACCATGCGGATCCTGAAGCTTTTCGGGACGCAGGCCAGTCACGCGCAGGCCATGGTGGGGCCGGAGCAGGAATATTTCCTGGTGGACAAGTCGCTGTATGATCATCGGTTGGATCTGCGGCTCTGCGGCCGGACGCTTTTCGGCGCGAAGCCGCCCAAGGGACAGGAGCTCGGCGACCATTATTACGGTGCGATCAAGCCCCGTGTGGAAGCCTATATGAGCGACCTGAACGAGGAGCTCTGGAAGCTCGGAGTGCTCGCCAAGACCGAGCATAACGAGGCCGCCCCCGCGCAGCACGAGCTGGCCCCGATCTATACCAACGCGATTCAGGCGACGGACCATAACCAGATCACGATGGAGCTGATGCAGAAGATAGCGCTGCGCCACGGGCTGGTCTGCCTGCTGCACGAGAAGCCCTTCGAGGGCGTAAACGGCAGCGGCAAGCACGATAACTGGTCCATTTCGACAGATACGGGGATCAATCTGTTTGATCCGGGCGATTCGCCCAACGAAAACGCGCAGTTCCTGCTCTTTATGACGGCGGTCGTGGCCGCGGTGGATGAGTATCAGGAGCTGCTCCGCATGTCCGTGGCGAGCGCCGCGAACGATCACCGGCTCGGCGCGAACGAAGCGCCTCCTGCCGTGGTATCGGTTTTTCTCGGGAACGAACTGGAAGAGATCGTGACCTCGATCATCACGGGCGCGGTCTACGACCCGCGCACCAAAGAAGAGATGAAGATCGGCGTGCACATTCTGCCGCGCTTCCCGCGGGATACGACGGACCGCAACCGCACGTCGCCGGTAGCCTTTACCGGTAATAAATTCGAATTCCGTATGCCTGGGGCATCCCAGTCCATTTCGGAGCCCAATATCGTCCTGAACACATCCGTGGCCGAGATCCTGCGGCGTTACGCGGATCGTCTGGAGCAGGCGGAGGACTTTACTTCCGAGCTGAATCAGCTGATCCGTGAGGAGCTGACCGCACATCAGCGGATCATTTTCAGCGGCAACGGTTATGGCGAAGAGTGGCCGCGTGAGGCCCGCCGCCGCGGCCTGATGGATCTGCGGACGCTGCCCGATGCCGCACCGTATTTTGTCTCGGAGAAAAGTGTTGACCTCTTCGGGCGGCACCATATTTTCACGGCGCAGGAACTCATCGCGCGCAATGAAATCTATCTGACCAATTACTGCAAAGTACTGCGGATCGAAGGGCTGACCATGGTGGACATGGCCCGGCGCGAGATCCTGCCGGCCGTCCAGGCCTATCTTAAGGAGCTTTCCGGCCTGGCGGTGGATAAACAGAAACTCGGGCTCTCGGCAGCCTATGACTGCCGCTGCATCACCCGGCTGGCGGATCTTGTCGAGGAGCTGGACGGCGCGATCGACCGCCTGAACGGCCTGATGCAGCAGCCCGGAAACGAGGACCATCAGCAGGAAGCCGAATATTACAGGGATCAGGTGATCCCCGCGATGGAGGCCCTGCGCAAGGTCGCGGATCAGCTGGAAGAGCGGGTGGATGCCCGCTACTGGCCTTTCCCGGTCTACAGCGATCTGCTGTTCCGCATCTGAGAGTATAGTTATCATCAATAAGGAGTAAGCCATGGCTAAGGAACAGGAAGTCAGGCAGAGCACGGAAAACATGCCCGAACCGGAGTCTGTGTTCCAGCGGGATCCCGATCACCGCACTGATCCCGAATGGGGCCTCACCGGACAGGAAGTTGAGGACCGCGTCGGCGCGGGCTTCGTCAATGTGGATGACGTCGGCAAGACCAAGACGATCCGGCAGATAGTCGTAGGACATATCTGCACCCTTTTCAACCTGGTCAACTTTGTGTTGGCCATTGCCGTCATTCTGGTAGGTTCGTACAAGAATGTCATGTTCATGGGTGTTATTATCGCGAACACCCTGATCGGTATTTTCCAGGAGATCCGCTCCAAGCGCGCGATGGACAGGCTGAGCTTCCTCTCTGCCAGCAAGGTCCGGGTGCTCCGTGATGGCAAGATGCTGGAAGTGACTTCCGAGCAGGTGGTCGTGGACGACCTCATGATGCTGGAGGCCGGCAATCAGATCCAGGCCGATGCTTTTGTGGTGGAAGGATCCTGCCAGGTGGATGAATCCTTTATCACCGGCGAGCCCGACGCGATCCACAAGGTCAAGGACGATCCGCTGATGGCGGGGTCTTTCCTGAACAGCGGCCACTGCATGGCGCAGGTGACGGCCGTCGGCAAAAACAAATACGTTTCTTCGATCTCGAGCGGGGCCAAGCTTGCCAAGGAGATCCGTTCCGAGATCATGATCTCGCTGCAGTGGATCGTCCGCATTGTTTCGATCCTGATCGTACCGATCGGCGCACTGATTTTCTGGAAGCAGATTTCGCTGCCAAGCGCGACGATCCAGTCGGCCGTTGTGGCGACGACCGCGTCCCTGATCGGCATGATCCCCGAAGGGTTGATGCTCCTGACCAGCACCGCGCTCGCAGTGAGCGTCATCCGCCTGTCGCAGTACAAAGTCCTGGTACAGCAGCTGTACTGCATCGAGACACTCGCACGCGTGGATACCCTCTGCCTGGATAAAACAGGCACCCTGACCGAGGGTTCGATGGAAGTCGTTGACATCCTGATGCTGGGCGAGCAGTATGCCAAATGGATCCCCAAAGCACTTGTCTCGATGGTACTCGCGATCCCCGACCGCAACCAGACCTCGCAGGCGATCCTAGCCAAATATGCGGAGGAGGGCGACATCACATGGCGCTGCACCAAAGCGATCTCCTTCTCCAGCAAAACCAAATGGTCCGGCGCGAGCTTCGAAAACCACGGGACCTTCTGCCTGGGCGCGGCCGAGTTCCTTTATCCGTCCATGTCCGATACCCTGCGTGCCACGATCGAGAAGCTGGCCATGCAGTACCGCGTGCTACTGATGATCCATTCCGACAAACCTTTTGACGGAGAGGGCCTGCCCCCGGCAGAGTCCATGGAACCCATCGGACTGGTGCTGCTGCGCGATAAAGTCCGCAAGGAAGCCAAGCCCACGCTCGAATACTTCAAACAGCAGGGTGTCGATATCAAGGTCATCAGCGGCGACAGCCCCCAGACGGTGGCAGGCATTGCGCGCTACGCCGGGGTTGAAAACTGGGAGAACATGGTCGATGCCAGCACGCTTCAGACCGAAGAAGAAGTGGCGGAGGCCGCGACCAAATATACGATTTTCGGCCGCGTGACGCCGCAGCAGAAGCGTCAGCTGGTGCTGGCCATGCAGGCCGCCGGGCATACCGTCGCGATGACGGGCGACGGCGTCAACGACGTCCTCGCGCTCAAGGCCGCGGACTGCTCGATCGCGATGGCTTCCGGTACCGACGCGGCCCGCAACGTGGCCGAACTGGTCCTGATGGAGTCGAATTTTGACGCGCTGCCCCATGTGGTAGACGAGGGCCGCCGCTGTATCAACAATGTGCAGCGCTCCGCGTCACTTTTCCTGACCAAGACCGTTTACGCCTTCCTGTTGGCCGTGCTCTTTGTCTTCATGGATATCCGCTATCCGTTTATTCCGATCCAGATGAGCCTGATCAGCACCTGCTGCATCGGCGTCCCGGCTTTCTTCCTGGCGCTGCAGCCCAACCACGACCGCGTCAAGGGCCGCTTCCTCAAGAACGTCATGATGCTCGCGATCCCGGGCGGACTTTCGGTCTTCTTTAACCTCTGCTTTATCCTGTTCCTTGCGGGACGATTCGGCCTGCCCGAAAACCTCATGTCCACCCTCTGCGTGATCGCCGCCGGCTTTACCGGGCTGCTGGTCCTCCGCCGGATCAGCCTGCCGATGAATCCGCTGCGCGCAGCAGTTTTCGCCACCATGAATATCGCATTCTGGGGCGGCATCCTGATCTTCCCGAACTTCTTCTCACTGCATCCTTTCAGCGGCGAGCTGATCGTTTTTGTCCTGATGTTCCTTGCTGCCGGTTATGGCCTGTTCACCCTGATGTTCCGCGTGTTCCAGGATTGGGAACCCATCGTGCAGGAGGGTAAACGGCACTACACCGAGTACATTGAGCAGCGCACGGAAGCCAAGGCCGAGGCAAAGAAGCTGCGTGAGCGCCGTGCTGCCGTGCGTGAAGCCAAGCGCCGGAACCGGGGCAAAGGTAAAAAAAACATATAGTGACATGCCTGGTACTTAATGTGAAGCCGGTGGATTTATTCCCGGTCTGTCGGTCTTGATGCTGCAGCTGCATATCCTCGCGGAGGGCCTGGCGATCGGAGTCGCCCGTGCCATGTTCATGGATTTTTTCTGCACCAGCTCCCGAATCGCGATCCTTCACATGGAACTGGCCCTGCAGGCAGACCGCCTGGGACTGTTGGACCGGGATGTCCTGCGGGCGTAATGAATGGGAACAATCCCGCAGGAATTATATGTCCGTTAACCCTTAAAGTCCTGCAAATCAAGGCTGATTTGCAGGGCTTTTTCATATTCCAGACAAATCCGGTGATCCGGCTTATGCTTTTACCGGCCGCGGGCAGCAGGCCACAGATCGCTAAAAGATTGTTTACAAAATAGATGTTGCGGGAAAGGCCGATTCGTGCTACAATAATTAAGCTGGCGGCAGTCTGTATCCGGCCGCGGCATCTTGGCGTTTTTGAGCGCCGCAGGGTGGTTTTAGGGTCCGGGAACGGGTTCCCGGTGAATATGGATAGATTCAAGGAGGATTTATGGGATTACTACAGAGATTGTTCGGAAATACGAGCGATAAAGAGATCAAGCGGATCAATCCGATCATTAAGCAGATCGAGAGCTATGATCAGGCGATGCAGGCTTTGTCCGACGCCGAGCTCGCAGCCAAGACGGATGAATTCAAACGCCGCCTGGCGGAGGGCGAGACGCTGGATGATATCCTGCCCGAGGCTTATGCGGTGGTGCGTGAGGCGACGGACCGTGTACTGCATACCAAGCATTTCCACGTACAGCTGATCGGCGGTGTGGTCCTGCATCAGGGCCGTATTGCTGAAATGAAGACAGGTGAAGGCAAGACGCAGGTGGCTTTGCTTCCGGCTTATCTGAACGCGCTGGAGGGCAAGGGCGTACATGTCGTGACCGTCAATGACTATCTGGCCAGCCGTGACGCGGAGTGGATGGGCCAGGTGCACCGCTTCCTGGGTCTGACCGTCGGCTGCATCCTGAATGATATGGATAACGATGCGCGCCGTGAGGCTTATAACTGCGATATCACCTATGGTACCAATAATGAGTTCGGTTTTGACTATCTGCGTGACAACATGGTCGTCTACAAAGAGAAAATGGTGCAGCGCGGGCTGCATTATGCCATCATCGACGAGGTCGACTCGGTCCTGATCGATGAGGCCCGTACGCCGCTGATCATTTCCGGACGCAGCAGCAAGTCCACGAGCCTGTATCAGCAGGCGGATCTGCTGGCTTCCCGCCTTAAGAAGGGCCGTGTGATCGGCGATCAGTCCAAGCTTGCCATGATCATGCAGGAGGAAGTCCAGGAGGAAGGCGACTTCATCGTGGACGAGAAGGAGAAGTCCTGTTCGCTGACGGCCGAAGGCGTGCGCAAGGCCGAGCAGTATTTCAAGAAGGACAATCTGGGCGATCCCGAGAACGCGGAGATCCTGCACCACATCAATACCGCGCTGAAGGCGCATTACCTGATGGCGCGTGACAAAGATTACGTGGTCAAGGACGACCAGATCATCATCGTTGATGAATTTACCGGACGTCTGATGCCCGGACGCCGCTATTCGGACGGCCTGCACCAGGCCATCGAGGCCAAGGAGAAAGTCGAGGTCAAGCGTGAGAGCCGGACGCTCGCTACGATCACCTTCCAGAATTACTTTAACAAATACGAGAAGAAGGCCGGTATGACCGGTACCGCCAAGACGGAAGAGGGCGAGTTCCAGGATATCTACAGCATGGACGTTGTGGAGATCCCGACCAACCGTCCGGTCATCCGTAAGGATCATCCCGATGTGGTCTTCAAGACCAAGAAGGAGAAGTATCTGGCCGCGATCGACGATATCATCGAGTCCCATGCCAAGGGCCAGCCGGTGCTGGTGGGTACCATTACGATCGAGGATTCCGAGCTGGTCAGCGCCATGCTGAAGCGCCGCGGTATCCCTCATAATGTCCTGAACGCCAAGTTCCACGAGCGTGAAGCAGAGATCGTCGCGCTGGCCGGACAGAAGGGCGCGGTTACCATCGCGACCAACATGGCCGGCCGTGGTACGGATATCAAGCTGGGAGAGGGCGTCGCCGCACTGGGCGGCCTCAAGATCATCGGTACCGAGCGTCATGAAGCCCGCCGTATCGATAACCAGCTGCGCGGCCGAAGCGGACGTCAGGGAGATCCCGGTGAGTCCCGCTTCTATATCTCGATGGAAGACGATTTGATGCGTATTTTCGGCGGGGATCGTATGAAGAACCTGCTGGAGACAATGCGTCTGCCGGAGGGTCAGCCGATCAGCGATAAGACGCTTTCTGGCGCGATCGAGCGTTCGCAGAAGCGCGTGGAGGAAAATAACTTTGGTATCCGTAAGCGTTTGCTGGAGTATGACCGCGTGATGAATGATCAGCGTGAGCTGATTTACGAGCAGCGCCAGCAGGTGCTGGAGGGTCAGAATCTGCGCCCGACCATCATGAAGATGCTGGAGGATGTGGTGCATTATTACGTGACCGACATGACCAAGGAGTCCGAGTTCTCGGGCGACTGGAATCTGCAGCATTTCAATGACGAGATCCGCCGTATCATTCCTTTCCGCGAGCCGATCGTGATCCCGCCGGAAGAGCAGGATAAGATCTCGCCGGAGGACTTTGAGAGCCGTATTCTGGATGCCGCGATCGCGATGTACGAGCAGAAGGAAGAAGAACTCGCTCCGCCCGAGCGTATGCGTGAGATCGAGCGTGTGCTGATGCTGCAGGCGGTGGATCAGCACTGGACCGAGCATATCGATATCATGGACCAGATGCGTCAGGGTATCGGCCTGCAGGCTTATGGCCAGAAGAATCCGCTGGATGAGTATCGGATGGTTTCCTACGATATGTTCGAGGAGCTGTCCATGAATATTCAGGAAGATACGCTGAAGCTCCTGTATCATGTGCATGTGGCGCAGAATCAGGAGGTGGAGCGTAAGGAGGTCGCCAAGGATATTTCGACGAACCGCGGCGATGACCAGACGCGTGCGCGTAAGCCTGTGAAGCGCGTGACGGTTAAAGTCGGGCGCAATGATCCCTGTCCGTGCGGAAGTGGTCTGAAGTACAAGAACTGCCACGGGAAAAACCAGGGGTGAGGGTGAAGCTATAAACGGTGCGCAGGCGGCGGATCAGCCATAGGCAGTGGGTAAATGCTTTGATCAGGCCGATATTCGCCGCGCTTGCAGCGCGGCTCTGACACTCGCGCCTGCCGGCGCGAGTGTCAGACGGGTTTCAAATCCGGCTCCGCCCGTGCGAGCACGGCTGTTTCCGGCTTATGAAACCCGATATCTAAGTCAAAGCCTATAACAGTACTGATATTTGGCTATGATATTACAGATAGACATGGATTTGCCCCCGGGATTTATCGTGGGTTCACGCCGCACCCGCGCTGCGCGCTCTTGTGCGGCTGTGGCACTCGCGGCTTTCGGACTGCGTCCTTCGCCGCTCGTGTGGGGGCGACACATGCAACATTGACGGTTGTCTGCTCGAGCTCGGGCTTGAATCGTCTTACGTCGTGCATTGATGCATGTAAATCCGCCGCCCCTGTTAAACCGTTTTATGGACGGATCAGCCATAGGCAGTGGGTAAATGCTTTGATCAGGCCGATATTCGCCGCGCTTGCAGCGCGGCTCTGACACGAGTGGCTTGCACCACTCGTGTCATACGGGTTTCAAATCCGGCTCCGCCCGTGCGAGCACGTGCGTCTCCGTATTATGAAACCCGATATCTCATATCGTTTGAGTCCTTTTTTGGGGATTCTATATTATACTTTTACAACAGAGAGGGTGATTTTCAGATGCTTGTGTATGAGGAGTTTAAGCAGGAGCTCGAGAAGTACAAGAGTGCTGTTGCTGAGTTGGGTGATTCACTTTAACCCCGCTCAAATCAGGAATAAAATTCAGGAGTATGATTTGATGGCTTCTGAGCCGGATTTCTGGAATGATAGTGAGCGTAGTCAGCGTATTTTGTCTGAGGCCGGGGCGCTTAAGAATAAGCTCGCTGATTATGAGCGTGTGGTGAGCAGCTATGAGGATGCTTGTACGCTGCTTGAGATGGCGATCGAGGAGGATGATGATTCTCTGGCGGATGAGGTTGCCGCGGGGATCGCCGATTTCAAGGAAAGCTATCAGAAATACCGGCTGCAGACGCTTCTTTCGGGTGAGTTTGATTCGCATAATGCGATTGTGACGCTGCATGCGGGTGCGGGCGGTACGGAGGCTTGTGACTGGACGGAGATGCTGTACCGGATGTATTCGCGCTGGTGTGAGCAGCAGGGCTTTAAGACGGAAGTGCTGGACTATCAGGAGGGCGATGAAGCCGGGATCAAGTCCGTGACATTCCAGGTCAACGGACTGAATGCCTATGGATATCTGCAGTCCGAGAAGGGGATTCACCGCCTGGTCAGGATTTCGCCTTTTGATTCGTCGGGACGCAGACATACGTCCTTTGCTTCGTGTGATTTGATGCCGGAGCTGGATGATTCCATCAAGGTGGACATCAATCCGGATGATATCCGGATCGATATTTTCCGTTCCAGCGGTGCGGGCGGACAGAAGGTCAATAAGACCAGTTCGGCGATCCGTATTACGCATATGCCGACCGGTATCGTGGTGCAGTGCCAGAATGAGCGCTCCCAGTATCAGAACAAGGACAAGGCCATGCAGATGCTTAAGGCCAAGCTCTACGAGATCGAGCAGGAGAAGCAGCGCGAGAAATTCGCCGATATCCGCGGCGAAGTCAAAGACAATGCCTGGGGCAGCCAGATCCGCTCCTATGTTTTCTGTCCGTATACGATGGTGAAAGACCTGAGGACCGGAGAGGAAACGTCCGATATCCAGGGCGTGATGGATGGCGATCTGATGCCGTTTATGAATGCCTATCTCATGTGGAAGAGTGACCGTGAGTCGGGCAGAAACGAAGAGTATTGAACCGTTTGGCAACAAGCGGGAGGGAGGTACGAGCATGTATAAGAAACGCCTGGCAGCGATTTTCCTGATAGTTGTGATCGCTGTAATGGGTTTGGCCGGGTGCACCGAGAAGTATTATAACGGCAGTGTCGCGGTGCTGGAGGTGGACGACTCCGAGAAGGCGCAGCTGACCGATGCGGCCAATAAGCTGATCAAGGTCCTTAAAACAGGGACACTTGACCAGCTGCTGGGTCTGCTGCCCAGTGACCACACGGAAGAGCAGGAAGGGTATCTGCGCAGCGGCTGGGCCCAGTGGGAGAAGATTCTGGCCGATAACGGGCAGCCCGGTTCCAGCGAGGTCACGGATGTGTTCCTGTATCACTATGCCGGAGCGGTCGTCGCGAAAATCTCTTTCCAGGATAAGATCTACGCGGCGGATATGCTTTTTACCAGCAAGTACAACGCAGTGTATCTGGATTTCTACGAGCATGCCGAGAGTGTGTGGAAAGATCTGACGCTGCCCGAGGGTGTAACCGAGCAGACGGTCGTGATCGGAGAGGGGACACAGTATCCTTTGGAAGGTGTCCTGACTTATCCTGAAGGCGGGAGCGACCTGCCCGCTGTGCTGCTGGTGCACGGCATCGGCAATAATAACCGCGACGAGCAGGCCATGAATACCTACATGTTCCGGGATTTGGCCTATATGCTGGCCGAGAAGGGCATTGCGGTGCTCCGCTACGACAAGCGCGGCAGGACTTATCCCAAGGAGCTCAGCGTCACCGAGCCGGAGGAGCTGATGGTGCCTTATCAGACCATCGATGACGCGGTCCTGGCGGCGAAGCTCCTTAAGGAGCAGCCCATGATCGACCCCGAAAAGGTGTATATCGCGGGGCACGATCTTGGCGGCGTACTGGCTCCCCGGATCGATCTGGAGGCGGATTTTGCCGGCATGATCATGCTCGGCGCGCCCGCGCACAGATGGAATTATGTGGCCTACGATCAGCTGGTCCGGTACGGATTCAACGGTGTCGAGAATGAGACCATGCGTTTCCTGAAGCCGATGATCAAGGGCGAGTACGAGGAGCTGGAAAAGAAAGAAACTTATACGGAGGACGAGCTTACAAGCGTTTATCTGTATCAATACGGCTATTTCTGGAGAGATTTGCTGTCCTACGATTATCCCGCAATGGCGGCATCCAGCGGCAAACCTGTCTTAGTCATCCTCGGCAAAGACGATTATCAGATCCCCGCCGAGGGAGAGGTTGAGCTTTGGGAGAATGCACTGGCAGCGAGTTCAGCGCCGCATGAAGTTGTCGTGGTAGAGGGCATCAACCACATGATGCTCAAAATGGACGGCCTTTTTACCGATGTGCTTAAACAGTATGAGCGGCCGCTCAGAGTGGATCAGAAGGTGATCGACGAGATCGCCGAACTGGTACTGCAGCAGAAATAAGAATCAGGCGGACTGGGTTCCCCAGCCCGCTTTTTTTCCCGGGAGTTAATCAGAAGGGAGCGGAGACCATGGATTTTACCCATTTGCATGTGCATACCGAATACAGCTTGCTGGACGGGTCGTCCAAGATCAGTGAGATCGTGGCGCAGGCCAGGGAACTGGGTATGAAGAGTCTGGCCATCACTGACCACGGCGCGATGTACGGCGTGGTGGATTTTTATAAGGAGTGTCTGGCGCAGGGGATCCATCCGGTGATCGGCTGCGAGGTTTATGTCGCGCAGAAGAGCCGCTTTCAGAAAGAAGGCCGTTCGGACGCGGAGTACAATCATCTGGTGCTTCTGGCGGAGACGCAGACCGGCTACGACAACCTGATCAAGATGGTCAGCAAGGGCTTTACCGAGGGGTTCTACTACAAGCCCCGTATTGACTGGGAACTGCTCGAACAATATCACGAAGGAATCATTGCGCTGTCCGCCTGCCTGGCCGGCGCGGTGCCGCAGGCGATTCTGAATGAGGGCTACGAGGCCGCCAAGGAAAAAGCACTGGAGTATTCTGCCCTTTTCGGCCCCGATCATTTTTATCTGGAGCTGCAGGATCACGGGATCCCCGAGCAGAAACAGGTCAACCAGGCGCTGCTCCGCATGAGCCGCGAGACGGGGCTTGAGCTTGTCTGCACCAATGACGTTCACTATACGTATAAAGAAGACGCGGAAGCGCACGATATCCTGCTCTGCATCCAGACCGGCAAAAAGGTGACGGATGAGGACCGCATGCGCTACGAGGGAGGCCAGTACTACCTGAAATCCCCCGACGAAATGTCGGACCGGTTCCCCTACGCGCCCCAGGCGCTGGAGAATACCTGTAAGATCGCGGAGCGCTGCCAGGTGGAATTCCGCTTCCACGAGCTGAAGCTGCCGCATTTTGAAGTGCCGGAGGGCTTTACCTCCCCGAGCTATCTGCGTCATCTGACCGAGCAGGGCCTTAAGGAGCGCTATGCCGAAATTACCCCCGAGATCCGCGAACGTGCCGAATACGAGCTCAGCGTCATCGAGAACATGGGGTATGTGGATTATTATCTGATCGTCTGGGATTTCATCCACTATGCCAAATCCGTCGGCATCATGGTGGGGCCCGGCCGCGGTTCCGGCGCGGGCAGTATTATTGCCTACGCCATTCGTATTACGGACATCGACCCGATCCGGTATCAGCTGGTCTTTGAAAGATTCCTGAATCCGGAGCGCGTCAGCATGCCCGATTTTGACGTGGATTTCTGCTACCGGCGCCGCCAGGAGGTCATCGACTACGTGACCCGCAAGTACGGCGAGGACTGCGTCTCCCAGATCATCACCTTCGGTACAATGGCGGCCAGGCTGGTGATCCGTGACGTAGGGCGCGCGCTGGATCTGCCCTACGCAGAAGCGGACAAGATCGCCAAGATGATCCCCAGAGACCTGGGCATCACGATCGACCGCGCGCTGGAGGTCAATTCCGAGCTGTCCGCACTTTATCAGAATGATGAGAATGTACACCGCCTGATCGACACTTCCAAACGTCTGGAAGGTCTGCCCCGGCATACTTCCACGCACGCGGCGGGTGTCGTGATCGCGAAGCGCCCGGTCATGGATTATGTGCCGCTCGCCACCAATGACGGCGTCCCCGTCACCCAGTTCACCATGACCACCATCGAGGAGCTTGGCCTCCTCAAAATGGACTTCCTGGGGCTGCGCACCCTGACCGTCATCCGCGATACACTGGACCTGGTGAAGGAGCAGTACGGGATCGATATCAAGGCGGACGATATTCCGATGGATGATCCGGAAGTCTACCAGATGATCTCGTCCGGCCGCACTGTGGGCGTCTTCCAGCTGGAAAGCGCGGGCATGACCTCCTTCATGAAGGAGCTGCATCCGAACAATATCGAAGATATCATTGCAGGCATCAGCCTGTACCGGCCGGGCCCGATGGACTTTATCCCCAAATATATCGCGGGCAAGCGCAACGCGGATGCCATTCAGTATACAACGCCGCAGCTGGAACCCATTCTGAAGAGCACCTATGGCTGCATTGTCTACCAGGAGCAGGTCATGCAGATCGTACGGGATCTGGCCGGCTATACCATGGGCCGTTCGGACCTGGTGCGCCGCGCCATGTCCAAGAAAAAGGCCGATGTCATGGCCAAGGAACAGGAGTACTTTGTGCACGGCAATGAGGCCGAGGGCGTCGAGGGCTGCGTGAAGCGCGGTGTCAGCGAAGAGGCCGCCGTCAAGATCTTTGACGAGATGACGGACTTTGCCAAATATGCCTTTAACAAGGCGCACGCGACCTGCTACGCCGTGGTCGCCCTGCAGACCGCCTGGCTCAAGGTGCATTATCCGGTGGAATTCATGGCGGCCCTGCTGACCTCCGTGATCGATCATCCCGGCAAAGTGGCGGGCTACATCGAGAGCCTGAAATCCATGAATATCGAGCTCACCTCCCCGGATATCAACGAAGGATACACCGGTTTTTCGGTGTCTTCGGATCACCGGATCCGCTACGGACTATCCAGCATCAAGGGTGTGGGCCAGACGATCGTGGACCGCATCGTGGAGGAGCGGAAGAAGAACGGCCGTTTCATCAGCCTGACCGATTTCTG
This sequence comes from Bacillota bacterium, assembly GCA_017442535.1. Lineage (GTDB taxonomy): Bacteria > Bacillota > Clostridia > Lachnospirales > Bianqueaceae > RUG12817. The sequence goes on along the minus strand of JAFRZL010000027.1, from coordinate 39,226 downwards.
CCGCCGCATGCAGGGCGCCGATATGAACCGCAAGGTACTGGAGAGCCTGATCAAGGCTGGCGCCTTTGATTCGCTCGGCGGCACCCGTAAAGAATACCTCGACAACTGCAATATCATCATGGGAGCCGCTATTCAGTGGTACAAGAATGCCATGAGCGGCCAGGTGGATCTCTTTGGCCTGGAGGAAAACAACGATGATTTGAAGGACCGTCTGCCCGGTACGGAGGAGTACGAGAAGGAAGAGAAACTCGCCCTGGAAAAGGAAGTGCTCGGCATCTACCTGACCGGCCATCCCCTGGAGGAATACGAGGACAAATGGCGCCGCACCATCAGCCGCACCTCGGCCGACTTTGTATGGGATGAGGAAGAGGAACGCTGCAATGTGACGGATGGCGAGACGGCCACCATCGGCGGCATACTGACCCATGTCCAGCGCAAGATCACCAAGTCCAACAAAATGATGGCCTTCCTGACCATCGAGGATCTGTTCGGCACCGTGGAAGTCCTTTGCTTCCCGCAGACCTATGAGGATGTAAAGGATAGCCTGGTGGAGGACGCCAAGATCTTTGTGCGCGGGCGCGTCAGCGGCTCGGACGACGAAGACGCCAAGCTGATCGCCCAGACCATCGCTCCGTTTGGACAGGAGGGAGCTCTGGACGCCGGCCAGGGCGTCTACCGCCGCATGTACCAGGACCGCGCCCCCATCGCACCACAGGCCGGTGGAGGCCGTCCACTTCAGGCCCCCGGACAGGCCGCAGCGGCCCCGCAGGAGCCGCGCCGCGTCCTCTGGCTGCGTTTCCGGAGCGATGCCGAATGGCAGCATCTGCAGCCCGCCGTCCTGGACATTCTCTCGCACTACCCGGGTCCCAATGACCTCTACCTCTATCTCGCTGCTGAAAAACAGCGTCTCCGCGCCCCTGCCCGCTACCGTGTCTCGCGCAGCAGCGAGCTTGTGACGATCCTGCAGCAGATGCTGGGAGAGGATTCGGTGGTATGGCGATGAGAGAGAAAAGAATCCTGTATCTGGAAGACGAGTGGCTGGATGTCTGTATTTTTACACGGCTGGTGGCGGAAATCTTTGAAGAAGACGCCCCTGCAGCGGACAAAGTAGAAGTCTTCCAGTATCTGGCCCAGCACAATATAGACTGGGTGGACAACGCCCCGGAAGCACTCCATAAAACCAAAACCGAAGCCTATGATCTGTATCTGATCGACATAATGATTTATCATTCGGCAGAGGGCGGTTATGCAGTTCTGAACGAATTAAAGGAAGATCCTGCCAGGCGTGTCTGGTGCCTGAGTAGCCTGGGCTTCCTCTCTGCTGCGATCAAGGCGGAATACTCTATCGATCGGTTTTTCACCAAGAAAGAATTGACTGCATTTAAGCAGGAGCTTGGCACTTTCCTGGGCCGCTACCGCGCGCAGCCGCCCAGGAGCCCGATCCACCTATGCTGGGACCAGAACCGGATCGGCGCTGAGCGGATCATTTGGGTAACTATTGATGATAAAGGGATTAATCTGAAGGTCTTTTCGGATAGCGAGATAATGGATGATCCGGACTGCCAGCATCTGATCCCACGATATCATGAAGCTTTTAAGAGCATCCAAAAGGATATCCTGACCCTTGCCGAGTCCGGCCGGCTATTCGAGATAGACCGGAAAGTGTATATTAATCCGTGGATGATGGAGGACATATCCATAAATGATGATAATGGTGTGGAAGTGATTATGAGACAGACTGTCAGATCATTTCATGCCAGCCGAAGAAGAGCGTCCTTGTTGAAGAAGAAATACATAAACAATCAATAATTCCAAATCCATTTTTGTCTTTTTCTGCAGTGGGCTTGAAATAGCATATTCTCTATGATAAAATAGCTATGGAAGATTTCCATAGCTATTTTCATGCTGGGTTTGAAAGATGTTGTTACTGATCGCGTAAAGTGTCAGGGATATTCACTTCTCCGTTCCATCCTGTTGTGGCAGTGTTAGCAAAGAGATAGGCTAGTTTGCCTAACAGCTTGCCTATAATATAGATGATTTTCTGCATAACGGTTTCGCCTCCTTTCTCTTTGGTATGAATAATTGTATTTGAACGCTGGCAAGAGCGGAAAGGCCTATCAAAGAATAATCTGCATGATATACTTTCAAACAGAGGCAAAGAGTGACACATAGTAGGATGTCGATTACAGCAAAAATGCGAAGACGTTTTATTTTTCGAGGATTTTTAATTTGACGTATAGGAGGAGTATAGGGGATTCGAGACAAGATAAGAGGAGCCATTGCCAGATTAAAAAGGCCTAGGATGTCAATGCTATTAGCAGTCATCAGCAGAGGAAGATAGAGTAGAGCTGTTATCCAAATAAGACTGCATACGAAACAGCGTATCAGTGTTTTGCAGTGAAATCCGCCGCAGAACCATCGAAGCGGTAGAATGATGATACATAGGAACAAGAACCCGCGCAGTTTGCCTAGGAAATAAAAGAGGATTCCATACACCAGTGTTTTTGAAAGTTCGTTTGTCAATGCGAACAGGGCATAATTGATGTATTGTAGTTCTTCTTCTGAAAACTGCCCGGATTTGGCAAAGGGTGATAAGAGAGAATGTGTTTTCATGGTAATCGAATGTCCTTTAGGAGGTGATATTTATGTTAGTTCATGCGTTTTCAACTCTTATGGAGATGTGCACGGTTTTAGCTGTAGGGTATGACCAGGAAGGAAAGTGGGACAGAACTTGGGCTTTACTATTAGGAGCAGCTCTGATAGCAGCCCAGATTGCAGCAACTAATATCTGGAATTTGGATATTCCCGTTTGGATTCAGCTGCTCATAATGTGCCTGTGGATCAAATGCTTTTATGCACATAGATCTCTGAAAGAAACATTGTGGTGCGGGATTCTTGGATATGCTGTTGTTCTGCTGTATCTTCAGGCTTTTATTATCATTTGGATACCGCAGAAATGGTTTGTGTTTGTTGCAGTAGATCATAATGGATTATTAATGAATTGTATGGTGTTCTTTATTTGCACAGCAGGGATATGGTTTGTTCGAAAAGCCGTCAAGCTTGATACTAGTATTCTCAAGAAAAAACCATTTTTCTGGGTAGTCTTAATTGCCGCAGCTGCAATGCTATATGTTTGCCAGCGGTTCAGGACAGAAATACGCGGCAACTATTGGGACATTGCAAAGTGGGTATCCGGCCTCATGATTCTTACACAATTTGTGACGTTGATTTTATATAGTGTAGAACGAAACAAACAGCTTACGAAAATGCAGGATGAGTACAGCATTAAGTTGGCGGAGCGGGATTATCGTCAGCACGATTTTGACAAGTGGATCCGACTTTCCAGGACGAATCAGGGCGAGTTCGCATCCGAGCAAGATCAACAGGAACAGATTTTGGAAGGGCTGGATTTCGCACTGGAGAGCGTACTGAGGCAGTATGCGCAAGAGTGTCAGAAAAGGGAGATTGATTTGAGAATTTCTGCAACACCTCAGTTGCCTCCATGGAAACCGGATGAAAAAGACACAAGCACCATTGTGGGGAATCTGCTGGAGAATGCCATGAACGCGGTACAAATGCTGCAAAGCAATCGGGTGATAAATGTTGAGTTGTGTGGAGAAGAACCATTTATCCGAATTCAAAACAAGTACGACCTTTCACAGAAGACTGATAAAAAAGAAGGACACGGATATGGCCTCAGACGATCTCAGAATGTTGCAAGGAAGTATGGATATTCGGTAAGAGCTGAGAAAACAGAAGATATGTTTACGTCTATTATTATACTATAAGCGTGCAATAATTGGTTATTAATTTTACGAGTGGTCAATTTTTGAGAAAAATGACCGCTCGTTTATTGTGTGTTGATTGCGTTGAGGAAACGATATAAAATATGACCAGATTTTTAAGCCGCATTGAGTGGTGCGGTGAAACAAACAGGAGGTAATTACTATGATCAAAAGCAAGAAGGTTCTCTCGCTGGTGTTGGCCCTCATCACATTGATTTCCGTATGGGGTTTTTCCACATCAGCAAACGCGGCGAATACTACGGACACTGCAATCACACAATTTGGGGCAAGTTTTTTCTATTACACATATCATACTCCAGCCAGATTGAAACAGGATTGGTCTCCAGTTTATGTGTATATTACTGATGGGAAACGAGATCGGGTTTATGTGCGTGCCTACGGCACAAATAATATTTCTGCATCGACAAAAGTCAATGAAACAGTTGACCCTGATATCTCGTCGTATCCGGTGGATCATGTTACCTGTTATCGTGGAATAGAACATAGTGTTCATTCCTATATTTATGAGGATGATTATGATTTTGCCCTTCTAGGATTCCGCTGTCCTAATGTTTTAGGAGATGAGATTTCCGGGTGGTGGAGTCCAGATAGTGCACTTACCCATACTGATGCTCATATGTAAAAGTTAGAACCAGGGAGAAAGGAACTAGTATATTTGTTGTTCCCTTCTCCCTGAATTATTCTTTTTGGGAGGATATCATGCAGAGCATACTTAGAGTAGAGTTGTGGAAAGCAACGCATAACATTAAGTTTTACATTGCACTTACTGCAGGCGTTCTTTTTGCCGTTTTGGATGCGATATTAACCGGTAATGGGCCTCTGTATGGTGTTTGTATGATTGTTTCTCCTACAAACCTGGGGTCAGCACTCTTTTTCTTTTTCTGGCCGATCCTGGTGGCGCTTCCCTACGGTTGGTCCTTTTGGAAAGAGAAAAAAGATCAATCCTATATTCAGATAGAGGCACGAGTTTGCCGGAAAGAATTCTTTTGGGCTAAATTTATGGCTGTTTTTATTTCCGGCGGGATTGTAATGAGCATTCCAATATTGCTGAACATACTCATTTTAGCATTGTTTCATCCGTATGAAATGCCACATGTTTTAAGTGGAATGAATGCTCTCGTGAATGGTTATTTTTTATCTTCGCTTTATCACTCGAATCTATGGTTGTTTCTATTCATCTGGTGCTTGGTGGATTTTCTGTGGGGAGGCGTGATTGCCTGTTTTTGTTTGGTTGTAGGCTCGAAACCAACTTTTCAGGTCATGGTTATTCTGACGCCTTATTTGGTGCTGCTTGCATTAGAGATCATATTAAATACTTTTTTATATGGTCCCAATTTTACGCTTTATGAGGTATGTCCGATGGAACTGGCAAAGGCAGGTACCCTTTCCGCTAATCCTGGCTGGATCATTTTTTCAGAGATGGGATTATTTGCAGCATTGGATATTGGCCTGGGATACTGGCAGGTGGTAAAGCATGAATTATAAACTGCTGCAGCATGACTTTAGGACAGGATTATTAAGAAAAAGATATTTATGGCTCCCTTTGCTCTTTATTATTCCGTGTTATATCAGTAGCAGGATCACAACAGCACTGGGAATGCCTGGTACATGGCTGGATTATCTGTGTTTTTTCTTTTTTGGGTGTGAACCAATTTATCTGAATTCGCTTGATAAAGTAATATTGCCTGTACAATGGCTTTCATTGGTGGGGGGATTATTACTGGTCAATCTGGATTATTTGCTTTATGATCTTGACAATGCAGGGCAGCAGATTATTGTTCGCAGTGCAAGCCGAACACAATGGTTCATTTCAAAATGCATGTGGAATATTGCAAGTACAATGGTTTATTTCATAGAAATGGCAGTGGTTGCTTGGTTCTTTTGCGTAATCAAAGGAGGGGAAAGTACCCTGACCCAAATATCGGAGGTTTCGGTAGGCACCTATAATGTAGCAGAGATCACACTTCAGGATGGGGGAAAACTGGCTTTTGCCGCCATTCTGATGCCATTTTTTACACTTGCGGCGGCGTCTCTTCTGCAAATGGCGCTTTGCATCTTCATCCCACCTGTCTTTAGTTTTTTTTTCGTGTTTATGATTATGGAATTATCGGTTCTTTTACCGTTCCCTGTTTTGATGGGCAACGCTGCGATGGCAATCAGAAGCGGGATACTTCATCCTGGTTTTATGAATGTGGGGATGGAAATATTGGCAAATACAGTGGTGATGGTTGGAAGCATCGTAATGGGTGCGATAGGGTTTCGGAGAAAAGATATTATCAAATGGAGAGAGTGATGGCGATGAAGATTGAGATTAAAGACGCAACGAAATATATTCGCAAGGCTTTGATATTGAACCATGTCTCGGTTTCTTTACAGAGCGGAAAGATTTATGGACTTCAGGGACCGAATGGATCAGGCAAGACTATGCTGCTGCGCCTGATCAGCGGATTGATTAAACCAACCTCAGGACATGTTTTGATTGATGATAAAGAACTGGGCATCGACATGGATTTTCCGCCTTCGATGGGCATCCTTATAGAAGCACCAGCTTTCATTGACGCATATACCGGCTTAAGAAACCTGGAACTTCTTGCGGATATCAAACAGGTCATTCAAAAGGACCAAATCATTCAAACCCTTCAAAAGATTGGTTTGGATCCAAATGATAGACGTAAATACTATAAGTATTCTCTTGGAATGAAACAAAGGCTAGGTATTGCGGCGGCTATCATGGAACAGCCTGCCTTATTGTTATTGGATGAGCCAACCAATGCCTTGGATGAAGTGGGAGTAGCACTGATTTGCAATATCATCCTGAAAGAGAAAGAACGAGGCGCTCTGATTGTTATTGCAAGCCATGACGGCCTTTTTCTGAGGAGTCTGGCAGATGAGCTGTATTATGTTACAGAGGGAAAAGTGGAGAAGAGAAATGTTTGCGAAGAGGAATCCTAAGAGGACCATTTTGATAATAGGAATCAGCTGCGTTTTGATTGCACTATGGATAATCCGTTATGTCACTTTTAACGCCAAATGGAGACAACAGAATCCTTTGCCGGTTCGTGAAATCTATCAGTTAGGCGAGATGGTCCCTTTGGAAAAAGATCAAATCAATGGCAGAATTCTTGACGGGTATTATGTGCAGGTGAACAGCTTTGAGATAACAGAATACGAGGACTATCTGGCAGAAAAAAACATATCCGAAGATATCTACTATCCGTCGTCGTCAAAATTGGCTATTGTTAAAATAACGATCTATAATGAAGATAATGAAACAGAAGGGTTTGCTCCGACAGACATGAGGCTGCATGGGTTTGACACTTTTGCCGGGGTGAACCGGTGGCTTCTTATTGCGCTGAATCCGGTTCTGGAGGGATATGCCGGGATTATGCTTCCACCACATAGCAAATGTGAACTGATTGTCCCTTTTGATATCCAGCGTCACATGCATATTAATGTTTGGGACAAACTGGAGCAGTATGAGTTTTTCCTCCATTTAACATCACGTCCAGAGGAAAAAGATATTAAGGTGCAATGAAAACGAGAGATAATCATCTAGGTAGTATCATTGAGATCCTGATCCTGGCGGGGTTGGGAATTGCCGGAGTTGTATTTGTCATACAGATCATTCTAGGTAATTTTGTGAAGAGTCAAACTCAATTGTCATGGGGGGAGTCTTATACACGAATTTCAAACGAATGGGCAGAGGGAAATCTGGTTTACGCGATATCAGATGTAAGGGCAATGAATCAGATTGCAGACATAGAAGCCTTTAACAAAGGAATGTTTACCCAAGACACCACATTGCTTTATGAGGATCATGGGATCATTACGTCCCGGTCATATCCGGATTATTTGGATGAAAAGGGATATTTGCCACGCAATTGCTATCTGATATTGATCGATATTACCATCCACAGTACAGGAGCCAGAAACAGGACTAAAAAAGACGGCGAACCACCGTATGGCTTTTTTACGGAACCATATTATTTCCGGGCAGATTCCGGATTCCTGCTGCTGCAGAAACGCGAGGGGCAGAAGGAGTCTTTACGAATGAATCCGCTCTATTATAGCCTAAAAGATGCTCTGGAGATTCATCCGCTGGCATTTGAACTGCGCCCGGGAGAAACCATTCAGTATACACTGGGATTTCTGCTGGGATATCAGGATGACGGGCTTCCTCCCGATCTGGACTGGCTGTACGTCAGTTTCGATTCCGATGAAAAAGTGATTCTGAAGCTGCTCATGCAGGATTTGGAAGCATAGGTAGGCATGGATTAATTCCGTGTTGAGTAGTACAATGTTGTCAGGCATAGTTCTGACCTCCTGGAAATAAGAGTGTGGTAACTTTATTTTACCAATTGGTCTGAACTATGTATGCTCTTTTATCCGCCGACACAAGCGTTGATGAATTTGCGCAACTTATTATACCTTATCTAATGGATGAAGGAGGGAGGTAAAATGGACAAGAAAAGCATGTGAATGGAACAATCGATTTTTACGGATCAGGAATATGGATATGAAGGCTTTGAAGAGGCAACAGCTACCCTGGTTTACAGAAGAATTGATAATGATACGTGCAAGCTCTGCATTGAAGTAAGCGGTACAAATGGATCATTGTTTATTGATGTTGAGTCTGGCAATGTGATATCATAGTCTTCAAGTGGAGATTTGCAGAACGAGGAGGTCTGTTTTATGAAGAAAAGATTTACGATATTACTACTATTATTGGTTTGCCTGCTGTTTGCACTTGGCTGTCTGAGGATATCTAATGAATCTCATGCTTCGGAGAAGTCTTCTGTTCAAAATGAAAGCATTAGCGAAAGCAAAGCAGAAGAAACAAGCATAGAAGAAAGTATATCGTCCCAAGAAGAGTCGGAGCCTGATGAATCATCAGCGATCGAGGAAAGCATTCCGGATCCACAGGAGAGCTCTGCTGAGATCATCAACCCGGAGCCCTGGGAGTTTGATCTGGACAAAATCGAAATTAAGGAGCCGGTATTCGGAACGTTCCCGCTGTATGTGGAGCTGAAAGAAGATGAGGATATGGCTAATCAGATCGCGCAGATCGACATAGACAGCCTACCCAAGCCCAAGAGCTTCGGATATCCAACGGAGAGCGAACAGGAAGAAATACTGAAAGGAATATTGGATCAGATCGACCGGTATGACAAGCTGGAAGATGCCATGGAATTGCTGCCGTATGGCAAAAAAGGGAAATGCTTCTATGGAACGTGTCAGGGAGTTCAAATTTATGATTGCAGCCTATATATCGGGGGCTACGATAGGTTTGACAAACTGAGGATATCCAATACCTGGAAAGAAATCGTTCCTTCCGAAGAGACGGTCACGATCACGGAGGAGGATGTACGAGCGGTCGTAGAGGAGGCAGTAAGGCTTAAACCAATGTGGTTTGAGGAACAACCGGGTGTACGCTTAGTATATCTGCATCAGTGGAATCAAAAAAAGAAAGCATTTGATTATAAGCTATGTATCGTGGCTACCTGCGCGAGCGGGCATGATTATCCCTGTGATGCAGAAACACATTACTGGCAGCAGGTTGTTTACTGGTATGAGTTAGAGCTGATCGGCTAAGAGGCAAGGGAAGAGAAGCTCTATAAAAAGTTTTTTTGAGTTATTAGTAAAACGAGTGGTCAAAAAAAGCGGAAAAATGACCACTCGTTTTTGATCTTGACAGAAAGATGGCAGCCTCTTGACCTTGATTGATTATTTATCAATTTCGATTCCGATGAGAAGTGATACTGAAGCTGCCTTGTCCGCAGGCCGGCGCAGTTATTACCGATCGACAGTCGTTCAGGCAAGAGCCTCCTGCAGAGAATAGCCAAAGGAATTTACCGTATACCTATTGAATATTCTCTAAAAACATGGTAGACTTAAGATAAGCAAGCAGTATACGCTGGTGCGGCAAGGCGCCGGCAGCTGCAGATTATCTGATTTTCTACAGGAGGGAAAGAGTCATGAGTAGTAAGTTTTTATTTTCTTCCTCTTCTACAAGAAGAAAAATGGTGACGGTTCTGATGGCAGCAGTATTTTTGATGACGACGTTCTTGTCATCCTGCCATCCCGAGAAGAACCCGGAAAGCAGTAAAACGGAAGAAACGTCTGTCGATACGGCCAGGGAAGCACAGTATCAATCCGCGATTGCCCTGATGGGGAAGGGCGAGTATTCGGCTGCGATCATTATCTTTGAATCGCTTAATGGATATAAGGACAGCGAAGTGATGATCAAGGTCTGTAACGATGCATTGAAGAATTCAGGGGGCGAATCCTCCCAGACAGCCGAGGAATCCTCCAAGACATCGGAAGAATCTTCCAAAGCCGCGGAAGAGTCCTCCAAGGCAGAAGAGTCTTCCAAGGCTGAAGAATCCTCCAAGGCGGCGGACACCCGCGAAGAGGACTATCAGAAAGCGCTTGCGCTGATGGCTGAGGGGAATTATAACGAAGCCATGGCGATCATCGAATCTCTGGGAGACTACAAAGACTGTCTCGAGAGAAGGTATTACTGGGCCCATGATCTGTTCATGGAAGGCTCTTTTGAGGCCGCTCTCGGGTTCTTTGAGAGACTCGGCGACTACAAAGACAGCAAGGAACTGGCGGAAGAGGTCCGCGGCCAGATCAAGATCGAAAAGAGCGGCCTCAGTATCGGAGACGAAGTCGTTTTCGGCAGATATGAGATCGACGGCGGCTACGTCACCTTTGAGAATGATCTTGAGTGGTACGTGCTGGATCTGGCGGACGGGAAAGCCTTGCTGATCAGCAAATACGTGCTGGATAAAGGGCCGATGCTGGATGAGGCGGTCATCGAGAAGGACGGCCCCTACAAAATGCCCTGGACATGGGAAGACTCTTACATGCGCATATGGCTGAACAATGATTTCATGAAGGTCGCCTTTAATGAAAAAGAGCAGTCCATGATCGCGGTCACGCATGTGACGCCGGATCCTCATGAGATCTACGACGGAGACCAGGGAAATGCTACCGATGACAAGATCTTCCTGCTCAGCCAGAAGGAAGTGCTGCGGTATTTTGCGGATAATGACGCGAGAATGGCGCATCCGTCCCCCTATGCCATGAATCAGGGGACCTATCCGTATGACGAGATCTATGTCTGGTGGTGGACACGGACGGGCAACAAAGATTCTCTTTCGAGAAGCAGCTATATGGGATTCGGCACCATCTACTTTACACCGGTTGCCGCGGACGGCAGCTTTGACCTGCATATCAACGCAGAAACGAAACTGAATCAGGCCAATATCGGTATCCGCCCGGCCCTGTGGGTGGACGTGGACGCACTCGCCGACGACGGGCACCAGCCGCTGATGTGATCTCGTCGTAAAAAACGCGGCCGCTGTCTTGGGTGATAGTCAATAATGAGGGTTGCGAAAACGGATTATTCGGGTTTTCGCAGCCCTTTTTAGTTGGCAATCACGTCAATCTCTATGCCACCGTCATAGAGAATCGCCAAAAGTCTATGCCACCGTCATAGAGAATCGCCAAAAGTCTATGCCGCTGCATAGTAATCACGGAAACCAAAACCGCCGGCTTAGCCGGCGGTTTCAGTTGTGTATTCAATCCATCTAAAAATGCTTAGTCACGCATCAGGTCTTCGACGTTGATGGCGTTGCCGGTGTGCGGCTTGGAAGGACCCTGCTTGTAGGCTTTGCGCTTGGCGGCCATCTCGCGGGCCTCGGCGGAACCGCTGTGCAGAACCATCTTGATGGCGCGCGGCACAGCGTAGGAGAGGAGGCCGCCGACCTTATCTTCGGCGCGGCGGTAATCCGACATCTCCGGATGGTCGCGCTTCAGGTGGATCGCGTCGAATTCGCAGCGGGTGGTGCAGAGGCCGCAGCCGATGCAGCGGTTCTCGTCCACGATCGTGGCACCGCAGGACAGACAGCGGGAAGCTTCGATCTTGACCTGCTCCTCTGTCAGGACCTTGCGTGGATCGAAGAAGGAGTGGCCCGGATCCTTAAGGGCTTCACAGGCGGGCTCCTGGCGGCCGGCCGTATCATAAGAGGGCAGCGTGATATTATCCGTATCCAAAGCCTTGAAATAACGGCGGTCGCGGCCGAGCGTCTGAGGAACATGATGCTCGGAGACGAAGCGGATCAGCGATTCGGCGGCCTCGTGGCCCTGGCCGATCGCGTTGATCACGAACTTGGGGCCGGTGAACACGTCGCCGCCCACAAAGATCGCGGGATCATCCGTCTGGTAGGTAAAGGAATCAGCCGCGGGATATTTTCCCTTGGAGAAGGTAACGCCGGTGCCTTCCAGCAGGCCGCCCCATTCGATGGCCTGGCCGATCGCGAAGATGATATGGTCGGCTTCTACCGTGATGGTTTCGGACTCGTCATACTTCGGCGAGAAGGCGCCCGTCGCGGGATCGATCGTGGAAAGGCATTTCTTGAAGACGATGCCGCAGACATGGCCGGATTCGTTCACAAGGACTTCCTTGGGACCCCAGCCAGGATTGATCTGCACGTCTTCTTCTTTGGCCTCGGCGATCTCCTGCGGGGAGGCGGGCATGGTGTCCGCGGACTCCAGGCAGTACATGCCGACGCTTTCCGGATAGAAGCGGTGCGCGGTGCGGGCGCAGTCGATGGCGACATTGCCTCCGCCTACGACGACGACCTTGCCGTCAAGCTTCTGCGTCTGGTTGCTGAGGGCTTCTTCCAGGAAATGCACCGCGTAATCGGTACCGGGAGCCGTCTCATTCGGGACACCGGGCAGTCTCCCGCCCTGGCAGCCGATCGCGATATAAAAGGCCTGGTAGCCCTGGCGCTTCAGCTCTTCGATGGTGATGTCCTTACCGACCTCGACGCCGCAGCGGATCTCGACACCGAGTTCACGGATGATGTCGATTTCTGCGTCGATGACATCCTTGGCCAGCTTGTAGGAAGGAATACCGTAGGTCATCATGCCGCCGGGCTTCTCGTGCTTCTCAAAGACCGTGGGACGATAGCCCTGCGCGGCCAGATAGTAGGCGCAGGAAAGTCCCGCGGGGCCGGCGCCGATGATCGCGATCTTCTGAGGCCATTCGCCTGTCAGGTTATTGATAAGCTTCTTGGGGACATAGCGGGTCTCCGCGTGCAGATCGCGCTCGGCCAGGAATTTCTTGACCTCGTCGATGGAGACGGGGGCATCGACCTTGCCGCGGGTGCAGGCAGCTTCGCAGAGCTTGTTGCAGACACGGCCGCAGATCGCGGGGAAAGGATTCTCACGCTTGATCAGGGCCAGAGCCTCATCATAGCGGCCTTCCTTGGCCATCTGGAGGTAGCCCTGAACCGGTACATGGGCCGGGCAGGCAGCCTTACAGGGCGAAGAACCGGTCTTGTGGGTGTTCACACGGGCCGTATCGCGGTAGTTTTCATCCCAGGCGTATTTACCCCAGCGGATCTTGTCCGGCAGAATCTGCTTGGGGTACTGAACTTCTTTGCCGTCCGCGGTGCAGAGCTTCTGACCGAGCTTAAGGGCGCCGGCAGGGCAGACTTCCACGCAGCGGTTGCAGGCTACGCATTTTTCCTTATCGACTTCTGCCGTATAGGCACTCTTGGACAGGTTGCGCGTATTGTAGAGGAGCGAGGTGCGGAGCGCGTTGCAGATCTGCACATTACAGTTGCAGATATCGAAGATATGGTCCGCGCCGTCGATATTGGTGGTCTGGTGGACATAACCGTTCTCTTCTGCCTTCTGCAGGATCTCCAGAGCTCTCTCCTTGGTGATGTAATGGGCACGGCCGGTTTCTACCGTATAATCGGCCATGTCGCCGACCTGGATGCACCAGTCGTTCTCGTCATCGGTGCAGCCTTCGCCCAGAATCGCGCGGGAAGCACGGCAGGAACAGATGCCCGCGGAGATGTGGCCGTCATATTTCTGCAGCCAGTACGAGATCTTCTCGATTTTGTTGGCTTCCGGATGCATGCGGACTTCTTTCTCGACCGGAATGACATGCATGCCGATACCGTCGCCGCCGGGACGCACCATGGAGGTGATATTCTCCAGAGGCAGGAAGGTCATGCGCTCAAAGAAAGAGGCCACGGGAGGATGCGCCTCGATCCGGTCCACCGAGGAGTTAAAGAGCTCGGCGCTGCCCGGCACGAAGAAGGACAGGCGGTAGCGGCGCTCTCCGCGTTCGGTCTGCGTCGGCCCGTTATCATCATAATGATCACCGTAATCGTACTCCACGATGCCATGGACACACATCAGGTTTAGTGTCTCGCGGAACTTTTCCTCGGTGAACTGCTTTTTATTCTTCTCGAACAATTCCTCGAAGGTGTAGAATTTGCGGAGCTTCATGGTGAGGCCGATATCGACCTCGTCCTCAGTCAGAACCTCTCGCAGGCCCCAATATTCCGGATCTTCCGCGCGTACGCCACGCAGCTTGGTCAGGACATTGTCGGTGATTTTGCGGCCGAAAGCGGCATACTTCTTTTTGAGCTCCGCCTCGCCGTTGTACTTGGAAATGGTTTCCGGTCTGCTGTTAAAAATTTCCGGCATTTCTTCGCCTCCTTATACTTCTTGATCCGCACCGGAGGGATCCGGTGCGGTTTCGGCTTCGATTTCTTTGATAATACATTCGTTTCCCTGCACCAGCCACGTCTCTCCGCTGCCGCAGTGCGGGCAGGTGCGCCCGTATTTGACGGTTTCGTAAGTCTTGTGGCAGTTGTCACAGTAGGTGATGGCGGGGATGACTTCGAGCTTTAGCTCAGAACCCGCGAGCAGCGGATTTTTATTACTGAAGTACCTCCAGGCATCCTGAAAAAGATCCGTGACGATCCCCGAGACTTCCCCAACAGAAAGCGTGACGGACCCGAGCCGGGTCACATGGTGCTCCACGGCAATCTGATCCAAAGTTTTCGCCAGATGAATGACGATCCCCATTTCGTGCATCGGCACTCACCCGCGCCACTTGTCCGCTTCACCGCGAAGCCATTCCTCCCAGGCTTCCATGCCTTCGCCCGTCTTGGCGGAAAGCAGGAAGATGCGGATGGACGGATTCAGCTTGCGGGCCCGTTCGGCACATAGCTCCGGATCAAAGTCAAATACGGACATCGTGTCGATTTTGGTGATCAGAAGGACGTCGCTCGTCGTGAACATCAGCGGGTATTTAAGCGGTTTGTCGTCACCCTCCGGAACGCTCAGGATCATGACATTGCGTCCCGCGCCGGTATCGAATTCGGCAGGGCAGATGAGGTTGCCCACGTTCTCCAGGAAAATCAGATCCGGTTCTTCAAAGCCCAGCTCATTAAGCGCAGTCCGCGTCATGCCCGCATCCATGTGGCACATGCCGTTGGTATGCGCCTGCACGGCCTTGACGCCCAGCTGCTCCAGCTTGCGGGCATCCACGTCCGAGTCGATATCCGCCTCGATCACACCGATCCTGTAATCGTTTTTCAGATCACGGATCGTCCGGTCGAGCAGCGTCGTCTTGCCGGCACCGGGAGAAGCCATCAGGTTGATCAGCAAGGTGTGATTCTGCCGCAGCTCTTCACGCAGCGCTGCGGCGTCGCGGTCGTTGGAAGCAGTAATGGTTTCTTTCAGCTCGATGATTTTCATGACTTAAAAGAACCTCTCGACCAGATCCTTGGAGGCAGCGCAGGTATCTTCCATGTCGCCGAAGCTGATGATTTCGCCGCCATAGTAGGTATTCTGCTTGCCCTGGATGGCTTCCAGCTTGTCATACCAGCCGGCCGCGTAATCGGCGGGGCTGACATGCGGACAGTAATAGGTTTCCTGCTCATACAGGCGCTCCTTCACCGGATAACCGCAGAGCTTCATGTCTTCCAGCATCTTCCGGATGGTCTCGTCATACGAAACATCCTCGCTGCCCATATGGTTGCGCAGCGCGTAGACGGAGCTCGGGCAGTTGCCCTGCAGATCCTCCCAGCGATGATAGTACACCATCGCGTGGCCCAGCCTGTCGTAGGTCATATTGTCGAAAATGTAGCCGGAGATCGTGGGGCCGGCGTCCTTCTCGAAGGTGGCGATAAAGTCGACATATTTCTCGTGGATGATCTTGCCGAAGAGCTCCTTCTCCTCCTCGCGGGCATCCGCGTAGTTGGCAAAATAATCCAGCGGCGTGGTGACGATCAGCTTGTCGAATTCCTCGACCCGCTCCTCGCCCTCGTGGCGGACGGTGACTTTGATCTTGCCCTCGGTGCCCTCGGCGGGACGTTCTACCTTGACAACCTCGGTATTCAGAAGGGCGGGATGCGCCAGACGCTTGTTGGCCGCTTCGTAAATGGACTGGGTGCCGTCCTTCCAGGTCCAGAGACGCATATTGATGAACTCGATTGCGGTCGTCGTATCCAGATATTTCATCACGTAGGCCGCGGGGATCTCGTCAAAATAGCCGTAACCGAAAGAGGTATAGGGGCCGAGCCAGATGCGCATGACTTCCTCGACACCGTTCAGCTTGCAGAACTGGTCAAAGGGCAGCGCCAGGTCTTTCAGATTGGGGTTCACGCCCTCGATATGCTGCAGAGCGTCATCCAGGCCCTTGGAAAGGCCGGAATACCGTCCCTGCGCCACGCCGCGGTGGCCGTAGCAGTCATAGCCCTTGTACTTGGTCTCCATGATCTGGACAAGCTTCTTCATCTGGCGCTTGAGCTTGAGCAGCCCCAGCATCTTGCGGATGGAGAAGTCCTGCTTGGGATCAAACGGGTAGATTTCTTTGCCGGTCTTATCCCGGTACATGCGGCGCATATTGGGGCCATCCGCGTGAGTAACACCCGCGAATTCCTCGACCTCATGCACGGCGTGATAGGTGATCGCGCCCATGATGGCGCCGGTCTCGTAAGAACGGGACTCACCATTCACCTCGATGCGGGGAGAATAGGACTTGCCGCCGATTTTGTTCAGACGCTCAAAAACAACATAGTTATCATAACCCTTTTTCTGCAGGTACATAGCCGCAGAAATGCCGGCGGGGCCTCCGCCGATAATACAGATACGATCCGAAATATTCATAGATCCTCCTTAATTGTGCGCGCAGCGATAATCGAACGCAAATTTATGTATAGAATAGCACAAATGGTTGCTTAAGTCAAGAGAAAGGACGGCTTATTGTCATAGATTGTCGAAAAAATATCAATAATGAAGCTGCGACCCGACAGGCCTGTGCTCCGGATTGACATCCTTTCCGACATGATATATACTGATCTTACTGAACACAAGGGGGAGGGCATTCGAATGATTATCAACGGGTCAACATCGGAGTATATTGACTGGACGGATACGGAGGGACATATCATTAATGTGAGCGATGGCGGCATGATCTTTGCGGACGGGCGGTATCACTGGTATGGCCAGGTCATGCAGGATCTAGGCGAGGGAAAAGGCTTCACGAGCAGCTCCGCGACGTTGCAGGGGATCGCCATGTATGGATCAGAGGATCTGGAGCACTGGGAATACGAAGGGATCATCCTGGCATGCAGCACGGAAGCCGAAGGAGATCTGAAGGCGCCGCTGCGGTTCGAACGGTCCAAGATCATCTATAACGTCGGGACGGGAAAATACGTACTCTGGTGCCATTATGTGAAGTATCCGGGCGTCCATGGGACGGATCCGGGCACCGCGGAGGCGGGGCTTGCCGTCAGTGACAGGGTGAACGGGCCTTATAAATGGATCGGGGCTTACCGCCCGATCGATGAAAAAGGCGCGGTAAAGGATTGCACCGTCTATCAGGATGAGGACGGCAGTGCGTATTTTATCTATGACCGCAAGACCTCGGAGCAGGAGCGCTGCCTGCACATCGTCCGGCTGAGTGATGATTACTGCTCCTTTACCGGAGAGTACCGCAGGATCGGCGCGGCGTTTCACCGGGAAGCGCCCGCAGTGATCAAGCGTGACGGGTATTATTATCTGATAACGTCCGGGCTTTCCGGATGGGCGCCCAACGAGGCGAGGTATTACCGGACCACGGATCTGATGGGTGAATGGGAGGACATGGGGGACCCCTGTGTGGACGATGCGGAACACAATACCTTCCGTTCCCAGAGCACCTACGCGTTTACGGAGAGGAAGACCGGACGGGTGATCCTGATGTCGGAGAGGCACAATACGCAGTCCTTCCTGCATTGCTCCTACATATGGCTGCCGGTGGATTTTCATGAGGATCATACGCTCAGCCTGACATACCGTGAATGCTGGGGAATCTGAGCATGCGTTTTGACCGAATTTATTAAAGACGGAGTCGATTTTTTGCTGAAGTGACGCCATCTTTTCTCTTGACAAGAGGGCTTTTCCCCGTTATGATATAAGAGTGGGTATAGAGCCCCATTGACTGTCAGATTTGTGAGTAAAAGGAGCAGTTTTAATATGGATAGCAGCCTGAGAACGATCGGAGTTTTGACGAGCGGCGGAGATGCGCCGGGCATGAATGCCTGCATTCGTGCGGTTGTGAGAAGTGCTTTGAATAAAGGTCTGCGTGTGATGGGGATCCGCAAGGGTTATGTGGGACTCCTGAGAGGTGATGTGATGGAGATGCATGCCAGCAGTGTGGCTGACATCATTCATCGCGGCGGTACTGTATTATATACGGCGCGCTGCCCCGAATTCTTCCAGGTGGAGTATCAGGACCGGGCGGCGGAGATGTGCCGGATTTTCGGTATTGACGGCCTTGTGGTGATCGGCGGCGACGGATCGTTCCGCGGCGCGCAGAAGCTTTCGCAGAGAGGAATCAGTGTGGTAGGCGTTCCCGGTACGATCGACCGAGATATTGCCTGCTCGGAGTACACCATCGGATTCGATTCGGCGGTCAACATCGTAGTGGATTCGATCGCGCGTCTGCGCGACACCTCCGCTTCGCATGAGCGCTGCTCGGTTGTTGAAGTTATGGGCCGCAACTGCGGCGAGCTGGCGCTCTGGTCAGGCATCGCGACCGGCGCGGATGCCATCATGATCCCCGAGGATGAGGAGTCCCAGGGCTTTGATCATCTGGTGCGGGTCATTATGGAGAACCGTGCCCGCGGCAAGAGCCATAACATCGTAATTGTGGCGGAAGGCGTGGGCAACGCCCAGGAGCTTTCCAAGAAGATTCATGACGCGACCGGTGTCGAGTCCCGCTGCACCATTCTGGGCCATATCCAGCGCGGCGGCAGTCCCACGGCGCTCGATATCAAGCATGCTTCGATGATGGGTTATCTGGCGGTGGAGGCGCTCTACAGCGGCGAAACCAACCGTCTGATCTGCGTGCAGAACGGCAAGTATGTCAATATCGACATCGATGAAGGACTGGCCATGAAGCGTGAGCCTTCGCTGGACATCTGGAAGGCTAATCTGCAGATCTCGACTTATTGAGCATAACGGTATCCCGGGAAGCGTTCGGCGGGAGGACTATGAAAAAGAGAGAATTACTGATGCCGGTTCTGGTAACCGGCATCATGACGTTTTTGGTATTTTTGGCTTTTAACATCTTTCCTTACGGTAAACTGACGATCGCATGGTGCGACGCGTATCAGCAGGTGGTTCCGCTGCTGCTTGACCTCAAGGACATCCTGGAGGGTCGGCAGAGTGTGATGCTGAATCTGCAGAACGCGGGCGGCATGGATCTATGGTCGGTTTTGTTTTTCTTTGTCTCAAGTCCGCTGCATCTGCTGGTCGTTTTCGTGCCGAAGACCTGGATCTTTCAGTTTTTCCAGCTGCTGATCCTGGTCAAAATGATGCTCTGTTCACTGACCGCCTATTATTTCCTGCGCCGTCGTTATCCCCGGATGCGGGCGGCGGCGGTCACAGCGCTTGCGTGTATGTATGCCTTCTCCGGCTATATTCTAATGTTCTATCAGAACATCGTCTGGCTGGACGCGGCCTACCTCTTCCCGCTGTTGATGGTGGGGCTCGACAGGATGCTCGATGAGGGCAAGCCGGGCCTGTATATGGCGGTGCTGGTGGCCGAATTATATGTCAATTATTACCTGAGTTATATGGTCGTCATCTTCCTGCTCCTCTATGTCGGGATGCAGCTGTCGCTCATCACCGACCGGGAGAAGAGGGCGCGGGGGACGATCCGCTTTGTGATGGCAAGCCTGACCGCAGCGCTGCTGACGGCACCCGTGTGGCTGCCTTGCCTCAAAGCCTTTGGCGGTTCGGCCAGGGGACGGGGCCTGATTACCAATCTGATGAACAGCGCTCTGGCGCCTTCGCTGGCGACGACGATCCCGTTCCTGTACTGCACGGGTATTTTCATCCCGGCACTGGCTTTTTTCCCGTGGAAAAAAGCCGACCGCAGACAGGTATCGCTCCTTGTAATGACGCTGTTGCTGATCCTGCCGCTGTTCCTGGAGCCTGTTAATAAGATCTGGCATACGGGAGATTACCAGTGCTTCCCGGCCCGTTACGGCTATATGACGGTCATGATGATGCTGCTGGTGACGGCGGAAGGGCTTGAGGCGATCGAATCACGCGCTCCTGAGGAAGAAAGCCGCCGGTCCGCATTCGGTGTTCTGACGGTGCTCGCCGTAACGGTGATGCTGGCTGCAGGCGCGTATTTCCTGGTTCGGGGAGACAAGGAGGTACTGCGAGCTTATCCGACGACACTTTGGGGGACGGAGGAGTCATTCCTGCATCTGAGTCTGGCCTGGCTGATCATGATGGGCGGCTATCTTTTCTGCCTGCTGATGCGCACGGGCGGCAGAATCGGCGGACGCGCCGCGGCATGGCTGCTGCTCGGGCTCTTCGCGGTGGAATCTTTCTTTCAGGGCGGCGTCTACATGGGCTATCCCGCGTCAGACCAGAGCCATTTCCTGCGGCTTCCGGCGCTAGCCGGGGAGCTGCATGACGCGGACTTCTACCGCATCAAAATGCGGACCAATGAGGTCGGCGCCAACTGGCCCGGCGCTTCCGGACTGCCGACACTGTCGCATTACACATCGCTTACGGGAGAGGACTATATGTTCTCGCTGCGCAAGCTCGGCTATTCGACATACTGGATGGAAGCCGATTCACAGGGCGGCACGGTCTTTACGGACGCGCTCCTGTCCAACCGATATACCCTCGTACGCACCGGAAAGCTCCGCTCCGAGGATGTGGTGGCTGTCCGCGGCGATTATTATTCGATCGTCCGCAATCCTTATGAGCTGCCGCCGGCATTGGTCACCTACGCTCCCTCAGGGGAGCTTGCGGAACTGCCCGAAGGCAACCGCGCGGAGGCCCAGAATGCCCTGTACAGAACACTTTTCGGCAAAACCGAGGACCTGATGATCCGCTATGAACCCACCGAACTGAGAGGTGTGGAGATCAGCGGCGCCCGCGTCAGACGCACCGGCGACGCGGCCTCCGGTATCATCGAGTGGGAGATCGAGGTCACCGGAGAGCAGCATCTGTATTTTGACTGCTTCGGCGGACGTTACGACATCCGCCTGAACGAACCGGAGAATAAATCCTGCGAGATCTGGGTGAACGAGCGGATGATGGCGGACAGCTACCCCCTGCAGAAGGTGAACGGACTGTATGACCTGGGCGTTTTCCGTGACAGATCGGTGCATATCCGGGTGATCCTGCGTAAAGACCTTTCGCACGCGGTCTCGTTCGGCGTTTACGGCCTGCGGGACGATCTGATGAGGGAGCTGTGTGAGGAGGCCGAAGGAGCCGGCCTGCAGGTGGAAGGCAATCTGATCCGCACGGAAGTGAGTGCGGCCGAGGGCGCCGGGCTCGTGATCATGCTGCCCTACCGGGATGGCTATTCGGCCAGAGTAAACGGCCGGGAGGCTGCCGTAAAACGTGCTATGGGCGGTTTCCTGATGGTGGAGCTGCAGCAGGGTGATAACGTGGTGGAGATCCGGTACATGACGCCCGGGCTGAAGACCGGCCTGATCCTCGGACTGGCAGGCCTCGCCGCGGTGCTGGTGTGGATCACCTTGGGCAGACGCCTATCGCACCGGGTAAAGCCCGCCGGGGGAATGGCCCGTGCAATCGCCGCACTACCGTATATTTGGCTGCCTGTTATGGTGGCTGTCATCTATCTGCTGCCGATGGCCATCATGATCATCGGCCACCTGACGTAGAAGGAAGGTCCGGGATGGAAAGGATTCATGTAGACGTGGCGGTTCAGCCGCAGAGTTATGAAGTGATGGTCGGGACGGATCTGTTCGGACAGATCGCGGACGACCTGCGGGAGCGTCCCCTTGCCTCACGGTACGCGGTCATCGCGGACAGCCGGACGGGCGGATTATTCGGCGAACGGCTCGGCGCGGAGCTCATACGCGCGGGCATCCGCTGGCAGCTTTTTACCTTTCCGGAGGGAGAGGCCAGCAAAAACAGGCATCAGAAGGAGCTTCTGGAGGACGCGATGCTTGACGCGGGCTACGGCCGCGACAGTGCAGTAATTGCCCTGGGCGGCGGCGTCACCGGAGATCTGGCCGGCTTTGTCGCCGCGACCTATATGCGCGGCATCCCGGTGATCCAGGTGCCCACCTCGACACTTGCCATGGCGGATTCCGCGATCGGCAGCAAAACGGCGGTGGACGTGCCGCAGGGCAAGAATCTGATCGGTGCTTTTCACAGCCCCGAAGCCGTATATATCGACGTTCGCACACTGGAGACACTGGACCGGAGGAATTATTTCGCAGGACTGGTGGAGCTGATCAAACACAGCTTTATCCGCCGGCCGGAACTCGCGGATTACCTGGAAGAGCACCGCGATATCATCGTGGGCCGGCAGGGTGCGGACTACGGCAGAGTCATGGAGAAGCTGTGGATCACCAACAGCGCCGTCAAAAACGAGGTCGTGAGTGCAGACCAGAAGGAGTCCAACCTGCGCAAGATCCTGAACTACGGCCACACTCTGGGCCACGGCGTGGAGTTGGCAAGCGGCTTCCGGCTGATCCACGGAGAATGCGTCGCCATCGGCATCGCCTACGCGGCATGGCTTTCCTACAAGCTGGGATACGGCACGCGGGAATATGCCGAATACCAGATTCGGATGCTGCGAGAATACGGCCAGGACTGCCGGATCCCCGAAGATCTGGACGGGGAGACCATCCTCGCGGCCATGCGCCGGGACAAAAAAGTCCGGGACGGCAGGATCGAGTTTATCCTGCTCGACGCTCCGGGACATCCTGTGACGCGCGGCGACGGGGACTACGGTATACCTGTGACGGAAGGGACGATTCTCGAAACTGTCAAAGAATTCCGCAGGATTTTCTGATTTTTATTTTGAGCCGGAGCATTGCGCAAATGTCCCGGCTCATGTTATACTTGAAATGGCCGGCCGGGCCGGCCGGACCGCGGACGCAGGGGGAACGGCCCGCGGATTTCAAAAATTTAAAAAAAAATACTTGCTATTCACTCCGGATTGGTGTATAATCTGTCTCTGAGTGATTTATTCCTTGCTTCCGCCATTGTGCGGGGGCCATTAGTCCAAAAGGAGGTGCAGAAGATGAACAAATACGAAGTCGCATTGGTAGTGACTCCCGTGCTGAATGATGAGGAGCGGGCTGCCTATGTGGAGCAGGTGAAGGATTACATCGCACGCCGCGGTGGTACCATCACGAATGTGGACGAGTGGGGCAAGCGCCGTCTTGCTTACGAGATCGCCCATCAGACGGAGGGCTACTACTACTTCATGCAGGTGGATGCCGAGCCGGCCATGGCCGTTGATCTGGAGAAGGATCTGCGAATCATGGAGAATCTGCTTCGTTATCTGATTTTCAGAGCAGACGAGTGATAGCATTGAAGCCAAGGAGGGTTTTCAATGAATAAGGTTATTTTGATGGGCCGCCTGGCCCGTGATCCCGAACTGCGTTATGGTTCGCAGTCGGGCAGCGCAACATGCACATATACGCTTGCAGTCAATCGTTCCTACCGTCCCCGCGAAGGCGAGGAGACCGCTGATTTCATCCGCTGCGTGGCATTCGGCCAGCGCGGAGAGTTCGCGGGCAAGTATTTCCGCAAGGGCATGATGGTAGCGGTCGTCGGCGAGCTGCGCGTCAGCAGCTTTACCGGCAATGACGGCAACAGGCGTTATTCCACGGATGTTGTGATTTCGGAACAGTTCTTTGCCGAGAGCAAAGCCTCCTCTGAGAACCGCCAGAGTGGCGGCCAGGGCGGCTACAACAATAATTACAATAACGGCGGCTATGGCGGCGGCAATCCCAATTTTGCCCCGGCAGCGCCTAATGGTAATTACGCCGGCGGCTATGGCAATTTCGGCGGATATGCTGATTCCGGCATGCAGAATAATTTCGCTCCGCAGGGGGGCAATGCCCCGCAGAATCCGGCTCCTGCCGGACCCGAAGGTTTTACTCCTGTGGATGCGACGCTGGAGGGCGACGAAGATCTGCCCTTCTAAGATTTGATAATCAGAACAGGAGGTTAGTGAGATGGTTCCTCAGAGAAAGAAACCCGCTATTCATCATAAGAAGCGTGTCTGCACATTCTGTGCGGAAAAAGGCAGTACTCTGGATTACAAGGATGTCGCCAAGCTCAGGAAGTATGTTTCCGAGCGCGGTAAGATCCTTCCCCGCCGCATCAACGGTAATTGCGCCAAGCATCAGCGTGAGCTGACGATTGCCGTAAAGCGTGCCAGACATCTGGCTCTGATGCCCTACGTGGCAGATTAATGAGAGGAAAAGCGCTTCAATGACATCCAACCATTGAGCGCTTTTTTTTACCGTATGAACAATCAAATTCAATGGATTACCAGCGCCCGGAATCCGCAGATCAAGGATTGGCATGCGCTGCAGACGGGTAAAGGGCGCAAGGCCACGGGGCTTTTTACCGCGGAGGGGCTCAGGCTGGTCCGTGAGATCACAGAGCCCTGGGTGCTGCGGCAGCTGGTGCTGTCGGATCGTTTTTATCAGGAAAGGCCTGAGGACTGGCAGCCTGTTGCCGGGCGATTCCCGGAGGCCGGGATCACAGTGGTTCCCGAGGGGCTTTTTGCCTCGCTTGCGGACACCAAGAATCCGCAGGGGATCATGGCGGTCGTGGAGCAGAGGTTTTTTACGCCGGAGGATCTGACCGGCGGGCCCGAGCCGTTTGTGTTGGTGCTCGAGAATCTGCAGGATCCGGGCAATGCCGGCGGGATGCTCCGGACGATGGACGCCGCCGGTATGAGCGGGCTGCTCTGCAGCCGTGGGACGGTGGATATCTACAGCCCCAAGGCCGTCAGGGCCTCGATGGGATCCCTCTTCCATCTGCCGGTTGCATATACCGATGATTTGCCGGGGGTGCTTGCCGGGTGGAGCGGCCGGGGGATCCATCTGATCGCCGCGCATCTGGAGGGCAGCCGGTCACTGTACGATACGGATCTGACAGGGCCCGCGGCCGTACTGATCGGCAATGAGGGCAACGGACTGACGCCGCAGATCACGGCGCTTTGCCGGGACAGGGTCAGGATCCCGCAGCCCGGCCGGGCGGAGTCGCTGAACGCTTTAACGGCTGCCGCAATTATCATTTATGAAACGCTTCGTCAGCGAACAGGAGGAAGATAATATGCATATCAAGCTGTTTTCAATCGGACCGATTTCGTTTTACAGCTATGGACTGATGATCGCCATCGGTATGATCCTGGCGGTTATCATCAGCATGAAGCGGTGCAAGCCGCGCGGACTGGATCCGGATCATATGTTCAATATCGGACTGGTCGGGATCATCGCGGGCGTCATCGGCGCCAAGCTGGCGTACTATATTGTTGAACTCCCCGCCATTATCAAAGATCCGTCCCTGCTGCTTGACATTACCAACGGCTTTGTCCTCTACGGCGGCGTCATCCTTGGCATTGTGGCACCCATTTTCTACTGCCGCAAGAAAAAGATCTCGTTCCTGGAGTATCTGGACACGGCGATCCCCACGATCCCGATGGCACAGGGCTTCGGCCGCCTGGGATGCTTCTGCGCGGGCTGCTGCTACGGCCTGGAGAATCATTCCTGGTTCGCAGTGACTTTCCCCGAGAGCGGACTGGCGCCGGCGGGCGTGCCGCTGATCCCGACGCAGCTGATTTCGAGCCTGCTGGACTTCCTGCTGGCCGGATTCCTCTTCTGGCTGACCAGAGTGGGCGCGAAGCGCAAGCCACAGGACGGCGTGCCTTCGGCGTGCTATATGCTCCTGTATTCGATCGGCCGTTTTCTGGTGGAGTTCCTGCGAGGCGACCCCCGAGGGACCGTCGGCCCCTTCTCGACGTCGCAGTTCATTTCGATCTTTGTCTGCATTTTCGCGATCGGCTGGCTGATCATTATCCGCCGCGACAGAAAGGAAGCGTTGGCGCGCGAGGTCGAGGCGAAGGTCGATGCCGAGCTTGCCGCGGAGAAACAGGCCCGGGATGACCACGCGAATGATCTGTCCCCGCTGGGAGAGGCTTTTGCACGGCTGGAAAATGATATCGCGGCCGAAGAGGCCGTGGCAGAAGTGTCCGAAGCGGTTGACGCAGCAGAGGAGACGGTGAAGGAAGCGGCAGCCGAAACAGCAGAAGCCGTGGAGAACGTGGCAGCCGATGTCGAAGAATCTGTGACCGAAGCTATTTCCGAGGCTCCCAAGACGGAGGAATAAGGCTCTTGCCTCAAGATCCTTCCCGCAGCCGGATCAATACAATGACGGTGCTTTAAATAATACATGCATGTTCTGCCGCTTCCGGCGTGGACATATTCAGTATTTTGAAAAGCACCGTCTTATTTTGCCCTCAAAACCGGTCCATTATTACAAAACAGTTACGTTTTGAAGTAAAAATGTTAAAAAATGGTTGACATATGCATTGCAAAGTGTTATAATGCTTATACTGTCCATTATATGGGAGATTATATGATTGGGAAAGGATTCGGAGGAAATGAAGCGTATTCTGCGGGCTCTGACTGCGATAATACTGGCGATTTGCCTTCTGATACCGGCTGTACCGGCTGCGCGTGTACAGGCGGCGGATTCGTTTACGCCCCGCTACAGCTGCCCGGGTTACGATAATCCCTATTATTTCAGTTCCATGAATATCTTCTATGCCTGTGGCTACGGCATGCCCAATTGTACAGCTTATGCGTGGGGACGTGTTTATGAGATCCGGGGCAGCATGCCCGCTCTCAGCACCGGTAACGCGGGCGAGTGGTGGTTCTACAACAAACGCAATGGCATCTATAATTACGGCAGCACGCCGAGGCTCGGCGCAGTGGCCTGCTGGGATCGCTGGGATGAAGAGAACGGCCATGTCGCCGTTGTGGAGAGCATTAACGGCGACGGCACGGTGACGCTTTCCGAATCCAACTGGGGCGGCACGATGTTTGAGAATATCCGGATGTCCGCCGACGGCTCCGATTATATGACCAGTTACCGTTTCCTCGGCTATATTTACGCAGTCCCGAGCGCGGCCGCATCCACGTCTTCTGCTTCCACGCAGGCTGCCCGCAATTATCTGATGCTGGGCGACCGTGGCGACAAAGTGACGGAGCTGCAGCAGCTTTTGAATAAGTACGGCTATAGCTGCGGCCCTGCGGACGGTTATTTCGGCAACCAGACGGACCAGGCCCTGCGGCTTTTCCAGCGCACCAACGGATTGGTGGTGGACGGCTATGCCGGCAATCAGACGCTGACAGCGCTTCGCAACGGTAACTGCGTGTATTACAGCCCGGCGCCCGCTGCTCCCAAGACGGAGGAGAAAAAGCCTGAGCCCGCCGCGAAGCCTGCCCAGACGACAACGGTATCCCAGCAGGCAGTCACCAAATCCGGCAGCCCTGCTGTTAAGGCCCAGCCGGCTGCAGCGGAACCCGCGGTTAAACACGCGGAGCCCATGCCGATCATTTCCATCCCCAAGGTAGACATCAAACCGCTTGCCGCAGTCCAGGCCCGGATCGACGCGATGGAATCCGTTGAAGCCCCTGAGATGACGGATGGCGGCGCCATCATCGGCGGCGACAGAACTCTGCCTGTCATCCAAGCAACGACCATTCCCGGTTACTGGCTTAAATCCAGAAGCAATTACAGTATTTCCGTGCTTAAAGAGGTCATGAAGACCCTCCACATGGATCCCGGCATGCTGAGCCGTCATCTGCCGATCCCGAAGCCAGAGAATACCGGTATCTTTTTCTCGGCAGGGATGGATGCGGGATATGTGATTCTGAACTGACAGCACCGACGAGCAATCGCAAATTGGCATAAAAGTCAAAAGCAGTCCGGATGCCGGCAAGGCGTTCTGCAGGCTGCTTTTTTGTCGGCATGCGGCCGCGGAACAGGCCGCACATTCAACCGGCGGTTGATGGACTTTATCCTTTTTCTGTGATAAAATGGCCTTATTCCAAGTGAAAGGAGTATGCGGACGATGAATTATTATGACCGGATAGGCGTTGCTCAGGGAGATGTCCTGGGTACAACGCTCGATGAAATGGACCTGAGCATCCGTACCTACAACTGTCTGAAGCGTTACGGCCTTTTTACGCTGAAGCAGATTCTGGACATGGGTGAGGCAAAACTCCGCACGGTCCGCAATCTGGGAGAGAAGAGCATACAGGAGCTGAAAGATAAGGTGAAGGAGTACGGGTATCAGTTGACTTAATGCAGGCTGCATATCAATTCATAACTTTTGCGGACAACGGATTGACAAAAAGCGGATGTATGGTGTATAATCTAGCCGCATTCAGATTAAATGCGAGGAATTATTTCCGGAGAACAGTCTTTTGAGGAGGAATGAAGGATGACGATTGAGAAGTTTCGCGATGGCGATAAGATGACGATTGCATTGGAAGGCAAGCTTGACACCACAACGGCTCCCGAACTGGAAGCGGAGTGGATGGATGTTCGTGAGAGTGTTTCCGAGCTTGTCATTGACCTGGAGAAGCTGGAATATATGTCTTCCGCCGGTCTGCGCGCGATGCTGGTGATGCAGAAGTATATGATGCAGAAGGGCGGCATGAAGGTTGTTCACGTGAATGAGATAATCATGGAGATTTTTGAGATTACCGGTTTCACAACCATTCTGGACATCGAATAAGGAAAAAGCCATGAGATCAGATGTTATCATTATCAATACCAGAGGCAACGGGGTTGAGGATGCGCTGAATCAGGCAAATGCCGTTGCGCTTTATAAAGGCTTGAACAACAAACAGGGGCTGCATCTGCGTCTCCTGATCGAGGAAATGATGGGTCTGGTGCGTGCGGTTACCGGTGAGCACGATTACAAATTCTGGATCGAGGATAAGGACAATGTCTACGGTCTGCACCTGACGACCGAGACCATCATGAATGCGGAGAAGCGCGAGCAGCTGCTTGCCGCCACCACTACCGGACATAATGACGCCGCGGTGGGCATCATCGGCAAGATCCGCGACGCGTTCGAGAAGGCCCTTGAGGCCCGCGACGAGTTCCCTTACGATGACGGCTTCTTCCTCTATGACGAGCCGGATGCGTCGACTGAAATGATGTCCATGCGCGCCACCATGATGGAGTGGTCACTTAACCGCTACCGTGAGACTGCGAACGAGCAGAAAGAAAAATGGGATGAGCTGGAGAAATCCATCATCGCCAAAGTAGCCGACGAAGTCAGAATCTATATCAAAGGCAACCAGGTCGAACTGGTGGTGTACAAGAAGTTCTGAGGACGTCAAGCATGCCCTTGGGCAAGGGCAAAGCTATATGGTTGTATTTATTTCCAGCGGCGGCACAGTCATGATGACTGTGCCGCAAGTTTGTATCTGGGCTCGTCAAAATACTTTCTTTACGCAGGTGGCCTGCGGCGAGAAATTGACACTATGATGACCATGGTAATGCCAGACCGACACACGAACGGCTAATAAAGGCTCAAAGATCTATCATGCGGCTACTGAAATAAGGTACGATGTTTGTCCTATAACTTTAAAATGACCTCCGAGTCCCTGCCGACCGGAGGCCATTTTCATTTAAGAAATCAGTCAAATTATTTCAAATGAGTCGATATCTGACTATCTGGATCGTCCATATTCTCTGTCATCTCCCGAAAGACATGCACAAGTTCCAGATAATTCTGCAGAGCAGCATCAAAGTTTCGTGCGGAATACTCCATTTCAGAAAACCTCTCGAGAAGCATGTCGGTATTGTCGGTGCGGTCATAACCGCGAATGTCTGTCAGAACACTTTTCATGCGTGACAAATACTCCAGCTGCTGAATCCGCAGCGACTCAAGCTCCTCAAAACGGGAGAATTGTTGGGCAATAACACTGTTATAGTTAAAGGCCAGGGTAATCTCCTTTCATGAATCGTAATTCTATACCGCCCTCATATCCACCGTCAGGTCGCGGCCGGCGGCGAGCGCTTCGCGCCACAGGCGGACGGTGATGTCCTGGCAGCGTACAGCGTCACAGAGCTGCACGCTGGCATTGCCGAGACGCTGCATGGTTACCGCTCCTTTCGCGGCAAAAATCGGATCGAATTTGACGAAATTCTCGGAAATGTGGGCGCAATAAGGGTTAAAATGCCGCTGAATCATGCGCTTTTCGGCGCGGCCTTCCCGGTCGATCAGGGTAACTTCAAAGGGCTCGGAGAGGCGCAGGGGCACGTCCACGATCTCTTCCGTCACATGGATAAATGTATGCCGCTCCTGACCGACGCCGATCAGGAGTATTTTGGCGTGCTCGTCATACAGGTGCCCGAAGCAGCCTTCAGCGGGCGTGGGGGTCGCGGCGTGGTTGTCAAGCTGCGCATATTCTGCAGCCCGTCTACCGAAAACAGCAACGGAGTGCGTGGCATGCATGGAGCGGACACCGTCCGGATGGAAGGCCGCGATCTTCGGCACAACACCGATGCAGGGCTCCGTGCGGCGCACATCATAGACGGGGGACTCAGGACGCACACTGGCCCAGGTATGCGTCGGCACCACCAGCAGCCCGTTCCGCAGATAATCCGTAAAAGCCCGGATAAAAGCCTCCGCCCCGCCCTCTACCGGGCCGACGGAGCGCAGAGATGTATGGATACAGACGGTATCGGACGGCCGGATGCCCATGGCCTCCAGGTCCTGCTGCAAATCGCGGATCGTGATCATAAGGTCCTCCTTGGAAGAATAATGCTGTTTTCATTATAACGGATGGCCGCGGGGAATGCAAGCGAAAGAGGGGATTTCTTCCCGCTTTGAGGCAATTCTACGCGGACAGTTGTACTCACGGTAAATATGTGATATAATTTACCGGTAAAGCGATGATGGCCGGGACAGAAACCGGCACGGAAAGGAGATTAACGCATGCAATTATCAGTTGGACAGAAACTGAACGGATTTACTGTAGTGAGAGTGCGCAGTGTGGAAGAACTTAAGTCCACGCTGGTGGAAATGCAGCATGACAAGACGGGGGCCCAGCTCGCCTGGATGGATAACGGGGACAGCAACAAGCTCTTCTCGGTCGCGTTCAAGACCCTGCCCGAGGATCATACGGGCGTTTTCCACATTCTGGAGCACTCTGTGCTTGGCGGATCCCGGAAATTCCCGGTCAAAGAGCCCTTTCTGGATCTGCTGAAAGGGTCCATGCAGACCTTCCTGAACGCGATGACCTTTAATGACAAGACGATCTACCCGGTATCCAGCCGTAATGAGCAGGATTTCCTGAATCTGACGGAGGTATATCTGGACGCCGTGTTCGCGCCGCTGGTCGGCTGGAATATTTTCTGGCAGGAAGGGTGGCATCCCGAGCTTGACGAGCAGGGCAATGCCGTCTATAAGGGCGTTGTCTTTAACGAGATGAAGGGCGCGATGGCTAATGTCTACGAAGTGATCGATCAGGACCTGCGCGAGATGCTCTTCCCGGACAGCTGCTACCAGTACAATTCGGGCGGCGAGCCGGAGCATATTCCGGAGCTGACCTATGAGAAATATCTGGAGTTCTATCATCGATTCTATCATCCGTCGAACGCGCGCTTCTATCTGGATGGTACCGTGCCGATCGAGAGAACGCTTGCGCTGATCGACAGCTATCTGGCGGAGTATGACCGCTCCGACAATCTGCCCGAGATTACCATGCAGCAGCCGGTCGCCGCAGAGGAGACCCGCTATTATGAGATCTCCCCGGAGGACGCGGAAGGGGATAAGGCGCATTTTGCCATGGCCAGGATCCTGACCGACTGGTCCGACAAGACCAGGATCTATGCCGCGATGACGCTCTGCGATATGCTGGCGGGCAGCAATGAGGCTCCCCTCAAGAAGGCGGTGCTCGAAGCCGGGCTGGCCCAGGACTTTGACCTGGATATTTCGGACGGCACGGCGCAGTCCTTCACGGTACTGGCCGCCCACAATATGGACGACGCCCGCTCCGGCGAACTGCAGCAGCTGGTGAAGGACACGCTTCGTCGTGTGGCGGAAGAAGGCCTTAACAAAGAGGCGCTGACCGCTTCCCTGAATATGATCGAATTCAAGCTCCGCACGCTCCGTGAGCCCGCCGGTCTGGTCCGCAATATCCGCTCGCTGGACAGCTGGCTCTACGGCGGCGATGTCCTGCAGTATCTGCTGCAGAACGGAACGTTCGAAGAACTGCGCGCGATGCTGGATAACGGCGGCTTTGAAGCCCTGTACAAAGAGATCTTCCTGGACGAGGGCGAATGGGTCAAACTGCATCTGCTGCCGTCCACCACGCTTGGCGATGAGAAGCGCGAGCGTGAGGCCGAGCGCCTGGCCGAGCTCCAGGCTTCCTGGACGGAAGAGGAAAAGGCCGAGATCATCCGCAAAAACGCCGAACTTGCCGCCTGGCAGCAGGCCCCCGATTCGCCCGAGCTCGCCGCGACCCTGCCCAAGCTTGACCTGTCCGAAGTCGGGCCTGATCCCGAATGGACTGAGTCGCAGGAATTCTGTGAGGAAGGTGTAAAGGGCATCTTCCACCCGGTTTCCAGCAACGGCATCACCTATCTGACCCTGTATTTCAACCTGTCCGATCTGTCCCTGGAAGAACTGACTAACATCTCGATCCTGCCCAGGCTCCTCGGGAACCTTCCGACCAAGACGCATCCCGATACCGCGGATCTGCAGCTCGCGGTCAAGACCTATTTGGGCGAGATGGCCTTCATGCTGGATACCTCCACGCGCGCAGGCGACCGCGTACACTGCACGCCTTGGCTGGTTGCCAGCTGCAGCGTCCTGGATAAGAACCTGGCGTACGCCAAGGAACTGTTGTACGAAGTCCTGACCGAGACTGTTTTTGACGCGAAGGACAGCATCCGCAAGATCGTTCTGCAGAACAATGAGTCGGCCAAGCAGTATGCCATCATGGCGGGCAACGCTTTGGCGCAGACGGTTGCCAAGGCGCATTATTCCGCCGGCGCGGCCGTGGGAGAAGCACTGAACGGATACACCAATCTGCAGTACCTGCATGATTTCGCGGATCATTTTGACGAGCGGTTCGATGATTTCAAAGCGCTCGTGGAGCGCGTGATGGGACAGTCCGTCTGCCGCGCCCGCCTCTTTACGTCGATGGCGGCTTCCGACAAGGCTGAGCTGGGCGATCTGTTCGCCCGCTTTGAAGAGGGCACACCCGTCCCCGAACAGGCCGCTTATACGACGACCGTGCCGGACAAGCTCGGGATCACGATTCCTGCCCAGATCGGCTTTGCCGTACGCGCCAATCATCTGGATACGATGGGCTGCAAAGCGGACGGAAGCCTTCAGGTAGCCTGCACGCTGCTGCGTCTGGACTATCTCTGGAATACGATCCGCGTCCAGGGCGGCGCCTACGGTACAGGTGTCAGCGCCGGCATGTCAGGCATGATGAGCGTATTCTCCTACCGTGATCCTACTCCTGCCCGTTCACTCGGCGAATATGCCAGGATGGGAGAGGTTCTGGAGGCCTACTGCAAGGGCGATGATGACCTGGTGAAGTATATTATTTCAACGGTCGGATCGACCGACCGCCTCGCAGCTCCCCTCGAGAAGAGCATGCAGGCCGATACCCTGTATATGGCAGGCTATACCTATGAAGATATGAAGCGGAGACGGATCGAAATGCTCGAGACGACCAAGGAAAGCCTGGCCAAATGGGCTGAGCCGCTTCGCAAACTCACCAATGAAGGCAGCATCTGCGTTGTCGGTCATACCGGCGCGCTGGAGGCCTGTAGTGAATACGGTCTGCAGATCGTAGAACTGTAATAGGAGAAGGTAATGAATCTGTTTGATATTCAGGGCAAAAAAGCCCTGGTGACCGGCGGTACCCGCGGCCTGGGCTGCGGCATGGCCGAAGGCCTGATGGAAGCGGGCTGTGAAGTGGCGATCGTCGGTACGACCGACCGGGTATTTGAGGTGGCGGAATCCTTTCGGCAGAGAGGATTCCGCTGCCACGGCGTCAAAGCCGATTTCAGCCATAGAGAAGAAGTTTTAAGGGCCTTTCACGAGTCGGTGGACAAACTGGGCGGTGATCTGGATATCCTAGTCAACGCCCACGGCATCCAGCGCCGCCACATGCCCGAAGATTTCCCCGTCGAGGAGTGGGATCAGGTGATCGATGTCAACCTCCACGCCGTTTTTCTGCTGTGCCGGGAAGCCGGCCGCCTGATGCTGCCCAAAGGCTATGGCAAAATCATTAACGTCGCTTCGATGATTTCATTCTTTGGAGGACAGACGATTCCCGCCTATGCCGCTGCCAAGGGCGGCGTGGCGCAGCTGACCAAGGCGCTCAGCAATGACTGGCTCGCCAAAGGTATCAATGTCAATGCCCTCGCTCCCGGCTACATGGCTACGGACATGAATGAGGCCCTGCTGGACCGCAGCAATCCGCGGTATCAGCAGATCACGGACCGGATCCCGGCCCACCGCTGGGGCACCGGCGAAGACATGAAAGGTCCCTGCATCTTCCTGGCCTCTCACGCAAGCGATTATCTGGGCGGAGCCATTATTCCCGTGGACGGCGGCTATCTGGTGAAATAAAGCACCCCGGCCCTGCCAAATTCTAATGAGTATTTCTCCCGGAAAGGAGGTGTATGCGATGAAAAAGAGTTTCTCGCTGACTGCCAAACTCAATATTCTGATCACGGCAATCCTGCTGATCGTTTCGATGGTCCTGATCATTATCAGTTACGGCTCCTATACCCGGACAGCGTACTATCCGTTACGTAAGGATTTGGCATATGTCGCGGAACAGCTCGAATCGTATGCGCCTTCCTGGATGGCCGATGCCGCCGCAGCCTATCGCCTCACAAGCTATGACGGCTTTGAAGAAGCACATACCGCTGCAGTAAACAACCCTCACGGCGGCGACATGGGAAACTGGCTTTCGCAGTTTAAGGTCGGATCCGGGGCGGATGCCATCATGACCGTGGAAGAATACGACGCACTTATGGAAAAGACCCGGCAGGAAGCAATTGCTGCCGGTGTAGCCGAAGAAGATATCTCGGGATGGATGTATGCGCATGAACCCAGGCTTTCCACCTACTACTTCACTGCGTCGGACCATTATCGCAGTCTCGGCACCATTATAGCCACGTGCGTCAGCACGGGATGCGACCGGATCCAGGTGTACGCGGAGATGCCGGACGGGTACCTGGAGATCATGAACTGCATCAATATTTATTCAGAGGCGAACAAGATAGATAACGACTCCTTGAGCCCATGGACCTATGTAGACTATGGCAACCGCCTGAAACAGGTCGAAGCGATTAAGAAGTATCAGGAGCGGGAAGGGGAGGAGGCATTCCGGCTGAACTCGGGAAAGGGCCCGCAGCTTGTCAATGTTTTTTCGGGCGAGAGCGGCGGAGTGCGTCTCTATGCCGTTTACAGCAAAGATGTTACCGAAATTGTGAACGGACAGAAATCCTTTTTGATCCGGAATCTGACGCTGATGGGGCTCATGACGGCTGCCGCGGTATTCATCTGTCTGCAGAGTCTGCGTCATATGGCCACACGGCCGCTGCAGGAACTGACACAGGCAGCGATCTCTTTTGCCGCGGGAGATGAGGGCTACAGTAAGGAAGATATTGCAAACCTGGACATTAAGTCAAATGACGAGATCGGGACGCTCTATCAGGAGATCCGGTCCATGCAGACACGTATCATCGACAATACGGAGCATATCGCCCGTATGTCCGCCGAAAAAGAGCGTATTTCCACGGAGCTGGAACTGGCCAACCAGATCCAGGCGGAAATGCTGCCGAACGACTTCCCGGCCTTCCCGGACCGTCATGAGTTTGATGTTTACGCGTCCATGACTCCGGCCAAAGCGGTGGGCGGCGATTTCTATGACTTCTTCCTGATCGATGAGGATCATCTGGCCCTGGTGATCGCGGACGTCTCCGGCAAAGGGATTCCCGCAGCCCTGTTTATGATGATCTCCATGATCGTCATTCAGAATAATACTTCAACAGGCCTGACACCCGCCGGAGTGCTCGAGGCGGTGAATCAGCAGATCCTGGCCAATAACCGGAAGGATATGTTCGTTACGGTCTGGCTGGGAATCCTGGAGATCTCTACCGGCAGACTGATAGCCGCCAATGCGGCGCACGAATATCCGATGCTGAAGCAGCCGGGTGATGCCTTCAGACTCTACAAGGACAAACACGGTTTTGTGATCGGCTCCATGCCGGGCATGAAGTATCAGGATTATGAGCTGCAGCTGGAGCCCGGTTCCAGACTCTTTGTCTACACGGACGGCGTTCCTGAAGCCAGTAACGCAAATGAGGAATTTTACGGCATCAACCGGCTGGCTGCGGCCCTCAATGAATGCGCGGACGGCACGCCCCGCGAGATCCTGCAGCATGTCCATGAATCCGTGGATGCCTTCGTGGGAGAGGGCGAGCAGTTCGACGACCTGACGATGCTCTGCCTCGAGTACCGGGGGAAGGCCTGAGTATTTTAGAGGACGGCAGTGAGGGCAAATGCCTTAAACGTCGCCGTATCTTCCGGGCCGTCAGTCCTCCGTTAAAGCATCCTGAATAATCTGCCTACCTGCTTCCCCACGGCCCTGACCGGCCGCGGGGAAGTTTTTTGACTTTTTCTACAGAGATAATGAATCCGTGTCCCTGCACCGCGGGTCCGGCTCCTGAAAAAACAGATTGACAGAGCAAAATTCAGCAGTTATAATTGGAATGTCCGATTCAAAATGGAAGGGGATTTATATGAACTTTATTTTTATTTCACCATATTTTCCGCATACATACTGGCAGTTCTGCGACCGTCTGTATCAGAACGGGGTGAATGTTCTGGGGATAGGCGATGCACCCTATGATTCGCTGGAGCCGGGATTAAAGAATGCGCTGACAGAGTATTACCGGGTGGATTCACTGGAGAATTATGACCAGGTCTACCGGGCGGTTGCCTTTTTCGCGTTCCGTTACGGCAAGCCGGACTGGATCGAATCCAATAATGAATATTGGCTGGAGCAGGATGCCAGGTTGCGCACGGAGTTCCACATCACTACGGGTGTGCAATACGATCAGATCGATTCCTGGAAGCATAAATCAGGCATGAAGCCGGTATATCAGAAGGCCGGCATTCCGACGGCCCGCTGCCATAAGGTGAGCACCGAGGCGGCCGCACGCGAATTTGTTGCAGCAAATGGGGGCTATCCCGTGATTGCCAAACCGGATGTGGGCGTCGGCGCGGCCAATACATGGAAACTCGAAAACGATGACCAGCTCGCCGCGTTCTTCCGCGAGAAGCCTGACGTTCCTTACCTGATCGAAGAATTCGTGGTGGGCGATATCCGCTCCTATGACGCCATTACGGATTCAAAGGGTGAACCGCTCTTTGAATCGATGACGGCCTGGCCGCCGTCGATCGCGGACATTGTGAACAAGGATCTGGATCTGTCCTACTACGTCAGCCGCGACATGCCCGATCAGCTTCGCCGGCTCGGCCGGGCGGCCTTAAAGGCCTTTGAAGTGCGCAGCCGCTTTGTGCATCTGGAATTCTTCCAGCTGACCGAAGCAAGAGAGGGCCTGGGCGATGTCGGCGATTTTGTGGCGCTCGAGGTTAATATGCGCCCTGCCGGCGGCTATACCCCGGATATGATGAATTATGCGCATTCTACGGACGTCTACCGCATCTGGGCCGATATGGTGACGGCCGACAAACGGCTGCTGCCGGAGAGCGGCGATGATCACTGGTGCGTCTACGCCGGCCGCAAGGAGTGGCTGTTCCACTATGCTTATTCACATGAGGAGATCATGGCCAAATATGGCAGCCGCATGGCGATGTGCGAAGAGATGCCCGAGCTGATGTGGGCGACGATGGGGAGCCGCAGCTATACGATTCACGCCTACAGCGAAGAAGAAGTTCAGGAATTTATCCGGATGGTCACAACCAGGGGAGACCGTAAATGAGAGAAGAGTATCACAGCCAATACAGCCGGATCATGGAGAGGCAGATGGAATGGAAGGTCTATTTGCCGGACGATCCCGCTTTGAGCACGGGGGGTAAGATCTGTTTCGCGTTTCCGCCGCAGAACGGCCGCTTTTATGATTTCGGCAATTTCGGCATGGCGGAAGTGGCGAGGCCCTGGATCGACGCGGGACAAATGATCATCGTCTGCCCCGACGGTATCGACGGGGAGAGCTGGTCGGCGGACGGAACGGATCTGTGGACCCGGGCTTCAATGCAGGAAAAATGGTTCCGCTACATTACGGATGAACTGCGGCCGAAGTATGTGCGGGAAGGCGAGAAGGCACTCGTCTGCGGATGCAGCATGGGAGGAGTGCATGCAGGCGTCTTTTTCTTCCGCAGGCCGGATCTGTTTGACGGCATGATCAGCATGAGCGGTACTTTTAACGCCGAGTTTTTCTTCCACGGGATGAATGAGTTGGTATATGAGAACTCACCCGTTCATTTCCTGCCCAATATGCCGCAGGATCATCCCTGGATGGATCTGTACCGGCAGAGCCAGATCATCCTCTGCTGCGGCCAGGGGGCCTGGGAGGAGGAGCTGCTCAAAGGCACCCGCGAGCTGGATGCGGTCCTGACGGCCAAAGGCATTCCCCACTGGGCCGATTACTGGGGCTATGACGTGAACCATAACTGGGACTGGTGGCAGAAGCAGTTCCCGTATTTCCTGGGGCACCTGGCACGGATCGGGTATCTGTAACGGGTCAAAACGAAGGACTGTCCGGAGGGAGGCACTTCGTAAGGAAGTTGCCTCCCTCGGGATGTTTTGATCCTAACGATTGATTTTCAGATGAAATTGAATTTGCCGAAAAGGGATGGTATAATTGTCTCAACAAACCGCATTTTTACAGAGGGACTGAGGTATGGAAGAAAAACAGCGACCATCATTATCTGAAATTAAAGCGATACTGACCCAATTCGAGATTCCGGGAGTGTGTGATTCATCCGTCAAGGCGTTCGTTTCAGAAGAAGGCGGGAACGAATATTTGGTCTGGTTGGTTGATAACGGATGCACGAAATATGTTCTGAAACAGGCAAAAGCCTATGAGATCGAAGCTTATCGCTGTTTCTTCAGCGACAGGCAGCCATACATTCCATCTTTTTTCGGCGCCTGCCATTATAACGGGCAGGAGTATTTCATTACAGAGTTTTTTGCGGGAACTGATCTGCGTGTCTGTGA
>JAFRZL010000026.1 GCA_017442535.1 Bacillota bacterium | reverse complement strand
GCTGCTGGATGAGCCGACCAACCATCTGGACATTATGTCGCGCGAGGTCCTGGAGAATAACCTGCACCTTTACAAGGGCACGCTGCTTTTTATCTCCCACGACCGCTACTTCATCAACCGCGTTGCCGAAAAAATTTATGTCCTGACACCGGAAGGCATTATGACTTATCTCGGCAATTACGATGATTATCAGGAAAAGATCGCCGAGCATGAAGCCAGGCGCCAGGAAGCCGCTGCCAAGGACGACAGCCATGAAAAACTGAACTACCTGCAGCGGCGCCGCTCCGCGGCGGACCTGCGCCGCCAGCGCACCCAGCTGCGTCAGGCAGAGACCCGCATTGCCGAAACCGAGTCCCTGATCGCTGATCTGGAACAGAAAATGCTGCAGCCCGAATACTATGCGGACTATCAGGCCTACCAGGCGCTGGAGGCCCAGAAAGCCGAGGCCGCTGCCCTGCTCGACGACTTGTATGTACAGTGGGAAATGCTGAGTCAGCAACTGGAAGAACAGGAAGGTTAAGGCCAAGA
Source organism: Bacillota bacterium (assembly GCA_017442535.1). Classification (GTDB taxonomy): domain Bacteria; phylum Bacillota; class Clostridia; order Lachnospirales; family Bianqueaceae; genus RUG12817. Next base: position 49,163 of record JAFRZL010000026.1, on the reverse strand, counting down.
CCGTCACGGCCGGGATGCCCGATCCCGTAAGAATACACAAAAAGACGCAGTTATCCGGTAACTGCGTCTTTTTTGACATCTGTTTAAGCGCTTTGCTTACTCGGCAAATACTCTCTTCAGCTTGGGATAGCGCGGCAGGCCGCAGACGGTCGCGATCTCAGGGACGCCCTGGATCAGCGGCAGTGCGTAATCGATGAACTTCTGATTCACGTTATTATGTTCCTCATTGATCCAGTCAAGCGGCACGGTCTTTTCCGCGTTTGCGACCGCGGACAGATCCAGCAGCTGCAGCAGACACTCGTAAGGGCCCTCTTCCGGACGTTTGAAGCCGACCATTTTATCGGTCACGCCCGCGATCGCCTGTTCGACGGCAGCTTTGCCGGCCAGGAAAGATTCCTTGATATCCGTTGCGGAAGCAATATGCCCCGCGCAGCGCTGCAGCAGCGAAAACTCAATACCGCGGCACTTTACACCGAGCCTGTCTTTGACGATATGCTCCAGGGTGGAAGCCAGACCGCCCATCTGAGAGTGGCCGAAAGCATCCTTCTGCTGGGCCAGGTTGCTGCCGTATTCGGAGATATAACGGCCTTCTTTGTCGTGGATACCCTCGGAAACCGCGACGATCACCGTCCCCTTCTCCTGCTCGATCCGCTTCACATCCGCCAGGAACTGATCCATGCTGAAATCCGTCTCGGGCAGGTAAACCAGATCCGGTCCTTCACCCGCCACGGATGCCAGCGCCGCACTTGCGGCAAGCCAGCCGGCATTCCGGCCCATGATCTCCAGAATGACAATGCTGCCCATATCATAGACCTGCGCATCGCGGGAAATTTCCGCACAGGAAGTCGCGATGAACTTAGCTGCGCTGCCGTAGCCCGGGCAGTGATCCGTTCCGAACAGATCGTTGTCGATCGTCTTGGGAATGCCCATGATGCGGCACTCATAGCCGACATGCTGCATATACTTGGAGACCTTGTTGCAGGTATCCATGGAATCATTGCCGCCGTTATAGAAGAAATAGCGGATATCGTATTTCCTGAAAATCTCGAGGATCCTCTTATAGTCGGTATCGTCAACCGTATAGTCCTTCAGCTTATACCGACAGGATCCGAGCGCGGAGGACGGCGTCGTCATCAGCAGCGCGAGCTCTTCGGGGTCCTCCATCTCCATATCCATGAGCTGATCCTTTAAGACCCCCTGGATGCCATAGCGCGCTCCGTACACCTTGGTAATGACATCGGAGTCCAGTGCGGTTTTGATCACACCGTAAGCACTTGCGTTAATAACGGAGGTCGGGCCTCCGGACTGACCTATAATACATGCTCCCTTAAGCGGATTCATTCTGACGGTTCTCCTTTCACCATGCATTCTGCCGTTATTGTAACATTATTTCCCTGTTTGCGCAAGAAAAAATTTGTTTCGGGGAAAGTTACGCAAAGATGAGGCTTGATTTTCCCCGTGATTATGGTATAATACAGTCGTACTTAAAGATTCTTCGGAAAAGGAGATTTATTTCTATGGCATTGGTAACATCAACTGAAATGTTCAAAAAGGCTTATGAGGGCGGTTACGCCATCGGCGCTTTCAACATCAACAACATGGAAATCGTCCAGGCGATCATCGGCGCGGCAAGTGAGCTTCGTTCACCCGTTATCCTGCAGGCTTCCGCAGGTGCGAGAAAGTACACCAGCGGCGCGTATATGATCCATCTGGTTAAGGCCGCTACCGAGACCACCGATATTCCGATCGTTCTGCATCTGGACCACGGCGCGAACTTCGAGGTCTGCAAAGAGTGCATTGACACCGGCTTTACCTCCGTTATGATCGACGCTTCTTCCCATCCCTTCGAGGAGAACATTGAGATCTCCCGCAAGGTTGCCGAGTATGCTCATGAGCGCGGCGTTGTCGTCGAGGCCGAGCTTGGCACCCTCGCCGGCGTCGAGGATGAAGTAAAGGTTTCCGCAGAGGATTCCTCTTATACCCGTCCGGAAGACGTAGAAGAATTCGTCACCAGGACCGGTGTTGACTCTCTGGCCATCGCTATCGGCACCAGCCACGGCGCCTACAAGTTCACCCCCGCACAGTGCACCCGCAACGAGAAGGGCATCCTTGTTCCTCCTCCCCTCCGCTTCGACATCCTCGAGGAAGTCTCCAAGAGACTGCCCGGCTTCCCGATCGTCCTGCACGGCGCCTCCAGCGTTCCCCAGGAATATGTCAAGATCATCAACGAGAACGGTGGCGCGATGAAGGATGCCGTCGGTGTTCCTGAAGAGCAGCTGCGTCAGGCCGCCAGAATGGCTGTCTGCAAGATCAACATCGACTCCGACCTTCGTCTTGCAATGACCGCCGGTATCCGCCAGCATTTCTTCGCTCATCCGGATCATTTCGACCCCAGACAGTACATCGGCGACGGCCGCGCCTACGTCAAGGCTGTTGTCGCCCATAAGATCAAAGACGTTCTGGGCAGCGAAGGCAAAGCCTGATAATGATGCCCCGGGACCCGTTTTTGCTCCATCTGCTGCGCTTACGCGCAACTGATTATGCAAAAGGGGTCGCCGGGGCTTTGTTTGTTTGAGGGATAAGGTTATGCATGTTATTCAGGCAGTTTGAGCCGAAGAGAAACAGTATCTTCTCTCCGTACTCCGGATCATCATCAATGCAAGGCCATTAACATCATAACATGCAATGTCCCCGTGCCCCCTTTTGAGGTGATTTTTGCGCGAAGCGCAGCCTGAACCTCAAAAGGAGACCGGGGACGTTATTTTATTTTCTGAGTCTGAATTTAACCAGGTACTTGCCGTACGGCAGTTCGAGAATCTGCTCTCTGGTGTACCAGGAGCTGTTCAGGATCATCAGGAAGTAGACAATGACGCTGCCGCCGATTGCGAGCAGGATCGAGATAGTGTTGGACGGGATCAGGGCATGGACGCCGTGATAGATCAGCCAGGTGGCGACGCCCATAATCAGCGAGCAAAGTACGGGCGGCCCAAAGAGGCCGAAGAAGGTCATTTTGAACCCGGAATACTTGATCATACTGCGCATGTTCAGGAAGGCGATCGTGAAGGAGAAGGCCATCAGGCTTGCCACCAGCGCGTAGGCTTTGATATCGAACACAAGGATGCAGATGACCAGTACCGGCGTGCTGACGCAGAGTCCGAAGGCAGCGTTCAGCAGGGGACGACGCATATGGCCGAGGCCCTGCAGAATTGCCGAACAATTCTGAGAAATCGCATAAAAGATGACGATATAGGAGCCGTAGCGGAACATCTGGCCGCCTTCCGAGGCGTTGGGGAAAAGCCAGTGGACGATGGGCTCGCCCAGGATCGCGAGACCGATGGCAGCCGGGATCGACACCATCAGAACCATTTTAAGCAGCGTTTCGATCTGGGTCTGGATCGCGGACTGGTCGCGGCGTGCGATAGCGCCTGCGATACCCGGAATCAACATGATTTCAAAGGTTCCGAGGGCGGCGATGGGCATATTGGTCAGGACGACGAATTTGCCGCCCAGGATGCCTCGCTCCACGCTGATCTGTGCTTCATTATAGCCTTTCAGAGGCATCAGGATGTTAAAAAGCGCCGTGTCGATCATTTCACGCAGGTTGGCAACGGTCGCGGCGAGCATCATCGGGATAACGGTAAGCAGGAAGATTTTGAAAATCATTTTATAATTCTCGGTCGCCTTGCCTGCCGGTGCGTTAAAGATGCGGGAGCGCGTGCGGAATAAGATAAAGACAATGGTGACAAAGAGGAGACCTGCCATCGCGCCGAACATCGTTCCGCTGGCAGCCTGACTCGCAGCTTCCTCCAGGACGGGATAGTGTCCATTTACCACCATTAAAGCGTCTTCCACCGAGTGGATCGTCACATAGACAAAAATGATGCTGAAAGCGGCGTGCAGAATCTGATCGATCAGATCCGCATAAGAGCTGGGCCGGACGTCTCCCACGCCCTGGAAGAGGCCGCGGATGACACAGGCGACGGAGACCATCAGAGCGGCGGGAGCCAGATGCCGGACCGCCGGCGCCGCGGAAGGCGCACGGTAGATCGTACCGGCTATGAAATCCGCTCCGAAGGTCAGCCCCAGGAAGATGAACAGTCCCACAGCGAGCGCATAAATCAGACCCACGCGGAACACAATTCTGGCATTCGCGTACTGCTTGCGCGCGAGCCGCTCGCTCACCATGCGGGAAATGGCTTCCGAGACACCGTAGGTGGAAAAAATGATGATAAAGCTGTAAATCTGGTAGGCCAGCACATAGATGCCGTTGCCCTGGTCCCCCAGCATATTGGTCAGCGGAATCCGGTAAAGCATTCCGATGAACTTGATCACAATCGAGATGATGATCAGGAAAGTACCCTTCCTGACCAGATCCGACGATTTGTTTCTTGCCATGTAATCAGTCTTCTTTCCGCGGCAAACCGAGCCGCTCCATGATTTCTTTTTGACGGGCAATCATAATCCGCTCCTCCTCCGGCTCCATGTGGTCGTAGCCGAGCAGGTGCAGGAGGCTGTGCGTGATCAGAAAAGCGGCTTCACGCTGCAGGCTGTGTCCGTATTCGGCGGCCTGTGCCTGAACATGGTCCCAGGAGAGAATGATATTGCCGAGCGGTACGCGGCCGGTCTCGGGATCCGTCTCAGCCTCTGCGAGAACGTCCTCGGGATGACCCGGCTGCATTTCATTCATCGGGAAGGAAAGGACGTCCGTCGCACGGTCGATCTCTCGGTACATCCGGTTGATCTCACGGATCGCGGTATCGTCCACGACATTCAGCTCCACTTCCACAGGCGTCTGCACGCCTTCCGCTTCGATCACGGTGTCTGCCGTCTTCTGGAAAAGCTCGTCCCAGGCCTGTACTTCGGCCTCAGGCATCTCGATCTCCCAGATACGGATGATCTCTACATTCATCGACGGCTGCCTCCGTCCTTTTTATCCCAGGGTCCATGGGCAGGTTCCGGGTGTTCGCTGTGTTCATAAGCTTCAACAATGCGCTGGACCAGAGGATGACGGACCACGTCCTGCTTGGTAAAGCGGGAGATGCCGATATCCTCCACATTCTGGAGGATGCTGACTGCCTGGCGCAGACCGGATTTCTGCCCGTCGGGCAGGTCGATCTGCGTCAGATCGCCGGTCACGACGACCTTGGAGTGGAAGCCGATTCTGGTCAGAAACATTTTCATCTGGGCCTGTGTGGTGTTCTGGGCCTCGTCAAGCACGATAAAAGAGTGGTCCAGCGTGCGGCCGCGCATATAGGCCAGGGGCGCCACTTCAATAATGCCGCGCTCCAGATTGCGTGCCACACCGTCGGGACCCATCATTTCATAAAGGGCGTCGTAAAGGGGACGCAGATAGGGATCGACTTTGCTCTGCAGATCACCCGGCAGGAAGCCCAGCTTCTCACCGGCTTCGATGGCGGGCCGGGTCAGAATGATCCGGCTCACTTCATCCTGCTTGAATGCCTGTACTGCCATGGCCATGGCCAGATAGGTCTTGCCCGTTCCGGCCGGCCCAATGCCGAAGGTCAGTGTATTCTTGCGGATCAGATCCACATAGCGCTTCTGTCCGAGCGTCTTGGGACGGATCGGTTTCCCCTGCTTGGAAAAGCAAACCACATCCGATAAGAGGTCGCGTACGTCCTCGCGAGCTTCCTCCTCGGACAGGCTGGATAGATAATTGACATGCTGCAGCGTAATGACTTCTCCGCTGCGGGCTACCTGAATCAGCTTGCGGATCACATCCGCGGCGCGGTCCACATTCTCGGTCTCTCCGCTGACAGTGACGCCCTCGTTGCGGTTCACGATCGTGACGCCGCATTTGCGCTCCAGCGCCTGGACGTTTTCATCAAAGCTGCCGAACAGATTGCCGATCACATCCTCGGGGATGGAGACCATTCTTTCTGTCATGCTAATCCTCCTGCAAAAAGCACCTCGGCCGCGCGGGCAGGTGCTCTCATATCTTTAATACAGATTCTGCGACAAAACGGTCATCAGCGCGGCAATGGTCTTACCATCCGTGATCTCGCCGCGGCGAATCATTTCGGCCGCCTCATCCAGGGGCACGATCATGATCTCGACGTCCTCGTCGGGATCCAGATGCTGCTTGGAAGGCACCAGCTGCTGCGCCATGAAAACACTGACGCATTCGGTGCAGTATCCGGGCGAAGCATACGAATCAAACAGGTGTGTCAGTTCGGCGGGACGGAAACCTGTTTCTTCCTCCGTCTCACGGGCCGCGCACTGGATCGGCTCTTCCCCCGGCTCCAGTAGCCCGGCGGGAATCTCGATCATCTCACGTCCGATGGCGTACCGGAACTGTTTTACCAGGATCACTTCGCCATTCTCGGTGATCGGCACCACAGCCGCGGCGCCATGATGGCGCATAACCTCGCGGGTCACGGTCATTCCGTTGTCCAGTACGACGGTATCCTTATAAACTTTAAGGATCCGTCCGTCAAACACTAATTCACTGTTAAGTACTTCCATAATACTCCTCGTTTCGACCGGCTGTATCAGCCGGTCACTATAACTTCTGCTGTAATAATACCTGCCAATAATCCCACTGTCAGCTGCGGATCTGCTGCGATTTGCGGTACGTGGCCTCCATGGCCTCGATCACCTGGCTGCGGAATCCGCCTGCTTCAAGTGCCATTACGCCCTGGATGGTCATTCCTCCGGGGGAACAGACGCGGTCCTTAAGCACTGCGGGATGCATCCCGGTCTCGAGCAGCATGCCCGCCGTACCGCGCACGGCCTGCGCGCAGATCACATAGGCCTGCGCACGCGGAATGCCGAGCGACACGATGCCGTCCGCCATTGCTTCGATCATCATGGCTACAAAGGCCGGAGAAGCGGATGATCCGCACATGCCCGCATCCAGCAGATGCTCAGGCAGCTCCGTCACCTCGCCGACACACTGAAACAGCCCGGTGATCCGCTCCCGCTCATCGGCCGTTACGGCTTCGTCAAAAGCGATCAGCGTCAGCCCTTCCCCCACCATCGCAGGCAGATTGGGAATCGTGCGGGTCATAGCCGCATTCTCTCCGAGTGACTGATGCCAGTATTCAAAATCAAAGCCCGGAGTGATGCAGATCACCAGCGTCCTCTCCCGCAGGCCATCCCGCACAAAGGGGAGCACGTCGGGGAACATCTGCGGCTTTACCGCAACAAAAACGATCCCGCACTCACTGACCAGTTCGGGAATACTCTTAACGGGGTATGCGCCTTCGCCGGCCGCCTGGTCCATCGCCTCCTGACGGACATCATAGACCGCGACAGCAAGCTCGGGGCGGTGGTGGCGGATTCCTTTAAGCAGAGCGCCCCCCATAGCGCCTGCGCCGATAAAACCAACATCAAATCCCATGGCGGATTCTCCTTTCTTGAAAATGTCATGACCGGGAGGAAAAAGAAGAGGCTGCGGATAATCCCCTCCTCCCGAAGGAATGGTCTGTTCCGCAGCCCTGGTTGCAATTACTTATTTGGCATATTCGGTTGCTCTTGTTTCCCGGATGATATTGACTTTGATCTGACCCGGATATTCCAGTTCATTCTCAATCCTCTTGGCAACGTCACGTGCCATGATCGTCATATCGTCATCGCTCACCTGCTCCGGAATAACCATCAGACGAAGCTCACGGCCGGCCTGAATGGCAAAGGTCTTTTCGACGCCCTTGAACTCGTTGGCGATGCCTTCGAGTTTCTCCAGACGGGTAATATAGCTTTCCAGCGTCTCTTTACGCGCTCCAGGACGAGCCGCGGATACAGAGTCCGCTGCCTGAACGATCACCGCGATCAGGGATTCGGGCTCCACATCGCCGTGGTGCGCCTCGCAGGCATTCACCACCAGATGGGATTCCTTGTATTTGCGCAGCAGCGCGGCGCCGATGGATACATGGGAACCTTCCATTTCATGATCCACAGCCTTACCGATATCATGCAGCAGGCCGGCGCGCTTGGCCATACGGACGTCCAATCCCAGTTCTCCTGCGATCAGTCCGGACAGCTGCGCCACCTCGACCGAATGCTTCAGTACATTCTGTCCATAGCTGGTACGGTATTTCAATTTGCCGAGCAGACGGATCAACTCCGTATGCAGGCCATATACATTCGTCTCGAATGTCGCGTTCTCACCCTCTTCGCGAATGGTATTCTCGACCTCTTTCGTGGCCTTGCTGACCATCTCTTCGATACGGGCGGGGTGAATGCGGCCATCCACGATCAGCTTCTCTAATGCGATTCTTGCAATTTCTCTCCGGATCGGATCAAATGAGGAGAGAATAACTGCTTCCGGTGTGTCATCTATAATCAGGTCGATGCCGGTCGCCTGTTCGAGAGCACGGATATTGCGGCCCTCGCGGCCGATAATGCGACCTTTCATTTCATCACTGGGAAGCGTGACAACCGATACTGTGGACTCAGCCACATGATCCGCTGCACAACGCTGAATAGCACTGGTCAGAATCTCTTTAGCCTTTTTATTGGCTTCTTCCTTGGTCCTGGCTTCTTCTTCCTTGAGCATGACAGCCATATCATGCTTAACATCCTCCTGCACGGACTGCAGCAGCACTTCTTTGGCCTGGTCGGACGTCATACCCGATACACGCTCGAGCTCAGCCAACTGCTGCTCATGAAAATGAGCGACTTCTTTGGCCTTGCGTTCTGCCTCCTCCAGCTTGCGTGTCAGCTGAAGATCTTTTTTCTCGAGGCTCTCGTTCTTACGATCGAGGGCTTCTTCTTTCTGAGTTACTCTTTTTTCCTGGCGCTGTACTTCCGCACGGCGCTCGCGAACTTCCTGTTCCATTTCATTTTTGACCGTCAGCGCCTGTTCCTTCGCTTCCAGAAGGACTTCGCGCTTGCGGGCCTCTGCCGTCTTCAAAGCATCATCCACTATCTCACGAGCTTTGGTTTCCGCAGATCCGATCTCTGCCTCTCCCACTTTCTTACGGTATTTAACACCCATAAAAAAGGCGATGACGCCGACCAGGATCGCAACAACGACAGTAATAATTATCGCTACTATAGGATCCAAGACAAACTACACCTCCTTGTTCAATTATCATAGTACAAACCAACATGTCTATTTTACACGCTTTGAATGTGTTTGTCAAGGGTAATATGCAGTTTTGGGGCTTTCAGGCGAAAAAAAAACCGGTGCGAACGGCGTATCCGCCATCCCATCGGATCAAAAAACGGGCCCTGAGTGGCCAGAAGGCGACATAGTGACCGCTTTTGAGCAAATCACTCGCCGTTTTCGAACTCCTCATCCTCTTTAAGCACCTGCCGGATGATATCATAGGAGAAACCGTGTGAAGCCAGATAGGCCGCCATCTTGCGGCGCGCCGCGGGATCCTCGGGTTGACGGAGCCTCTTTTGCACCAGCCGGGCCGCCGTCTCCGCGTCATCCGGATTCTCCTCTTCCAGCACACGCTCGATCATATCGCGGCTTACGCCTTTCTGCTCCAGCTCGTACCGGATCTGACGGCGGCTCCGGTTCCTGAGATGCACACTGTCCGTGATAAAGCTGCGGGCGTAGTCCTCGTCATCCGTAAAATGATATTCCACGGCAAACTGCAGCAGTTCCTCCTGCAGTTCTTCGGGGCAGTGAATTCTCGCAAGATAAAGCTGTACTTCCCGGAGAGTCTTGCGCCTCTCCAGGAAATACAGCATGCGGTTCTTGAAATACTCCTTCCGGTCCTCCTCCGAAAGCAGAGCCGGATCCACTTTGCGCTTGCGTGAGCCGGGGGCGCTCATTCCTTACTCCAGCTCCAGCTTGGCCTGGCCGTCCTCATTCATGAGCGCCAGATCGGCTTCGGAAGGTTCGGGAACCGGGATGGGGGCGAGGCCGTGCTTCTCGCGGATCAGGTTCTCGAGCTCACCCATCAGTGCGGGATGCTCTTCCAGATACTTCTTGGCATTCTCACGGCCCTGGCCCAGACGCATTTCGGGCCCGTAATAGAACCAGGCGCCGGATTTTTTGACCACATCTTCTTTGACAGCCAGATCGATCAGATCTCCGCTGTGGGAAATACCCTTGCCGTAAATGATGTCAAACTCAGCCTCTTTGAAGGGAGGCGCCACTTTATTCTTGACGACTTTGACGCGGACGTGGTTGCCGATGAATTCATTATTGGCTTTAAGGTTCTCGGTACGGCGTACATCCAGACGTACGGAAGCGTAGAATTTAAGCGCGCGGCCGCCGGTCGTGGTCTCGGGACTGCCGAACATGACACCGACCTTCTCACGCAGCTGGTTGATAAAGATGACAACGCAGCCGGACTTATTGATATTACCGGTCAGTTTGCGCAGTGCCTGGCTCATCAGACGTGCATGCAGACCCACGTGGGAATCACCCATCTCTCCGTCGATTTCCGCCTTGGGGACCAGTGCCGCCACCGAGTCGATGACGATGATGTCCACCGCGCCGGAGCGGACCATGGTATCCGCGATCTCGAGCGCCTGCTCGCCGTTATCGGGCTGGGAGATATACAGTTCATCGATATCCACTCCCAGATTGCGGGCATATTCGGGATCCAGCGCGTGCTCCGCGTCGATAAATCCGGCCACGCCGCCCCTCTTCTGCGCTTCCGCTACCATGTGGAGCGCCACTGTCGTTTTACCGCTGGATTCGGGGCCGTAGATCTCTACGATACGGCCGCGCGGGACACCGCCCACTCCAAGTGCTATGTCCAGACTAAGCGAACCGGTGGGAAGCGCCTCGACGGTATGATCCGTCAGGGAATCCCCCAGCTTCATGATCGAGCCCTTGCCATAGCTCTTCTGAATCGCGGCAATCGCCTCGTCCAAAGCCTTCTGTCTCTCATTCGTTGCTGCCATTCCTTTATCCTCCTTGCTAAATGATGCTGATCGGGCCGTCCCGGCACAGGATGCCCCTCATCCTATAATATCGTACGCTGTCCGGATTTTGGCGAGTCCGAAGCGGCTATTTTTCAAATTTTTCACGGAGAAACTCTGCCATGCCTTCCAGTGCGGTCTGAACCGCCTGGCCGCGAACCTCCTGACGGCTCCCGTCAAAGACTCGACGCAGGGTCCGTACCTCTCCATCCAGGTAAAAGCCGAAATAAACCAGCCCGACCGGTTTGGCGGGAACACCGTCATGAGCAGGCACCGCTCCGCCGGGTCCGGCAATTCCGGTCGTCGACATGGCTGCTTCCGCTCCTGCCGCCCGTGCGGCACCTGCGGCCATCTCCGCGGCGGTCTCCGCGCTGACAGCCCCATGCTCCTCCAGCGTCAGGGGCGAAACCCCTGCGAGCCGGCTTTTGGCCTCGTTGGAATAAGTCACGTAGGCTTCGTTAACGACCGACGAAGCGCCGGGGCAATTGATCAGGCGTCCGATCAGCAGCCCGCCCGTGCAGGATTCAGCCGTTGTGACCGTCCATCCCTGCCCAGCAAGGAGCCGGACAATGACGTTCTCCAGCGGCTCACTCATAGGACTCTTCCTCCGACAGGACTTTGCGGTTGTTCCAGATATAATCGGCCAGTGAGACCAGGGTAAGGATCACCGAAAGCCAGGTGAAGATAATGATCAGAATCTGATACCATCCCCAGGGGAAGTTCAGAATCATCAGCATAACCATAATCATCTGCGCCACGGTTTTAAGCTTGCCCCAGATCCCGGCGGCGATCACGATCCCCCGGGCTGCGGCCACCAGACGGAATCCGCTGATGATGAACTCGCGTCCGACCAGAATGATCAGGATCCAGCCGGCCAGCTGGCCGTTCTCCACAAAGCAGATCAGCGCCGAGATCACCAGCAGCTTATCCGCGAGCGGATCCATAAATTTGCCGAAATTGGTGACCAGATTGCGTTCCCGCGCAAGTTTCCCGTCCAACCGGTCCGTATAGGAGGCAACCGCAAAGATGACAAAGGCGATATACCTGCCCACAGGCTCCGGAACGAGGCAGAAGACCAGCACATAGACGGGTACCAGCAGCATGCGCAGCATCGTCAGTTTATTCGCTATATTCCACATTCAAATCCACTCCCATTAAATCATATTCATAAGCACCCACAACCTCAGCCCGGGTAAAGTCCCCGGACATATAGACATTGGGGGAGCTAAGGAACAGAAAACCATCGATATCCGGGGCGTCACGGTATGTCCGCGCCGAATAGACATAGGTCCCGTCATCCCCTTCTCCGGGGATCAGGCCCTCGATCAGCACATCCAGCTCTTCTCCCACCAGTTCCGAGGATTTTTCCGCGCTGATCTGCTGCTGCAGCGCCATCAGTTCGTCTTTACGCGCCTGCTTGACTTCCTCGGGGATCTGGTCAGGCATTCTGGCCGCCGGCGTGTCCTCTTCCTGCGAATACGCGAAGACGCCCAGACGGTCAAACCGCATTTCCTGCACAAAATCGCACATTTCGCGGAATTCTTCTTCCGTCTCGCCGGGGAAGCCGGTGATCAGCGTGGTCCGGATCGCGATCTGCGGGATGCGCTCACGCAGTGCTCCGATCACTTCGACGAGCTTCTGCCTGGTGTGATGCCGGCCCATCCGTTTCAGGATGCGGTCGGAGCAGTGCTGGATCGGCATATCCACATAGGGGACGATCTTGGGCTCGGAGGCGATCGTTTCGATCAGTTCCGGCGTAATATCTTCGGGATAGGCATACAGCAGACGGATCCATTCGATCCCTTCTACTTCTGCCAGCCGGTGCAGGAGTTCGGGCAGATGATACTGTCCGTCCCAGTCCTTGCCATATTTGGTGATATCCTGGGCGATGACCATCAGCTCGCGGACGCCCTGTTCCGCCATGTCGCGGGCTTCCTGCAGGATGTCCTCGGGCAGGCGGCTCCGGTAAGGTCCGCGCAAGTTCGGAATCACGCAATAGGTGCAGCGGTTGTCGCAGCCCTCGGCAATCTTGGCATAGCCGTAGTAGCCGGGCGTGCAGAGCACGCGTTTGCGGTAGCCTAGGCTGCGGGCAGCAGGCTTCTCCAGCATGCGGACATGATGCTCGCCCTTAACCAGACGCTCCACCACTTCCACAATGCTCTCATAGCTGCCGGTCCCGATGACCGCATCCACTTCGGGCAAGTCTTCAAAAATCTCGCGCGCATAGCGTTCAGCCAGACATCCGGCCGCCACCAGTGCCTTCAGATGGCCTTCCTCCTTGAGGCGTCCCATCTCGATCAGGGTGTTGATGCTCTCTTCTTTGGCATCCTGGATAAATCCGCAGGTATTCACGACGATCACGTCAGCCTCGGCATCGTCTTTGACGATTTCGCAGCCGGCCTCGGCCAGCAGCTCGATCATGATCTCGGAATCCACGGTGTTTTTATCGCATCCCAGTGAAACAAATGCAATTCGTGTATTCAAGCCATTACTCCTTCACTTGAATCATTCCTGACCGGACAGTGCCGCCTGATAGGCTCTGACCGTATTGTACAGGAGCATCGCGATGGTCATGGGGCCGACGCCTCCGGGAACAGGGGTAATGTAAGATACTTTGCCCAGGCAGCTGTCAAAATCCACATCTCCGCAAACTCCGTCTTCGACACGGTGGATGCCGACATCAATGATCACGGCGCCTTCTTTGAACTGGGTTCCGTTAAAGAAGCGCGGTCTGCCGATCGCGGCCACCACGATATCGGCTTCCTGCAGGATCTGATCCAGATCAAGTGTTTTGGAATGGCAGACCGTGACGGTCCCGTCCTTGGCAAGCAGGAGCCTAGCCATGGGCTTGCCCACGATATTGCTGCGGCCGACGACCACGCAGCGTTTGCCGCGGATCTCGATGCCGGATCGCTCCAGCATCTGGATGACGCCGGCCGGAGTGCAGCTGACCAGCGCCGTATCATCTCCGATGGCCGATTTGCCCACGTTGACGGGATGGAATCCGTCCACATCCTTGGCGGGATCGATCGCGCGGAGGATCCGGGATTCGTCAAGGCCGCGAGGCAGCGGCAGCTGAACCAGGATCCCCGTCACCGAAGGATCTTCATTCAGGGTTTGAATGCGTCCCAACAGCTCTTCTTCTGTGGTCTCCGCGGGCAGCAGTATGGTCTCGGAATCCATTCCGATCCATCCGCAGGCCTTGGCCTTGTTATTGACATAAATGCAGGAGGCAGGATCCTCCCCGACAAGTATAACCGAAAGTTTGGGGGCGGGCAGGCCCTGAGCGCGCCATTCGCGGATCTGTTGCTTCAGCTCTCCCCTGATGTCCCGGGCAATCTGCTTGCCGTCAATCAGCTTGGTTTCCATGATGTAAGCTCCTTTACTGAGAAGTGTTGCCGGCGTCCTCAGAACAGGCCGGTAATGCGGCCCTGCTCGTCCACGTCGATCCGAAGTGCCGCAGGTTCTTTGGGAAGGCCGGGCATGGTCACGATCTCACCCGTCATGACGACGACAAAGCCGGCTCCTGCCGAGACATTGACCTCGCGGACGCTGATCTTGAAGCCCTTGGGCCGTCCGAGTTTCTTAGGATCGTCCGTGAGCGAATATTGCGTCTTGGCCATGCAGACCGGGAATTTGCCATAGCCCTGCTCGGTCAGCTTTTTAAGCCTGGTGCGGGTGCCCGGCAGGAAATTCACACCGTCCGCACCGTAAACTTCCTTTGCCACGGTAACGATCTTTTTATCCAGCGGCATATCATCGGGATACAGCGGATGATAATGAGATTCTTTTTCGCGAATGGTTCTGAGCAGCTCTTCGGCAAGCGCGATGCCGCCCTCGCCGCCTTTGGCCCAGACTTCGGAAAGTGCGAAATTGCAGCCCATGGAGCGGCAGCGCTCCTCGACATAAGCGATTTCTTCGGGTGTATCGGTTACAAACGAATTCAGCGTCACCACAACGGGTACTCCGAATTTCTGCAGCGATTCGATATGGGCCTCCAGGTTGGCAAAACCGAGCTTGACCGCTTCAAGATCAGGTTCTCCGACTCTGGTCTTATCCACGCCGCCGTTGTATTTGAGCGCGCGGATCGTGGCCACCAGTACAACGGCAGCGGGTGTTAATCCGGCTGCGCGGCATTTGATGTCCAGGAATTTCTCGGCACCCAGATCTGAGCCGAAGCCGGCCTCGGTTACGACGAGATCGGCCAGTTTAAGCGCGTAGCGGGTCGCGCGTACGCTATTGCACCCATGGGCGATATTGGCGAACGGGCCGCCGTGAATGATGCATGGCGTGTTCTCAAGCGTTTGTACCAGATTGGGCAGGATCGCGTCCTTGAGGACCGCGGTCATTGCTCCGGCCGCGCCGAGATCGGCAGCCGTCACGGGCTTGCCTTCATAGGTGGATGCCACAATGATCCGTCCGAGCCGGGCCTTCAGATCCTGAAGATCGGATGCCAGGCAGAGGATCGCCATGATCTCGGAAGCAACCGTGATCATAAAGCCGTCTTCGCGGGGGACACCCTGCGCCTTGCCGCCTAGCCCCACCACCGTGTGGCGGAGCGCACGGTCATTCATATCCATAGCCCGCTTCCAGGTAATGGTGCGGGGGTCGATCCCCAGTGAATTGCCCTGCTGCAGATGGTTGTCAAGCATCGCGGCGAGGAGGTTGTGAGCGGTCGTCACCGCGTGAAAATCGCCTGTAAAATGCAGATTGATATCTTCCATCGGGACAACCTGGGCGTATCCTCCGCCCGCGGCGCCTCCTTTGACGCCGAAGCAGGGACCCAGGGAGGGTTCACGCAGGGCGATCACGGATTTGACACCCATGCGGCCCAACGCTTCGCCCAGGCCGACTGTCGTTGTGGTCTTGCCTTCGCCGGCCGGGGTCGGGTTGATCGCGGTCACCAGTACCAGCTTGCCGTCGGGACGATCCTTGATGCGCTCCCACAGCTCCTGTGTCAGCTTAGCCTTGTATTTGCCGTAGGGTTCCAGCTCGTCCGGCAGAATATCCAGTTTGGCGGCAACCTGCGCGATAGGCAGCTTTACGGCTTCCTGCGCGATTTCGATATCGCTCTTATAGGTTTTCATTAAATCTGATCCTCCGAATTGGAATTATAGTATTCGTCTTTCGTCATCAGGACTTTGCGTCCCTTATTATTACCCTCGTCGGGGCCCAGGAGCCCCCTCTCCGCGATGGCATCAACCAGGCGTGCCGCCCGGTTAAAACCGATCCGGAATTTGCGCTGCAGCAGGCTGATCGAAGCCTTCTGGCTCTCCAGGACAAAGTCGATTGCTTCGGGCAGCAGTTCGTCATTATCATCATCGCTGCCTGCAGTCTGACCGCCCTCACCGCCTGAGGATTCCATCTTGCGCATAATCTCTTCGCTGAAGGAAGTCTGCAGCTCCTGCTCCTTCACCGCCTGCACCACGCGCTCCACTTCATGGTCGCTTACAAAGGTTCCCTGGATCCGGGTCGCCTTGGAATCACCGATCGGCCAGAACAGCATATCGCCGCGGCCAAGCAGCTTCTCCGCGCCCACCGTATCCAGAATGGTCTTGGAATCGACGCCCGAGGACACGGCAAAGGCCAGTCTCGAAGGAATATTGGCCTTGATCAGGCCGGTAATGACGTCGACCGAAGGACGCTGCGTCGCGATCACCAGGTGCATTCCGGCCGCGCGGGCCATCTGTGCCAGACGGCAGATCGCCGTTTCGACTTCTTTGCCGGCGACCATCATCAGGTCGGCCAGCTCGTCGATCACGATCACGATCTGCGGCATCGCTTCCATCAGCTCGCCCTCTCTGGCGCGGTCGCGTACCGCCTCATTATAGCCGCGGATATCCCTCACATTATTGTCCGCGAATGCTTTGTACCGGTTGGTCATCTCCTGGACGGCCCAGTTCAGCACCGCGGCAGCCTTCTTGGGGTCATTTACCACGGGCGTCAGCAAATGCGGGATCCCATTATAGATCGAAAGCTCCACGACCTTGGGATCGATCAGGATCATCTTGACATCCTTGGGATCGGCCTTATATAAAAGGCTGATCAGGAGCGAATTGATGCAGACACTCTTGCCGGAACCGGTAGTGCCCGCGATCAGGAGGTGCGGCATTCTGGCGATGTCGGCGACCTTAAGCTCACCATCGATCGTTTTGCCCAGGCTGAAGGCCAGCTTGGAGGGGAATTTGCGGAAGACATCGCTCTCGATGACTTCGCGCAGCGTCACCATCGCGGGCGTCTTATTGGGTACTTCGATACCTACGGCGCTCTTGCCGGGGATCGGTGCTTCGATGCGGATGGAAGGCGCCGCCAGATTCAGGGCGATATCATCCGCCAGATTGACAATACGGCTGACCTTGACGCCCTGTCGCGGAATCAGTTCATAGCGGGTGACGGACGGTCCCTGATTCACCTGCGTCACCGTCGCCTCCACACCGAAACTGAGCAGCGCCTGCTCCAGTTTGTGCGCATTCTGATAAAGCTGCTCCTGCCGGCCGGACGCGTCGCCGCGGGCCCGGTCAAGCAGATCGATCGACGGGAAGACATAGACTTTCTGCTCCGCCTGGGAGGCATAGAGGCTCTGCTGAATGCCCTCGTTGACCTGCTCCTGTTCCTGCTTGGTAACAGGTGCGGCCTTGGCTACGGCATTTTCGCCGCGTGCAGGTTTGGCGGGCGTCCCGGTAGTATCAGCCGCGGGCGTCTGCCAGTCGGAAAGGGATTCCTGCTCGCCGAAAGAAGGCTTGCCGCCCAGTACGCTCCAGTCAAAGCCATCCTTGGATGTATCCGGCTCGGAAGCCGCAGCAGCGGAATCCTGCACCGGATTGATGCTTAACGCCGGTGCGCCGGAATCGCGCAGCGCAGCGGCATCCCGCTGATTCTGCAGCTTCTGGCTGTATTCGTTATAAGAAATGATCGGAATATCGATGGGGCCGTCATGAATGGGCCTCTTCGCATCCGCTCCGCCCTGCACGGGCTCGGTGGAAAGTCGTACGGGCTTGCGCTTCAGGAACTCCGGCACCTCGTCGCTGATCGAATCGTCATAGCGGGAGACCGGCTTATACTCTTTAATATTTCTGATATACTGGCTGGTATCCGGAACCGGATCCGGATCGGGATCCACCGGCATGGTAATCTCCATCGAACTCAGGGCGTCGATTTCCTCTTCGCGCCTGCGGGCCTCCATTTGCTGCAGCTTTTCCTTCATGCTGCGGGACGCGCTCTTTGTCGCCTCGCGTGTCGTCTTCCAGGCTCTGGCGGTCACACGCAGCGCCGAGCGTTCCGTGATCACGACAATGCAGGCGATCATCAGGCCGATCTGCAGCAGGATCGCTCCCGCTTTGCCGATCCAGGCCACCAGCTGATTGCCGATGATGCCGCCCAGAACTCCGCCCATATACCATTTGGCATTCTTATATATCTCCTCGGGAGAGGTCCCCTGAGGGCCTGCAACAATGTGCATGAAGACGCCGATGGCCAGGATCAGGACGACCATACAGACGATTTTAAGCGGATGAAGCCTCAGCCTGTCGGAGAAAAGCGCCAGCAGAAGCAGGGTCAGCCCCAAAATGCAGAACAGATACGCTGAGATTCCCAGCAAACCGACGATCCCTTTGTGCAGTGCCTCTCCCACCGCGCCGAAACGTGATCCGAAAAGGATGCACAGGAAGAGGATCAGCAGCAGCACTGCGCAGACCAGGAAAAACGCTTCTTGCGAAATGCCCGCGTTAAGCCTGCGCTGGTTATTCTGCTTCTGCGTTGCGCGGCTTCTGGCCTGGCCGGTACTTGCCGCCGAACTCTGACGGGTCTGAGTATTCCGCGTATTGCTGCGGTTATTGGTACTGCGCGTCGTATTGCGGCCGGAACCGGAGGCCGACCGGGCAGAACCCGAACTCCTGGTGCCGGACGAATTGGTCTTGCGGGCAGTGGTCCTACTGCTTTGGGCCGAGGAAGTGCTGCGCGCACGGCCGGAACCCGATGCCGCGGAACGAGTCCGAGTCTGCCCGTCCGTCTGTTTGGAACGGGTCGACGAACCTGTTTTTTTCTGAGTTGCCATATCTTTCCTCCCTACAAGGCAGACAAATTATAGTATAAAGCCCATGATGATCGCAAAGAATCCGATCACGGCGCAATAATAGCTGAAATAGTACAGTTTACCCTTCTGCAAAATACGGACCATGAACCGCAGGCAGATATATCCCACGACCGCGGCGACCAGAATGCCGATCAGATAGGAAACCGCATTAACGGCCACCAGGCTCTTGTCCGCCTTGATAAAGGAAAGCAGCGCGGCTCCCGCAACAGCGGGCAGCGAGATCAGGAAAGAGAATCTGACGGTGAGCTTAGGGTCAAACCCGGCCGCCATCTCAGTCACAATGGTCGATCCGGAGCGGGAAATACCGGGGATGGTCGCGAATCCCTGCACCACGCCGATGGTCAGGATATCGCGGATGGACGCCTCCTCCAGCGTCTTGGTCCCGGGCTTGATTCCCTTGGAGGCATAGAGAAGGAGCGCTGTGACGAGCAGTGCCGCACCGACCGCGATCAGGGACGACAGGAAGATATCTTCCAGGAATTTCTGGACCATCAGACCGATAATTGCCGTCGGAATGCTCGCGAGGATCACATACAGCGTCATACGGCGTTCGGGATACATCCGGAAAGGATGCTCCTCACGGTTCTTAAGATAACGGATGCCGTCTACGATCAGCATGACGGCCTCCCTGATCAAGGTCCAGACGTCCTTGTAATAAATCAGGATGATGGAGATCAGGGTTCCGACATGCAGGACCACTTCCAGTAATGCGCCTCCGTCCGTATTGATCCTCAGGACGTTGCCCAGGATGGCCAGATGGCCGGAGCTTGAAATCGGCAGAAATTCGGTCAGGCCCTGCAGAATCGCCATCCAGACCGCTTCCCATATTGACAGCATAAGATGCATTCTCCTTTACAGTTCATAGATAGAGAGACTTCCCCCGATTATCCATTATACACTGAAACCCCGTTTCTGTAAAGAAGAAAATTCCTTAAATAAACCTTGCGGGCCTCATTCCGCTGCGGACATGAAGTTCTCGCGCACCGTGCGAAGTGCCTTTCCGGCGATCCTCTCCGCCCGGTACCGGCTGATACCGAAGTGCCTGCCCGCAGCCCGGAAGGATCCGCCTTCAGCGTAAATATACCACAAAACCTGCCGTTCTGTTTCGGACAGTGCTTCAAGCGCCTTGGCCAGGGCTTCCCTCCGCATTTTACAGATGCAGGCTTCAGCCACGGGATCTTCATCATACTGCAGGGCCTCCCCGGGCGCATCAAGAGTAAATGCCCACAGATCGCAGACTGCCTCGTCCCAGGTCCGCATCCCTTGCCGGGAAGCGCTCTCACCGGGAGACTCCTCTTCGTAGGCTGCCTGAATGAGTTTTCTCCCCATACGGCGCGAGATCCCCACTGATTTGTAGGCTCCGTCCGTCATACTGCCCAGAATACGGGGAAAAGCGAAGCACGAGAAGCTCCGGCCGCATGCCGGGTCAAAGCGTTCGAGCGCTTCCATCAGCCCGATCATTCCGTACCCCATCAGGTCCTCGCTTTCCACATACCAGCGCAGCAGCCCTTCCATGCGGGTGAGTGCGTGCCGGACCAACCCGATATGCTGCTCCGCCAACAGCTTTCTGTGTGCCGGCGCAGGATCCCGTATATAGGCCTCCCAGACTTCCGGAGAATCACCTTGCACCTCTGCGGGAGGCAAAGTAAAAGCCCGGGGGCTATCCCCGGGCCTCATTAAATCTTCACATATTTTGTCAAATTCCGGCTGCAATCTGCCACTTCGCGGACGATCAGCCGGAGGTTATGGCCGGATTAAGCACCGACGACGTACCGGGCCAGCTCTTCCCTCATGGAAGGATTCAGGACCCGGATAAAGGTTCCTTTTACCCCTAATGAACGGCATTCGATAATGCCGCCGCTCTCCAGCTTACGGAGTGCGCTCACGATCACCGAACGGGTCAGGCCCTCGCGCTGGGCCAGGCGGCTTGCCACCAGGATGCCTTCACGTTCGGACATTTCGTTAAAGATATGCCGCACGGCATCAAGCTCCGAAAAAGAAAGTGTGGCAAAAGCCGCCCGCACCATATCGCCGGAGAGTCTCTCCTGTGCGATTCGCTTCATATTGGCCTCGGACATGGCCTGCGCGGCCAGTGTAGACGTCATTTCCGCGATCATTTTGTCTTCGTCCGAATAAGCTTCATCCCGGCGGCAGACGATCATCGTCCCGACCCTCTCCCCGGCCGCCACCAGGGGAATGATCAGGTTACGGATGGATCTTCCGCCGATACCGACACCGTAGGAACGAAGGCTCGCGTTCTCCAGGATCCTGTCGGTCGATGCAAGCGATTCCGCACGGCGCTCGGCCAGAGAAGCACCTTTTTCCCAATAGGGCTCCAGGATGTTCTCAGTGCCGGGCATGCGAAAGACCTGCAGCGCTCGGCCCTGCCGCGTCAGCATCAGCACGTCGGACTGGATCATGGTGCCGCAGATCGAAGCCAGATTCCGATACAGAATCTGCTCTCCCTGTGAGATCTCCACCGCATGCCGGATCTCGCGCACCGCTTTAAGCAAATCTTCAATCATTCTATTCCTCAGACTCTTTCTTCTCGCTGTAGCCACATTCTTTGCTGGCACAGACGATTCTGGCCTGCCGTCCGTTCTTCTCGACCATGTAGCTGCCGCAGCGCGGGCATTTTTTCGCTACCGGCTTATCCCAGGCGACAAAGTCACATGCGGGATATCGGGTGCAGCCGTAGAAAATCCTTCCTTTATGGGAGTGTTTGACCTGCAGAGGCGCTCCGCACTGCGGGCACGGAACGTCCAGCAGTTCCTGGTAAGGTTTGATATTGCGGCACTCCGGGAAGCCGGGACAGGCGTAAAACTTGCCGAAGCGCCCGGTCTTGAGCACCATGTTGCGGCCGCATTTATCACAGATCACATCCGTCACAGTGACAGGCAGCTTAACTTTTTCCAGTTCGGTATTGGCCTTTTCGACCAGGGGCGCGAAATCCTTGTAGAAGTCGCCGATGACCTGTTTCCACTGGGCCTCGCCCTCTTCAACGCGGTCGAGCTTTTCCTCCATGCCGGCCGTAAAGCCTATATCCACAATGTCCTGGAAATACTGGCAGATCATCTGGTTGACCGTCTTGCCCAATTCCGTCACATACAGCGCCTTTTTCTCCTTGGCGACATAGCTGCGTGTCAGCAGTGTGGAGATCGTCGGCGCATAGGTGCTGGGACGGCCCACGCCGTTTTCTTCCAGAGCTCGCACCAGCGCCGCTTCGGTGTACCTCGCCGGCGGCTGCGTGAAATGCTGTTCCCCCTTCAGATCCTTGATCTGAACCATATCCCCTTCCTGCAGACCGTCGATCATGTGGAAAGGCTCCTGCTCATCGTCTTCTTTGTAGACTTTCAGGAAACCGGGGAACTGCAGCTTGGATCCGCTGGAAGTGAATTCAAAACCGTTCTTGAGCAGGATGACCTGGATGGTATCATACCTGGCCGGTGCCATACGGCTTGCCATAAAACGGTCATAGATCAGCTGATAGAGGCGGAACTGGTCGCGTGACAGACTTGCCTGAACGTCGGACGGTGCAAAATCGATGTGGGTCGGCCGGATGGCTTCGTGGGCATCCTGGATGCGGCCTCCGCTTTTATCCCCGCGGACATCCCCGACATATTCCTCGCCATAGACCGCACGGATCCGGTTCACGGCCGCTTCGTGCGCCTCCACCGCCACACGCGTGGAATCAGTTCGCAGATAAGTGATCAGGCCCACCGTCTCTTTGCCGACCGTCACGCCTTCATACAGCTGCTGCGCGATCTGCATCGTTTTGCTGGGCGTAAAGCCGATACGCTTGGAGGCTTCCTGCTGCAGGGTGCTCGTTGTGAAAGGAAGCGGTGCCTTGCGCAAACGGTGCCCGCGCTTGATCTCCTGAACGGCAAAATCTCCGCAGGCACGGATCAGCCGGATCAGATCATCGGATTGTCCCTGATTTGCGATCGTGGCCTTATTGCGGCCCACCTTGGTCAGACGGGCAGAAAGATTGCCCTTGGCGCCCTGCTTGGTAAAGACGGCGTCGATCGTCCAGAATTCTTCCTGGACAAAATCCGCGATCTCATTCTCGCGGTCGCATAGGAGCTTCAGTGCGGCAGACTGTACGCGGCCGGCGCTCAGGCCCTTCTGAACTTTCTTCCAGAGGACCGGGCTGATCTGATAACCTACCAGCCGGTCAAGGACGCGGCGTGCCTGCTGTGCGTCAACAAGCCCCTGGTCAATATCCCTGGCATTCTTGAGGGAATTCCGCACAGCCGTCTTGGTGATCTCGTTAAAGGTGATCCTCCGCGTCGTCTCGGGCGGCAGTTCCAGCACATGGGCCAGATGCCACGAAATCGCCTCGCCCTCGCGGTCCGGGTCAGTCGCCAGATAGACACGGTCCACTTTTTTGGCTTCCTTTTTGAGGGTGTTGACCAGTTCACCCTTCCCGCGGATCGTAATATACTTCGGTTCAAAATCATGTTCCAGATCAACACCCATCTGACTCTTGGGCAGATCCCTCACATGACCGTTTGACGCCATCACTTCATAGTTGGATCCGAGAAATCTCTGGATCGTCTTGGCTTTTGCGGGTGATTCCACAATAACCAGATTTTTAGCCATTTCTTAAAAGCTCCCTTACTGAATTCTGATATATGAGCCGTCCTGCAGACGTTCTACATAGCCTGACATTTCGAGCTGCGTCAGGCACTGCATCACTTTCTGCGGAGGCAGTTTCAAATGCTGCATCATTGTGTCGGGATAGACGGCGACCCAGCCGACTCTCTCCCAGACCTGCTGCGTGGTCTCGTCCTCAAAGTGTACCTCCGGCTGTACAGCCAGTTCGTCACGCAGTTCGCGCACCACATCGTCCCAGTCCTGCAGCAGCACGGCCCCCTGCTGGATCAGACGATTGGTGCCCTCGCTGGTATTCTCGTTAATCGGACCGGGTACCGCAAACACCGGTTTATTCATATCCATCGCAAGATCCGCCGTAATCAGCGAACCGCTCCTGCGGGCGGCCTCCACCACGATCACGGCTCTGGAAAGCCCCGCGATCAGGCGGTTCCTCATCGGGAAGAACCCGGGCCTTGACGTCATTCCCGGCGGATATTCCGAGATGATCAATCCCTGCTCAGCGATCTGCCGGTAGAGCATCTGATTGCCGGGCGGATAGCATTGGTCCACTCCGCAGCCCAGGACCGCGATCGTCTTGCCGTAAGCGTCCAGCGTCCCGCGGTGAGCAAAAGCATCGATGCCGAAAGCCATACCGCTTACGATCGTATAACCCGCCTGCGAAAGCTTCCGGGCAAGATATCTGGCCGTTCCCGAGCCGTAATGGCTGCAGTAGCGCGCACCCACGATGGCAAGGCAGGAATGCTTCAGCAGCGATACATCTCCGATGTAAAAGAGGAGTCCCACACCCGGCCGGACATCGGCAAGCGACTCCGGGAAAGCCTCACTCGCCGCCGTCAGAAAACGGATGCCGGCCTCTTCCCAGGCCTTTGCCTGCTCCTCCAGACGCGTCATCTCTCGGCTTTCTGCCAGTGCAGACGCCTCCTCGGGCTTAAGTCCGCACTCGCACAGGCGCCCCGTGTCCGCTTCCCAGACGCCTCCGATCCCTCCGCAATGCGAAAGCAGCGAGGCGCGCTTCACCGGTCCGATACCCTCGACCCTGCAGAGCCACAGCCACATTAATTCTTCTTGTGAATACATATTCTTATCCTCCTTCTGGTCTTACGGCCCCGTTGCAGCCCGTTTTCCCTTCCGGAAAATGTGAATATGACCAATTATAACACATTTCGTCAGGCAAGGGAATATTATTTCTAAAAAAACCTGCTTCCCTTGTTTAAGGATCTTCAAGGAAAGCAGGTTGGTGAACGAACCGGACACGGCCGCAAAAAAAATTTGTTCAGGGGCGGTTTTGACTCGCCAATTTCAGGGGAGCGTACGAATATATAAGTGAGAGGGCCAGAGGCTCCTCTTCGAAATCAACTTAGGAGGTCGATCCCATGTTCTGTTCCGTACATACCTGTTCCCTGATCGGCGCCTCGGGCTGCCCCATCCGCACCGAGACTACACTTTACAATGGCCTTCCATACTTTGGCATTGTCGGACTTCCCGACTCCGTGGTGAAGGAATCCAAGGAACGCATCCGCGCAGCCATTGCGAGCAGCGGGCTTGCCTGGCCTTCGCGCCGGATCACGGTCAACCTGGCCCCTGCTCATATCCGCAAAGGCGGCTCGGGGTTTGATTTTCCGATCGCCATCAGTATTCTCTGTTCCCAGGGCATGATCCCGACGGACGATCAGAGTCCGCTTGCTCACTCCATGCTTGTGGGAGAGCTCTCCCTGAACGGGGAGCTCAGGCCTGTCCACGGTACGCTGATCATGGCAGCCTGCGCCCGTGATCAGCATCTGGAGCGGATACTGGTCCCGGCCGAGAATGCCTATGAAGCCTCCTTCATTCCGGATATTCAGGTCATCCCTGTGCATACTCTGGGCGAGGCCGTCCGTTATCTGCAGCGGCTGGACGATATCGTGCCCACGCCCTTTCACACTTTCTCGAGTGAATCGCCGGATCTGGCCTCGATCGCGGTGCTGCGCGGCCAGCCGATGGCGCTCAGGGCTCTTACGGTCGCGGCGGCGGGCGGGCACTCGGTACTGCTCTGGGGGCCGCCGGGCACCGGTAAAACCATGGCCGCAAAGGCTCTGCACGCTCTGCTGCCTTCCCCGAGTGAATCCGAGCTGATGGAGACCGCTTTTATCTACAGCAGCCTTGGACTGCCGATTCCCGCTCACAGGCCGTTCCGGGCGCCGCATCATACGATCTCCTCCTATGCTCTGATCGGAGGCGGCTATCCGATCCATCCGGGCGAGATCACGCTCTCCCACCAAGGTGTCCTTTTCATGGATGAGCTGCCCGAGTTCTCCCGCGCTACACTGGAAGCGCTGAGGCAGCCGATGGAGGAGCACCGGATCCGCGTGGACCGGGTGCAGCAGTCCGCGGACCTGCCGGCTGATTTTATCCTGATCGGGAGCATGAATCCCTGCCCCTGCGGTTTTTATCCGGACCGCAGCCGCTGCCGCTGCAGCCCCGGCCAGATCCGCCGCTACCTTCAGCCCCTCAGGAGCCCGCTATTTGACCGTATCGACCTTGGGATCCACATGGACACTCCGGAATACGACGCCCTCACTCCGGCGGATTACGGTCAGGCCAACGAACTGCGCCGGATGGTAGAGGCGGCCGTCATCAGGCAGAAGGAGCGCTACAACGGCCTTCCCATCGAAAAAAACGCCCGGATCCCGGTGGAACAGCTTTCCACCTATTGTCATCTGGACGTTTCGTGTGATGCTTTTATGAAGAAGGCCTATAACGCTTACCATCTGAGCATTCGCGGCTACCACCGTGTGCTTAAAACAGCCCGGACCATCGCGGATCTGGACGGCTCCGAGTCCATCGAGCTGCCCCACCTGCAGGAGGCTCTGCAGCTGCGCTCCCTGGAGATCCTGGAAAATATCGGTTAGGCGAACTCTTCCAACAGGCAGACAGCCTCTGCGGCGATCCCTTCCTCGCGCCCCGTAAAGCCCAGGTGTTCCTCGGTCGTCGCTTTCAGATTGATGCGGTTCTCCTCGCAGTGCATCACCTGTGCAAGTCTCTCCTTCATGGCAGGAAAATGCGGGCCCAGCTTCGGTTTCTGGGCAATCACCACCGCATCAATATTCCCGATACAGTATCCGGCCGCCTCCACCCGCCGTATGACCTCCGCGAGCAGCAGCATGCTGTCGATCCCTTTATACTGAGGATCCGTGTCCGGAAAGAGTTTGCCGATGTCTCCCGCTCCGATGGCGCCGAGCAGTGCATCCATGATCGCATGGACCAGGACATCTGCGTCCGAATGGCCGTCAAGCCCCATTTTATGAGGGATTCTGACCCCTCCCAGCACCAGGTCGCGCCCTTCCGTCAGGCGGTGCACATCATATCCGATACCGATCCTCATGTCTTCTCCTTTTCTGCCTCAAGCGCTTTTCGGAACTGCGTTTCGTACAGCTCGGTATAAACGCCGCCCGCGTCCACCAGGTCCTTGTGCTGGCCCCTCTCCACGATCTCGCCGTCCTTCAGGACGAGGATCTCATCCGCGGCCAGGATCGTGGACAGTCTGTGCGCGATGAGGATACTGGTCCTGGAGGTTACCAGCGGGTCGATCGCTTCCTGAATCAGGTTCTCCGAGATCGAATCCAGCGCTGATGTCGCCTCGTCAAAGATCAGGAGCGCGGGATCTTTCAGCAGGCAGCGCGCGATCGAAAGCCTCTGTTTCTCGCCGCCCGAGAGCTTGAGGCCGCGGTTGCCCACCATGGTATCCAGGCCGTCCGGCTGATTCCGGATAAAATCCGCGATATTGGCCTGTTCGCAGACCTTCATCAGCTCCTCATCGGTAGCATCGCTCTTGGCATACAGCAGGTTATCACGGATCGTACCGTTGAACAGATACGTATCCTGCGTCACCACGCCGATACTCTGCCGCAGGAAATGCAGATCCAGCTGCCTGACATCCATGCCGTCAAAACGCACACAGCCTCCACAGACATCATACAGGCGCGGGATCAGATTGATCAGCGTACTTTTGCCGGAGCCGGAGGGCCCTACGATCGCGATACTGTGACCGCTTTCCAGTGTGAAGTTGATGTCTTTCAGGATCTGCCGCTCAGGATTATAGGAGAAATCGACATTCTCAAACTGCACCTGCCCGCTGGCCTGCGCGGGGATCACCGCGTCCGGCGCGTTCCTGATCTCGACCGGCATGTCAAAATACTCAAAGATACGTGAGAACATGGCCATGGACCGCATCCAGTCCACCTGGATATTCAGGAGCGAGTTAACCGGTCCGTACATGCGGCCCAGCAGCGCCACAAGCACCGTAATATCACCGACGGTCAGATTCTGATCATACTTCATCATCAGAATCCCGCCCACCAGGTACAGGAGCATGGGGCCGATACTGGTCAGCACCGTCAGAACCATTCTGAACCACCGGCCGGCCATCCCCTGCCGGATATTCAGTTTGATCATGCGCTCATTCCAGCTTTTATAACGGCCGTACTCATAATCCTCTTTGCCGAAGAGCTTGACCAGCGTCTGCCCACTGACGGACATGGTCTCATTCAGTATGCCGTTGATCTCATCGTTGCAGCTCTGCGCCTCTCGCGTCAGAGACCAGCGGGTCTTGCCGGCCTTACGCATCGGGATCGTAAAAAGCGGTACGATCACCATGCCGATCAGTGCAAGCAGCCAGTTTTTGCGGAACATCGCGACGACCGCCACCACCAGCGTGATCGAATTGGACAGAATGCTGGTAAAGGTACTGGTGATCACCTGCTCGACGCCTGAAATATCGCTGGTCATGCGGGTGATGATATCGCCCTGATTATTCTCGGTAAAGAAACGCTGGCTCATGCTCTGCAGATGACGGAACATACTGTTGCGCATATCAAAAGTAATATGCTGCGCGATCCAGGTATTCAGATAATTCTCGGCAATACCGATCAGATTGGCCAGAACCGTAACACCGAGCGACATCAGGATCAAACGGATCAGCATGCCGAGATTGCGCCCGATCAGACCTTCATCGATGATGCGGCCGGTCAGGATCGACGGCAGCAAGCCGAAAATCGACGATACCGCGATGCATACCAGCACCAGGGCAAGCTGCTTCCAGTATGGTGTCAGATACGAAAAAGCTCTTTTTACAAGCGGCCATGTGATCTGGGGCGTGCTTGCCTTTTCCTCTTCTGACATAAATCCGCGGCTGTATCCTCCGCGTCCCCCTCCTCCGGGCGGCATAAGGTCTCCTCCTTCCTTCGATGGCCTGTAATTATTCTTCCAGACCTACGATCCAACCTGAATCCAGGTGCACTTTGAATGTCGAATCCGCCTTCAGCTGCTTCCACAGCTCGTATTCGACTTTGTATTCCCTGCCGTCGGCAATGACCGTATACAAGCCGTATTTACTGCCATAGCGCTCGTTCTCAGGCAGCGCTCTGGTCTCAAAATACGGCTCCGTATTGACACCGGACGTCGTCTCGGTCCTTTCCGTCACCCATCTCTCAATCTGGTAATAATATCGGGTCTTATAGACCGGTACCTGTACATAGATCGGTACCGTTCTGGTGACCGTCTGGTATTCAGTCCGGTAACGGGGCACCTGATTGACCACTTCCTTGAAGTAACCGTTTCCCAGGTCCTCGTAAGTCGTATAGGTGTCATACCCGTCCGGGACCTGCACCGGCACCTGTTCGGTGATCGTTTCATAATGTGAAAGTACCGGTTCATAAGTGTAGACCTCCGTACTCTCGGTTACATCATGTGCGCCTGACGGGAGCGCCCAGTCGCTCTCCGAAACGGTTTTATAGACCTCAACATCCACGGCCTGCTGCCAGCGCAGCTCATCCACATGCAGCTCGACGGGACGGCTGTCCAGATAGGCACTGATGCCGAACAGCAGGAAAAAGCCCAGCATCACCAGCGCAATGATCCAGAACCCCTTCCCGCCCGAGCGGGTGCGCCCGGTCGGTTCGGGCGCCGGCTCCTTCTCCTTATCCTTTTCCTTATTCTGGAAATAATTATACTCGCTCTCCTGGCGGCTCGCACCGCAGGACGGGCAGATCTCCACGCTGTCCGAATTCAAAGAATTACAGAAAGAACAGAGCCAGTCCGGGTTTTTATTGATTTTGTCCGGATCCTCCACATAATTATTCGGATCCGCCATATAGAAAGTGATATTCTCATCCCGCGGATGCCCGCAGTTCGGACAGTCACGGAATCTCCCCGGAATCTTCTTGGATCCGCAATAGACGCAATCCCATACGCCCTCTATGATTTTGTCTGCCATGTCAATCCTCCTTTATTTCGGAAGCGATGATCGGGAACAGGTGGGTTCCCCTGTTACTCAAAACTGATAAAACGACTGCCTGCGTAAGTGAGCTTGCCGGTCCGGCCTTCTTCCCATCTGCAGGGAACATCCTGAGAAACCGTAAACCTCAATGTTTTACCGGAATCCTGCTCGCGGAAAGTAAATATCCTGTGCTCGATCACGACACTCGTATTGCCGGAAGCGATTCTGCCGCGGTCCATGACATCGACCGAGCCATTTACCCCGCCTTCTCCCTCAAATACCGCCCTCACTGTCCTGGCGCGGCGGGACGCTCCCCTGATCCGGCGTATCACAGCAATGATCAGAAGGGTGAAAAGAATCGCGCCGATCAAAACGGGAAAAAACCAGGGATGTGTCGAAAAGAACATACTGACTTCTTTCATTTCAAATACCTCCTTTTGTTTTACCGGATAATCCTTAATTCTATTGATATAATAACTCAATCCGGTCCGGGTGTCAAGCCCTAATAGCGGTTCAGTCCGATAAAGCTGTAAAGCTATCTGCCGCCTCCTCCGCCGCTGCCGCCGCCTTCTCCACCGCCTCCCGAGAAGCCGCCCCCTCGGCCGTCGCCCCAGGATAATTCATAATGTGTGGTAACTGTTTTCCGGTCGAGGGTAATGATCGAGGCCAGATCCACATACAGTTTGCACCAGTGGTTCTTGCTTTCATCATAGTACTGCGAGATAAACAGGCTGTTTTTCGTATTAAAAAAGTCGAAGATGCCGCCGTTGTGCGACGCGAGCTCCTTAAAGCTGTATTCGGCCGTTGCGCGAATGATGGTGAGAACCTGCCCCAGATACACAAAATCACGGATTTGGGTCAGATCATCGTCCGTATATTCCAGATGAATCAGCGGATACATGGCACTCCTGACCGCATAAGCGATGTCGGAGAGCGCTTTGATCTCGGCCATGCGGGCAAATTGTGTTTCTGTATCAAAGAGAATATCTCCGCCGAAAATGCAGAGCTCAAACACAGCGTCCGCTCCGCCAAGCCCGGTAAGAACCTTTAACGCTTTCAGGTCAATATCCTTTACGACTTTAAGAACACCTTCCAGGATCTCATCCTTATCCCCGTCAAGGATCCCTTCGAGGAGCTGATTCGGGTCGACGTCAAAGATGTTTTTGGAGAAATTGGCAGCGGCCTGCAGTCCGATTTTCGCCATGGAATGCACGACGCGGTTCACAAGGTTCTCCTCATAATGCTGCAAGTCCTCGCACGCTTCCTTTAACAAGGGTTCCTGTGCATAGCGTGCAATAGTATTCAGGAAACGGATCGATTCACCCGTACTGTTCATCAGCCGGTACAGCGTCAGCCCTTCCTCGGCGTTACTGATCATCGCTTTGATCTCATCCACCACGAAATTAGCCAGAGAATCCCCATAGATCATGAACGCATAGTCTATCAGGCCCCGGCTAACGTTTACTGCCAGATTCTCGTTGCCGATTTCGCCGAAGGTACTGACGGCGGTATCCACCGCGCGCTCCTGCAGGATCTCCAGCTCGCTGATCTGATCATATTTCTCCATGGAATCATAGCAATTGTCAAATCCTGATTCCTGCATTGCCAGAATCCGGTACAGCAGTTCGATATAGAGCTCTTTCGTACGCTGCCTTCCGAGAACCTGTGCCCCGGCCTCCACCGCAGTGGCTGATGCCATTCCGGAATAAATATTATCCACCAGCTTCTCATAATAGAAGTTGGAATCGCGCATCAGATAATCATATCGGTCCGTATCGTTCAGGAACTCGCGGAAAAGCTTGCGCGACATATAATCATAGGTCGCGATAACACCGTCCCCTTCAATGCCCTGCTTAAAATATACCATGTCGCCGCCATTGGTGATCGTACTGATGTGGAACATCACGTAATCCACCACGTCACTGGAGGGGTCCGCGTCCTTCGGCATCATGCGCATCAGATAATACTCCTGATCATGGATCGGCCCGGAAAATCCCGGATAAGGCTGAAAGCCTCTGCCGTCATAATCCCACTGGTACAGCTCGCTCTCCACCAGAAAAACGTCCATCTCGTCGGCCTGCTGCATCATCACTTCCAGAGAAGCGGGAAAAGTCGTTTGTTGATCCGGTATGATCCATGCGTCCGAAGAATACCAGGCAGCCCTCACCAGAGCCTTAAAAAGGGTCCTGGCGTCATACTCCCCGTTCGTATCCTGATAGGCACAGTAATCTCTGAGATAACTGTCGCCGGAAAGTCCCAGCCAGATATCGCCGATCTGACTGACTCTGGGGTTCACCTGCTTCTGATCCGGGTGAGAGATGTACCGCATGTACTGTTCCCGGTCAAACCCTTCAAACCGCATGCAAAGGCCTTCGGGATAGGATTCCTTCCAGGGTTCCTCTTCGTTCTCGGCATTCTGCACGTCGTCAGGCAGATCCACGGGCGTCTTCCCTTCAAGCAGCTGCAAAAGTCCGTCTCCGGTTGATTCTTCCACGGATGTTTCCTGCGCGGATTCGTTCGCGGTGCTCTCCGTTCCGGTCTTCGCACAGCCTGCAAGTATGCTGCAGATCAATGCCGCGATAAGCAGCTTCTCTGCTGCCGCCTTCATCCCTCTCAAAACAGTTTTCATTTGGCTGATCCATCCTTTTTTCAAAGAATTCATACATGTCGCCCGCATTGCAGCAGACCTTCAAGCCTGGAATAATCCTCATCGGGCAGGCATTTAAGAGCCCTGACATCCGTGTCTGCCGGCGAAGTCTCCGTTTTCAGATATAGGGTATCCATCCCGAATCCCCGGGCCATCTCAATATCCGCTGCCGGGTCATTCCCGATCATCAGGCACTCTTCCGTCCGCAGGCCAAAGCGTTCCAGGAGGATCCGCATGATCTCGGGTGATGGCTTTTTGACACCCGCATCCGATGAAAGCACGATCCCGTCAAATGCGTCCGTGAGGCCTAGCCCCACCAGCTCGCCCTCTGTGAAACATGCCTGTGCATTACTTAGCAGATATAAATGCGAGCCCGCTGCACGAAGCCGTCTGAAAGTCGGCTGCACCCAGGGATACAGTCTGAGTTTTTTCACAGAACAAATGCGAAAGAACCTGGCAGTCTCCTCCACGAGATTGCGGTTAGCCACAACCCCCTTCTCCGCGAACAAAGCCGTAAAAACATGCCGCAGCTCGATCTCGCCGAGAGGGTCGGCAAAGTATTTCTGCTCCTCATGACATAACTCCTGGTACCGCTTCCGGAGGGCCTTATCTTCCCAGCCGGCGCCATGTTCCCTGTACCACAGAGCCGTCCGCCGCCACAGGACCGGACTGTTTTCCTCCGTCCGGATATCCGCCAATGTCCCATACAGGTCAAAAATATAGTTAGGATAATACATTCCGATCATTGATCCTCCGTGATCCGCGCAAGCCGCCGATACAAATAGATTTCCCCATTCTTACTCCTGCCTGGCCTTTAATGCCTGCTTCCCATGCTATTATAACCCAAATACGCTCTAAAATCAATCAAATCCTCCATTGCACAAAAACAGACAGGCAGAATTGTTCTGCCTGTCTGTATCAGTCTGTCCGTTCAATGGATTATTCCACAACTACCTGTTCGGATTCGCTGATCGCGAAAACCGTAAGGAAGAGCGTTTCAAAATCATTGGCATCGGTCCAGATGCGATAGTAATATCTGCCGACCGGAATATTGAGCTTATGCTGCTCTGCCTCGTCCTCGTGGACATATTGGCCGGAGGTCTCGATCCGCGCAAAGGCCTCTCCGTCCCTGGAAACATCATAAATCAGATTTGGGAACTTGCTGTGCATATTCGTCGAAATACGCAGGCCGCGTTCATGCAGCAGCTCCCAGATATTCTCGCCGTCAAACTTGAACCAGGACTTCATCGTAAAGAATCCGTCATTATAGGTCTGAGATACGACATGTCCCACCTCGTGCTGCAGGGTGCTCCCGTTTGTGTGATTGACAAATTCGAAAGTACGCGCACCGACAAGAGAATTCTTCTCCATCTTGCCCTCAAAAAGCACCTTGCGGTTCGCGTCTTCCAGAATATAGCCGGGCTTCAAGGTATGACCATCAAAGCGGCAATAATACTCGGTCACGCTCTGGGAGGATTTGAACGCATCAAAATCCACCTTGGGCATGCCTTCACCGGGTGTGATCTTGTCAAGCTCTTTGCTTTTCTTAAAAGAGCTCACCGTCTTGGCAATGCCGAAGATCACGGCCAGTACACCCGCCGCAATGACGATAAGCCAGATAAAATCAGGAATCTTGGCGTTGGTGATCTTTTCCGGATCCTGGGGATCATAGAACACCTTAATATCCTGGCCTACCGTAAACTTTCCGGTCATACTCGGGAAAACACCCGCGTATTCCTTGCCGTCGACCTTATAGGAAACACCTACATCATACTGCATCTCCGAATGATTCTCCTGCGTCGTTTCGTACCCCACTTCGGTGACCGAAGTCACCTTGCCGGGCGCCTCCTTGAAGTTCCCGGACTTGAAAAACATAAGCATGAAGATCCCGAAAGCAATCAGAATAATTCCCACCGGGATAAAGAATCTCGCCGGTCCGGTATTCCTTGCCAGTCTTGCGACTTTATTCTCAATTTCCATACCGTAATTCTCCCTTCAAAGAAATATATGATCGTTTGTATTATATATCCCGGCCCGAAAAATGTCAACCCGTTATACTATCTCTTTTTGTACAGAACAAGTTCCGGATCGGATCCTCCTTCTCCGTAAGTGCAGATCAGGATGAAATCCATATTGGCCAGCACGCCGAAGCATCTGTCTCCGCCTAATTCCGATTCCAGCTGGTTGCCCAGATACGTCGTCTGGTCATCCAGGAATTTCACCTTATTCCCGCCGGGCAGCCGGTACTCCAGATTCACATAACTGCCGACAAGGGCGTTCAGCCGTTCCAATTTGGGCATTCCTTCGATATGCAGGTCGTTGATCTCCCGGATCAGCTGCTGCTTAAAAGCCTCGAATTCTCCGTCATCGCCAAGTTCCTGATAACGCTTCCAGTAGTCCAGATTAGGCAGTACCTGCTTCATGTAGGCGCGCGCCTGCTCTTCGGTAAACTGATCGTTCACCATGTGTTTGACACAGACGTCGATCAGATTATCCATATCGCTGTAGGTATAGGTCCCGTCCGCGTAGCACCACTGGCAATAATCCTCGTTCAGCGAACCGTCTTTATTCTTGCCAAGGATCCCATCTTCCAGCGGCATCCCGCAGCACTGGCAGATCAGCCTGCGCGGCGACCCCAGCAGCGTATTGATCGAAACCTGATAGAGATTTGAAAGCAATTTAAGCGTCTCGGTATTGGGGACCGTTTCACCGTTTTCCCAACGCGATACTGCCTGTCTGGTCACAAATACTTTCCCCGCCAGATCGTCCTGGGACAGACCACTTCTGACTCTGAGTTCATGTAAGATATCCTTTGTGTTCATTAGTAACACCTCCTTGCCACTCATTATAGCAAAGTGACTGCGTGCCCGCAAGCAACCGGCAGTTGCGGGAAAATACCTGCTCAGCTCTAAAACCGTAATTCTTCGTCCAGTTCCTCCAGAAATGCCTCCAGAAATGCATGCCTTTTCGCCGCAAGGCGCTTTCCCATCTCCGTATTCATTCTATCCTTTAACAGCAGCAGCTTGTCGTAAAAATGCTGCACGGAAGCCTGAAGAGGCCGGCCGTGTTCCCCACCGTAGGCAAAAGTCCTGGCGACTCCGACGGCACCGATCGCGTCCAGCCGGTCCGCATCCTGCACGATTCTGCCTTCGGCTGTCTCCGGGATCCTGTCCCGGTTATGGCTGAAGGATACCGAATTGATCGCTTCACAGATCCTGTCGATCCGCTCCTCTGGCACATGATTATCCCTTAAAAAAGATCTTGCGTTCCGGTTATTCTCGGTGTGAAAGAGTTTGTCATCATCCGCGTCATGCAGAAGGGCCGCCAGCATAACGATTTCTCTGTCGCACCCGGGCTCATTTTCGGCGATCAGCTGCGCATTGTGATATACCCGCAGGGTATGCTCCGCATCATGGCCTCCGGAATTGCCGCGAAAGAGCTCCTCAATATAGCAGACCGCTTTCTCATACAATTCCCCGAAGGCAGGGTCGGGAGACGTAGGTTCCCGGAACATCATCTCAGGCCCAGAGCTTCTTCGGTATAGCCACAGTTAAGCCGCACCTGATCGATGTCCTTGGGATACATCCCCACGATGACGCCGTCGGAATCCTTGATCTCGCGGAAAGCCTCCAGGAATGCGGCCCGTACCGTTTTCTGGCTTTGGCAGCGTCTGGTGGCCCCCAGAATCTTAAAGGCCAGACAGGGCTTATTCGTCTTGCGGATCCTGTCATACATCACAGGGATGTCTTCTTCAAAAAACGGTTCATCCGAGTTGGCAATTCCTGTGATCGCACTGCTCACACGGTCGCGGCGGCTGATATTATAGACGCAGCCCATGTAAAAATCGACGTCCCAGTTATGTTCTTCGGCATATTCGATCACCTGCGGCATATGTGTGGCCAGACCTACGGGCAGGCCCGTATCTCTGAGCACGGCCAGGCGCTCTCTGAGCTCTTCATACTTACCTTCCTTAAACAGCGAGTCTGTCTTGGTACCGTGATGATAAATGGCATCCGCTCCCGCCGCAGCGATCTGCCGGACATTTCCTTCATAGGAGAGGAATTCTGAAGCGGTCTGCGCGATCCATTTCATTGTTCCTCCCTCCGCACGGTATTCCCGCACGATCCGCATAATGTGAGAGTCGCCGCGCATCTGCATGGTATTGATGCCAAATTCCTCGCACCGGTGCAGTGTCTCTTTGATCCTGGCAGTCGTGAAATAATCACGCATCGCCTCACTCAATTCCGCGTTGACATGGCTGTTGCCACTGAAAGGATTTCCTCCTACAATCAGACGTGTAACCTCCAGTGTTCCGATTCTAATGGTTGGCAGCATAATGTTTCCCCCTTTTATAAATGATTTCTCCGACATTCATTCGCGGAGCGGAAGGCCCAACTCCCGGCAGATTTTCACGATTCTCGGCACCTGATCCGGTCTGACCGCCCGCGACGGGTTGCTCATGGAATTATCGATCAGGTCAGCATCTTTCAGGATCTCGTCCATAGGATCATCCTCCGTCATAAGGTCATCGTGGTGATAAATGGCTGACATGATCTGCGCTTTCTCCTCTTCTGTGGTCCATCCCTGCTCCTCCAGCACTTCTCCTGCCCGCACGGCGCCTCTATGCGCGTGATCGGTATAATCCATCTGCTCATAGGCGTAGAAATCATGGAGAAGGCCTGCGATAGTCGCGATCTCCGGATCCAGGCACCGTTTTCTTGCAAGCAGAACGCATAGAAGCGAAACAGCATGTGAATGGTAGATAGCCCTTGTGCGCCATTTTTGATCCGGGATCCCGTTGAACCGTTCAAATACGAACGATTTGCAAATACTTACTCTGTCGATAAGATGCATATTTCCCATTTCATCTATCACCTGCCTGTACGCAAATTTACAGACTTTGCCATCCCAGCAATGCAGTAGCAAGGATAAGTTTTGGAAGCACTTTGGAAACTTGAACCGCAGACAATATCCCTGCTCCTTTTGATTATCATACTAAATTTAGCATATCACTTTTTTCTGAATATGTCAAATATCGTTTAATGATTCTGTATAATTTCAGAACAGAAAGATAGCTGTATGCTGCAAAATTGTCTCTTAAACCGCAGTTTATGCACATTAAGATAAAACAAAACCGCTTGTTTTTGGCTTAAACAAGCGGTTTGTGCGGGATGCGCGCAGTAGGATTCGAACCCGCGGCCTTCTGGTCCGTAGCCAGACGCTCTATCCAGCTGAGCTATGCGCGCAGAAGCGGGTGATGGGAATCGAACCCACGTGACCAGCTTGGAAGGCTGGTGTTCTACCATTGAACTACACCCGCATGAGTTCAATGGAAGTGCCCAGAACCGGAATCGAACCAGTGACACGCGGATTTTCAGTCCGCTGCTCTACCTACTGAGCTATCTGGGCAAAGGTAATGGGGCAATGCCGGAGACCGGGATCGAACCGGTACGGTCGGTTAGGACCGCAGGATTTTAAGTCCTGTGCGTCTGCCAGTTTCGCCACTCCGGCAGGAAGGACATAAGCGTGCGGATGAAGGGACTCGAACCCCCACGCCATGGGCGCTAGAACCTAAATCTAGTGCGTCTGCCAATTCCGCCACATCCGCAGAATTCTTGCGTGATCCGCTTACCTCAGCGACGAATACTATCTTACCACAAGCATTTCACAAAGTCAAGCTTTTTTTTCAACTTTTAAGGAAGTTTTCATGAGTTTTGCAAAAGAGTCTGCAAGGCCTGTTTTCCCTCATATTTAAGCCAAAAAACCGACTTATGGCAGATAATCTGTCCGGCAGAAGCGATGAAAAGTCCTGCCTTTCGCCTCCAAAGAATAACAAAATGGTTGACCGGAAAAGCCCGGGCAGCCGTTGTTAAACACTATGATCCCGAAGAAACTGCAGTACCTGCTCTCTGCTCTCCAAAGCAGTGCCGGCCCCTACCGCAGTCGTGCAGATCGCGCCGCAGGCGCTCGCGAAGATAATGGCTTCATGAATGGACTCGCCGCGCAGCAGCTCCGACGCAAGCCCGGCCAGGAAGTTGTCGCCGGCACCTGTTGCGTCGACCGCGGGAATATCGAAAGCGGGCATACGGATACTCGTCTTTGCATTCTTGAAATAGCACCCCTTTGCACCAAGCTTGATCACGACATTCCGGACTCCATACTTAAGAAAAACATCCGCCATCTCTTCCGGATCATCCTTGCCCGAGAAAAAGCGGGCCTCGTCTTCGTTCGGAGTAAGATAGTCGATCAGCGGCCAGCTCTCGCTGAAATCCTCCATCCCCAGTCTGCGGAAATTAGGCAGCTTAGTATCGGCGAAGATCAGCTGCCCGGCCTGTTTAGCCTGCTTGAGAAGCTTATTGAGAATTTCTGACTCATCAAACGGCGCACGGAAAAGGGACCCCAGCAGCAATGCTTTCGCATCAGCGGTCTGAGCGGCATAGTGCTCCGGGTGAAAATTATAACGGTGCGCCTGGTTTGTGATGGACTTTCGCGTTCCGTCATCCCTGACGAACATGGTGGTGACCGGTGTCGGATGCTCCGCCGACCTCAATATCCGATCAGTCCGGACTCCGCAGCGTTCCAGTGCCGCGATGATCATATCCCCCGCCTGATCTTCACCAAGAGAACACATAATCGCTGTTTTCATTTTCAATTTTGCCGACGCCATCGCAGCATTCACCGCCTCGCCGCCGACATTCAGCGATCCTGACACCGCCCGGTATCCCGATGCCGAAACAGGCTCCGGATCGAAGCCTTTGATGATCGAATCTACCAATGCCATTCCGATGCATAACACATCCAGCTGCTCCTGCATCAAAACCAACCCTTTCCGTCTGTTTTTCAATAGATATACCTGATGAATCATGGGCTAATGATCAGGCCTCTGACACGCCCAGGCCTCCGGTTATGCTTTCCCGCGGACGCGCATCGCAGCGCATAGATCGATGATTGCCTGCCGGCTGTATACAAGGGAGGGATCTTTCTGAAGCTCCCCGTATGCCCGCAACTGTGCATCAGGGTCAAGCGCAGCCAGTTCACACCCGCAGAATAAGCTGGCGCGAGTCCGGATCATCAGGCTGCGCAGGGACGGAATCAGCCGCAGGAGACGAAGCGTCTTTACCGTCAAAGCGTAGGATTTACCGGTGAGCCGCGGCAGTTCCTGCTTCAGATTGCCATTCTGCTCGAGGATCATCCGGCGCAGCTTATCCCAACGGATGGCACGTTCCATGGTGCAGGGTTCCTCCGCCCACAGTTTCAGAAAGTGCAGACCGGCGGCCTCCGCTTCTTCGGAAACATGGCCGGACTTCAGCCATTTTGCGCCTTTCCACGCAAACTCGCGGACAAGGCAGCGGGCCTCCTTCTCCTCCATGCCAAGCAGTGCTATCTCGATCCTGCGGTTGATCTCCTCTGCACGCCTGGTTAGCCGTACCTCCTGCTGGTCCAGCTCTTCCAGCGCAGACACATAGCTCGCGATCCTGTCCCCCGCTGCAGACTGGCAGACACGTTCTTTAAGCACGGGAAGCCCACCTTCGATCCGGCTGCGCAGCAATTGTTTTTTCTCACGGACGTCGGAGATCTGATCCTCAAGTTCGGCCGCGACGGCAAAAATAAGCCCTGCACGATCTCTGAACTTCTTTCCGGTGCTGCGCAGTTCCTCAGCCATTCGTCTATCCCTTGCGGAAGCTCTTGGCATGATAATCACGATGCGCCAGGACCGGATCATAGGCCGGGCGTCCGTATTCATTTCTCTGGCCGGTGAATCCGCGGCCTAGCTCATAGCGGATCTGACGTTCGCTAAAGCCCATATGGTCAGCGATCTCCCTCAGCGGGAGCTCCTGCTCGTATAAATGATAAAGCTGCCTGCGTTCTTTAAGCGTGACAATGCGTCGCATTCTGATACCCTTTCCTTCCGTCCGCAGGGCATGGTCATGATCGAAGCCCTGTGGACGGAGAATGGATCAGACGCCATATTGCTCGCGATAGGCCAGCATCTGCGGCAGATACTCCCCTCCGGGAACATCCCCGTCCCTCAAGGCTTCGATAATATCGTGAATCGTGACGATCGGATAAACCTTTAAGCCAAAATCACGATAGACTTCCTGCACAGCGGACAATTCGGATTTACCGCGTTCCATGCGGTCCACGGAGATGACCATCCCTGCCGGTTCGATCCGGGCGGCGGCCTGCAGAATCGGCATCGTTTCACGTACTGCGGCGCCGGATGTGATCACGTCTTCGGTAATTACCACACGTTCTCCGTCCTTAAGCTGATGGCCGACAAGCAGTCCTCCCTCACCGTGATCCTTTGCCTCCTTACGGTTGAAACAATACTCGACGTCCCGTCCGTACCGCGTTGCCAGTGCGGAAGCCGCCGCAATGCACAGCGGGATTCCTTTATACGCGGGGCCGAACACTACTTCCGGCTTCAGATCATGATCCTCGATGCACGCGGCATAGAACTCGCCCAGTCTCGCGATCTGACGGCCTGTCCGGTAATTGCCTGTATTGACAAAGTAAGGGGCGACGCGGCCGCTCTTCAGCGTAAAAGAACCGAAGGTCAGCACGCCGGACTCACACATGAATCGGATAAAATCCTTCTTATAATCCATAATCTCTCCTCCTGTAAGGGTTTTGAGTCATTATATCACATCTCGCATGGAATGTGTGGTACACCTCTCAAATCATTTATTTAAGCCAAAAAGTAAAGCTGCATATTCTTTTTGACCCAACTTTTCACCTTTTAATATTTTGATTGCAATGGTCTGAAGGGTCGTCTCGTTAATCGAAGCTGCGTCCATTTTGCAAGTTTCGAGTTTCAATAATTCATTTTGAGTTTTCTCCTGAGAAATATGCGTATAAACATCAAGTGTTGTGTCAATACTTTTATGCCCAAGAATCTTCTGCGTTATTTTAGGATCAACGCCCGCTTCATAACATCGTGTAGCAAAAGTGTGTCTAAGTTGATGTGGTGTAAAATTAACGCCGGACAAGCGAGAGATTGTTTTTGAATAGAACGAAATGTCTCTTCCATTATATGGATTCCCATTCTGTTTCAAAAACAACAAACCATCATATTCTTTTTTTGAAGCAGATATTTGATTGCGCTTTTTGATGGCAGTATGTAGTATTTCTGAAATCTCGTTATTAATTGGGATTTTTCTGATTCCGGCTTCGGTCTTTGTTGGCGTTATAGCATAAATGTTGCCTTTAACCACACTCATATTCCTTTGCACCGTTAACAGTTTTTTTTCCCAATCAATGTCTGAAATACATATAGCACATACTTCACCCTTTCTCATTCCTGTGGCCATCATTAACAGAAACATTTCTTCATACCATTTTGAAACCAATGCTTGTTTGATTTTCTCTAATTCCGAATCCAACAAAGATGTTTTTTCTTTTTGTGCTTCATTCCTTGGTAAAACAATATCTTCGCATGGATTTGATGAAATAATGTTTTTCTGGACAGCCTTTTGGAAGAGTTTGTTGGCAAGGTTAAACTGGTTATTAACTGTAGATTGCTTTACTTTTTTTCTCCTAGAAATACACGCTCTGATATGAGATTCCTGAATAAGTCCAATCCTTAAATGGCCGATTGGTTTTAGAAACGCATTATACTTATAGATCGCATATTGATATGTGATTTGGCGCACTTTGGGCTTATAATACTTTTCCAACCAAAACTCGAACCATTCATCAAGCGTGAGGTCTTTTACAAGCTCTTTAATATATTGATTGCCGTTTTCTTTCATGGCGGCCGCTTTGGCTTTTTTAAAATCCTCTTCAAGTTGTCCCAAATTTGTGCCTATCAAATCAATATCTATTCCGTTTATTTTTGCTCTAGCCTCATACCTCCCATCCACTCTACGCCTTATGTTTTTAGGCAGTTCTCTTATTAGTTTTCTTCCCATCATGTACACTCCTTTCTGTGAGTTGCACGATGGATCATAGACACCTACATTATAACACTTTTAGCCATCTTTTTCCACCTCTTTTCGCACATTTTTCATGAGATTTAATGATCTGTTCTTGGACATAATCATCAAAATCCTGTATAGAGATATACCACTTGCCGCCTATCTTTAAGGAGAAGGCACATTCGGGAGCCGTAATAAGCTCCCGAATTTTTGTCATGCCCATTCCAGAATAAGCCGCAAACTGTTTTAGATCCATAAGTCCCTGTTCCATTTTGCAAGCCTTTCATTTTGTTTACAGAGTTGTAATAACTTATCCACAATTGGGTCAAAGTTAATTTTTCTCATCTTCTTTTTGAATGTTTATACATTCGCTCATTTCTAAATAGTCATCTTTTGAATTTTTGAAACAACGACGTAAATATTCTTTACCGCCATCTACTGCAACTGTGCCGCATTTGCACCACTTAAAATCATGAACGTCTTCGCTTTCGATAATGTCTCCGCAGAGATTGCATTTAATACGATTGTGAATTATCATCTTCCGTTTCCTCCCAATAGTCTGTTAACCAATATAGCGCTTCATCTTCTCCGTATAATTCCCATAAAGAGCATTCTTCAAAATTCCCAGTAGCAATTGAAACCAAGAATGCGGCAAGCTCTTCATTTGACATTGAGCGAATTCTATCAGCATTATTCATATACAATCACCTCCTCTGTTGGCTCCATTTGGTCGCC
This sequence comes from Bacillota bacterium, assembly GCA_017442535.1. Taxonomy (GTDB): domain Bacteria; phylum Bacillota; class Clostridia; order Lachnospirales; family Bianqueaceae; genus RUG12817. The sequence continues at coordinate 6,054 of JAFRZL010000026.1, read as the reverse complement.
AAAGTAATATTTTACTATACCGGAGCCATCTTTTGCCCCGACAAGTTCTTGAAAAGATGGATCGAAAGAATCCGGATCAAGAGGAGCAACGATGACGCAAGGAACTTTACAACGTATCATATCTTTTTTTGAATATGGACTGTTCCAGATGCCACAGCACGGTTCCAAAACAGTATAGTCCCAAGGGAAACAAATATCTGTGTGGCCGGAAACATATTCATCATATACTGTTCCGGCATTATGCTCGTAAGGGGTATCGTCCCAATCATCCCCCCACCATTCCTTGAGATCGTCTTTGCCGAGGTAGAATCGAACCAAATTGCCTTTACGCTCCCAGTCGATAATTTTCATAGTCTTTACTCCTTTGATATGCTTTAATTGATTTTTGGCGAATAATTGTCGGGTGGCATTTCGTGCCGCATTTTTCTCGCATGGCATCTATTTTACCCCTGATTAACATAGCGTCATCATTGTCTCCACAAGTGTCATCTTCATAAACCAAATCGTAAATCAAGCTGCCTGTTAATCCGTAGCTTTTATTGTCATCGTTTTCGACATATTCCCAAAGCCAATACAGGAAACCAAGCTTTTGAATGTGCGACATTGAAACAATTCCAAGCTCCCAGTTCCGGATTGTCTGAATGGCACAATCTAATTCTGCTGCTAATGACTCTTGTGTTAATCCGCAAAGTATGCGAATATATTTAAGGTTTTTTTGTTGAAAGACTTTCGAATCGTTGATCATTTTGTTTCTCCTTCCAATAGTCACAATGATCGTCTTGGCTCACATATTCACGCCAAATTTCGCAAAAATTAGGTTGTGAAGTGTAAATACAGTTTATACATTTTGATTTAAATGTATCTTCCGGTGCCTCTTGCTCGTAAATATAATCAGCCATTTTTTACTCCTTTATGATTTTTCTACCAACTCAAATTTTGTAGTATAGTATGTTCCGCAATGTTCGCATCTACCTTCACCATATTTTAATTCAAAAGATGCTCCACATTTTTTACATACAATCGGATTAACTTCAACAACTTCGCACCTTAATTTATAGAGTCTTCCTCCTACCATAATCTTACTAATATAGCCACAAGGCTCGGATTCATGTGTTGTGTTAGTCATTTTATTTCTCCTTCATCTTTACTACCTTTTGTTGTAATGGTTGTAGTCGTAATTGTAGTTGGAGAATTCCAAAGGGTTGGAGGACCTGGAGCTGCATAGACGCTAACTATATAAGGATCATTGTTAAACCCTTGTAATGGACATACAGTATTCGTCCTTGTACAAATACCGCAAGGAAGCCTGTAAATGCAAGCGTGATGATTATTTGGATATGGAGTCGTTGTGTCCATTTTCTTCTCCCCTTCTTTCTCCCAATGAACAAAAACCATCAGGTTTCATATAAATCATATCTTTATCTCCTGCGAGCCTACTGCAGCCATAATGACCAACAATCAAATTATCATATGGTGCGCCAATACCAATTTCTTCTCCAAACACATTCTCGTGGAAGTGCTTGCAATCTTTGCATCTCACGATCTCAGGCTCTGCGGATGGCAATGCATTGACCCATACCTCGACATCTGCCGTATCCCAGACCTGCGACGGGTCTTTGCTTCTCAAATCATCAACCGCAACTTGTCTACTAATTAAGTCACTCATCTGCATATCTCACTTTCTGCCCACACTCAGGGCAATATTCAAATTCATCGCCCCATCCACTACGGCACACAGGGCATACCCAATATCCCACACAACCCTCTGCTTGGCTCATGCTCAGAATTCTTGCGTCTTGCGGCATCTGCTTCTCCAATGCGTAGATTGCTTTTTCAATGGCAATACTAATATCGTCATCGTCAAATCGCAAGCGTGTAAGTATTTCTATCGCTTCTTTAATTTCCATCGTTTACCTCCTGTTTCAGCCAGTCGAGCCAGCCAAATTTACTATACGGATATTTCTGCCCTTTGAAGAAGCCGTCATTCCTTACATCATCCAGAAACAATGCCAAATCAACATCGTCCGACATTGCCCGGATGCGGTCGGCGTTGGTCATGGCGGTATAGTCATGGCACGGCCCCTCGTGGCAAGGTTCTTTATAAAGCGGCTCACTATGCAAAAGGCATAGACCGTCGTTGCTTTTGTGCTTGCATATACTCATCGTTTATCATCTTTTCCTTTCATATCCGCTCCGCACCACGGGCAATACAGAAAAAGGTTGGCGTATTCTTTTCTGTAGGCCATTCTCATTTTCAATTTTTCCACTTGGCAATTTGAGCAGGTCAAAAAATCGTTATCGAGGGCTGATTGAACCCACTTTCCCTTCTTCCTCTCCGGCTGTGCGGATGGCATAGACTCAACCAACGAAACCGCATCATTCCATGTCGGTGTTCGTGCAAAGTCACTGTTGTTCGATTCTCTTACAAAATCGGCAAACTCTTTCATTATCGCTTTCCTGCTGATTAGATCGTCCATCGGTTCTCCTTTCCGCAAAACTGCAATACTCTTTCCCGTTCCAACTTATCGGACAATCCGTATCCACGCTGCCGTTGTGTATGCAATCCTTACACCTTATGATCTCCGGCTGCGCGTAAGTGGGCAGCTCTTTAATCGTAGCAATAGCGTCCCGCCTGCTGATTAAATCGCTCTGCAGTGCTGGTACTTCGATAAGTGGACAATGCGGATGTCTGTTTTCAGAAAATGCTACCGCACCATTTACATCAACGAATCCAACAAGACTTATACAATCTAACTCTTTGTAAAACCTGTGTTTTGTTGCGCAGTTAAGGCAATCCGTTGGAATTTCCATGTCCTTAATTAAAACGCTCATATGTCAACCTCTCCAATCTTTTGATCCAATCATCGAATGCATGATCCCATTTTTCGATCTGCTCCTTTTGCTTGTCCAAGATCCACGATACAGCAAAGAAGCAAGCTACCGTGAAAACGAAGGAGACTATTTCAACTGGGTTCATCCCTCTCTCCTTTCTGCTCTACTGCAAAAATCGTCATCGTCAACGTCCTCAAATCCGAACCACTCACACATTTTAACAGGCATCCCGAATGCTCTGTTGTCTGCAAATTGATAGTGCTTGCAGTCCTTACACCGCACAATCTCCGGCCCAAACTTGGCTGAGATGCAAGCCTCGCCTGTTTCCTCGTTGTAAAGGCATCCATCAATGATTGCGATTCTTTCTTCAGCCATAACTCAGCCCCTCCAACCATTGTTCCCACTCAAACAGAGCAGACTTTGCTCTCCATCCTACTCGATGCATACTGCCTTCTGCTCTTCCGCACGTTTGAGAAGATTGAAACACGCTTTCCAAGCACCAGTTCGTTACATCAATCAAAGTCGCCAGATTCTTTTCGATCTGCTCGTCTTGTGCAGAATCTCCAACAGCCTCTGTTTGCCCTATCAAGTTATCCAACAGTTTGATAATTTCGTTTGAATCAAGTTTCGTCATCTTCGATTCTCCTTTCTCCAAAATGGCAGAAGCCGTTTGAACTTACCATCGGATATGTCTCGGCATATGGGTGCAAGTCTGCCCATTTTTTGCAGAACAAGCCAGTACAATAATACTTACAATACTTACACCGCACAATCTCAATAATTGCTTCGGGGTCAATGTTCCAATTTTCGTAGTCACCATTATCCCCACAGAAGCAATTCCGATCATCATCTAAATCAACAATCTTCATTCTTTCTCCCCTTTCCACGGCTCTATTGGCATCCATGCGACAACCATATTTGCGTACTCAGAATAGCCGTATTCTGAATCATACTTGTACCAACCACCTTTATCTTGAGGAAGATCGAACTCATCAACATCGCTATAATGATTTGCATAGTCGATTACTTCTTGCCATCCAGATATGGTAATAGTCAGATATCGTCCATCCTCTTCCGGCGGTCTCTCACTCATTGGAACCCACAGCTGTGCGGACGGCAACTCTTCCAATGCTCTTACTGCCATGCCTTGCATCCGCTTCATCCCGTGACACTCATCAACGCTTATACACACCGACATGCTTGATGCCAATTCTGCCACCGCATCAATCGCCGCCTTCCTACTGATGATATCGTCAGTCATCGTCTGCTCCTTTCCGCGCTTCCGGAAGTGGCATCCAAGCAACAATGCCATCCATATCACCATTTTCTTCAAAAGAACAACCGTAGTCAGGATCATTCTCAAACGTATCAATTCTGATACTGCCATAGCTGCTACAAGTCAACACTTCTTGCCCATCCTCTGGCAAGTTAGAATACATAAATGCATCTTCGTATTCTATGTCATAACCGATCCTTTCTGACAATTCTATGCGCTCGTCATTTGTCATAGGACGCTTTTTAATAACGTGCCACTGCTGCGCGGATGGCAAAGACTCCAAAAGATCAATCGTCATTTGCTTATGCTCGACAAGGGCAAGTACCAGTATACCACGGCGCTCTAAATCAGTCCCATGTTTGCATATAGCATCAATCGCATCGTCCAGATAAATCATTTTTCTTTCGTTCATTCCTCTCTCCTTTCCGCATCTGCGCAGTAAAAATCGCCTTTGCAAACTCCGTCTATCATGGGACAATAGTGATGGTCATGAGACCAGTCAGGTGTCCATGCTGTATCCCAATGCTTACAATCTTGGCACCTTATGATTTCTGGCTGTGCGGATGGGGCATCAAAAACATCATGCTTGAATGCTGTCCGCTCAGTCAGAATAGCTGACCATATCCTCCATTCCGTACTTACCTCGTCACCGTCTCTTTCGATCAGCTTTCCAACATAATCAAGAGCTTGTGCTTCAAGGGTTGCCGCCCTCTCGTATAAAGCCTGTCTGTCAATTAGATCGCTCATCTTGTTCCCCCCTCATGTCGGCCCCACAGTTAGGACAAAAGTCCCATATCGGCTTGCCCATGCGCGTATCCACTTTGTAGCTTCTTCCGCACGCCGTGCAGACGAACCGATCTTCGTAATGGTAGATGTAGTTGGGAACCCACCTACCTCTCGGCCTCGGCTGTGCGGATGGTCTGCTTCTCAGAAAGTTCACAACCTCGTTATCGCTCCATCTTGGCTCGTTTGGATTGCAAAGATGCCCCGCATCTATAAAGTCAATCGCCGTCTGTCTTGAGATCAAATCACTCATCCTACTCACCTCCCCTATCTTCAAAAAATTCCTCACATGCTTGCCTGTATCGTGGAACTGCCTTGCGCAGTCTTTTTACAAGCAAGTTTCTAAAATTCCCCAGTCCCTCGTAAAAACATCCCAAATCACAATCCATCGCATATCCCTTCGTATCTACCCATTCCGTATTTGAAGCTAAAGACTCTTCGTCATTTAGGTATTCAATCACAGTTGATACCGCTTTTAAAGCCCTCCTTGCCTTATAATCTCCATAATGCTTCCTGCTCATATCTACGCCTCCGTTTTTCTCATTGTATATCCTCCTTTTTTGATTTTATTGTTCGTTTTGTATTTCTTCTAATCTTTTTTGAAGAGCCTCAATTTCTTTTGCTCTTATTTTTTGTTTCATTTTTTCTCGTGTTTGTTCACACAACTTTTTATAATTACCCATCACTTCTAATCCCCTCTTGATGTCGTAAATGATATGGCAATTAAAAGGATCATAATCTACACACCCATCTCTCATTTCTTTCAAAAAATCATTCCATTCAGGCAGTACATCATCATAACCTACAGAACCGCTGCCTATAAATTGTAATCTGCCAATGTTGCCATTGTTCCATGAAATATAATACTTAAAAGGATCTGCCTTGTATTTTAAGGCACTATTAGTTAAGTAGTAATTGCCAGTAACAACGGCAAAATCTCCGGACGGTAATGGATCTCCCCATTCTAAGCCAAGGACATTTAGTTTTTCAAGCGCTGTTTCAAAATCAGAATGGTAAGAATAGTGCGACTTTTTTCTTACTTCTTCATAATCATTGAGTATCTTTTTTATTCTTTCGTAATCTTTCATCTTTTTCCTCCGTTATAGCTTCCGCAAATTCGTACATGTCATTCTCCTGTGCTGCCAAATCCACCGCTTGCTCTT
>JAFRZL010000025.1 GCA_017442535.1 Bacillota bacterium | reverse complement strand
GTCTGCAAAACCTATGCACATGCATAGGGATCACCCGCAAAAGCTATGCACGTGCATAGGGATCGTCTGCAAAACCTATGCACGTGCATAGGAAGCGTCCGCAAAAGCTATGCACCTGCATAGAGATCGTCCACAAAAGCTATGCACGTGCATAGGGATTGTCTACAAAACCTATGCACGTGCATAGGGATCACCCGCAAAACCTATGCACGTGCATAGAGATTGTCTGCAAAAGCTATGCACGTGCATAGGGATCACCCGCAAAAGCTATGCACATGCATAGGGATCGTCCGCAAAACCTATGCACGTGCATAGACTTTCCCCTATTACAGCCGGAAGCTATAATATCCGATTAATTCCTCCCTCCGCCGGTCTCAGAAAGCCAGGCGCAGTTCCTCACCGTCAAATGTGATCACCGCTTCGCCGCCCAGCCAGAGCTGGCGGACATAGGGACTGTAAAAGCTCCAGGGGATCTTGCGGACGAATTCCTCGCCGTCGATCGTGGCCTCTCCGTCCTGCTCCACGTTCATGACAAAATCATGCCCGTACAGGGAGTGATAGTGCAGGATTCCATCTTGCATCTTTGGCTGCAGTGCCAGCACGGCACGGCGGAAGGCCTCTTCGCTGCCATAATCGCATAGCCGTCCTGTTTCCAGGATCACCGGTGTAAAGGGGTCTTCGCAGATCAGAAAATGACCCGGATGTTCGCAGCAGACAGGTGCGTCCCAGGGCGCCTCCGGATCGTAGGCATAGGCTTCTCCTGCGGGTACCAGCGCGAAGGCTCCTCTCAGGACACGGATCGCGCACAGACCGCCTTCGCAGCGTGTAAAGAGCCATCCGCCCTCTTCTTCGGCGTGGTCCACGCCTCCCGCTTCGGACAGCCAGACACGCATTCTGCCGCAGTCCGTACAGTCGTGATTACGCTGTGTAATCAGTGTTCCCTCTCGCTGCATGCTCCAGAATGCATTGAACGTAATATTGGGGATCCGCGAGTGCAGATTATGCATGGCTCCGGGCACCGGCATGGGCAGGATCTGCGCGTCCGGCACGCCGAAGGTCACGCCCTGCATGCGGTTCTGAGACGAAATCAGCAGCCAATGGTCGCTCGATGTCTGCCGGTACATCTGCGTCCCCAGGATATAATCGGGTGTGCAGTAACTATAACGGTTGATCCGTCCCCATTCCGGGTCTGCGTGATAAAACGGATAGTTATCATCCGGCATGGCATAGCCGGGTGAGCGCATCCAGGTCTCGTAAACACCGCGCTTTTCCGTTTCACGGATCATCTTCACCAGGATCTGCGGCATGCGCCAGGTTCCGTCCAGGCAGATATAATCCATCTCGTCCGGGCGGTGCATCTGCCCGATACCCGCATAATACCAGGCCCAGTGCAGCGTATCGGAATCGGTCGTCCGCGAAGACTCCGGATAGATCCTGCTCTGCCCTCCTCCGGCGTTGCCGTTGATCTGCTCCTGCGCCCAGAGTGCCCAGAAGAGTGTGATAAAATTGCCTGCGAGGCGCGCAAGCTCCGGATCCTCCGCAAAATCGTACAGAGGGTAAATATTCTTCAGCGTTTCGATCCCGTAGCAGCGGCTCTGCACTTCGACCAGCATCCCGCGGCGGGGGCGTTCCCTCAGCCATTCTTTGAAGAAATCGGTCCAGGCCGCAAAATGGGTCTGCAGACTGTATCCGTCCCCCATCACGGCGCCGCCCATCCCGCGGCCGATCAGCAGCCACATCAGCTGCCACAGCGCCGAATCCCGCTGTATATGATGGTTCTCGCTCTCATAGATACGCCAGGTCGCCAGATTCTCCCAGGCAGCGTCCGCAATTCTGCTCATGTCATGGCAGTACGAAAGAGCCATGCGGTAAAAAGCCTCCTCCGCCTCGGGCGAGACCCTTCCGGGCGAACGGCTTCCCTTCCGGCCAAAGTAATGGATCAGACGGCAAAGCTCCCCGATATGCCAGTAGAAACTGTCGCGGTCATCCCGCACATCCCGGTTGGCATCGTAAAACTCGCAATGCTCCCGCAGCTTCTCATTCGCCTTGGCATAGAACTCCTCCTCGCCGTTTACCATCACGCGCAGCGCGAAAAGCAGTATTGACCTCGAATAGGCTCTGGCCACCCGCGGATGCCCCTCAAAAATCGGCGGCTGTACGGGAAGTTCCTGCAAATCTTCGCCGCGCCTGGCTTCCCAGCCCTGCCGGATCCGCTCTTCCTGTTGATAATCCGTCACGCTTTCACACCTCCTTTTATATGTCCTCCGCAAGCTTCACCCGGAAGCCCGCGGCCGCCGTTGATCCGCTTATGCTTCGTGTTCTTCGAATAAGCCGATCAGGAACCTGCCCACCTTAACCATAAAGGCCGCTCCGTCCTCGCGAAGCTGAGAAGGAAGTTTTGCCAGAAACTGATCTGCTTCAAATGTCAGATTGCCTTCAAAGCCGATCCCGGCAAGCTCGCCCATGATCGATATCCAGTCCAGGCTCTCGGTAAAGGGCAGCATGTGACGGTCCTGTACATAGTCCACATCGTGCACATGCAGTGCTGCGATACGATCCGGCCCGAGTATGCGGATCGCGTGACAGGGGTCGATTCCGACCAGCGCACAGTGGCCGATGTCCAGACAGCCCGTGATCCAGGGGCTGTCCACGGCATCCAGCAGCGCGGCAAACTCCTCCGGCGCCGCACAGATCGATTCTCTGATCACCTGACGGTATTCATCCCGCTGCCACATGTTTTCCGCGCAGATATGGATGCCGAATTCCTCACACAACGGAATCAGAGACGTAAAAAAGTCCACATTCATCTGCCACAGCTCACCGCGGTGGCTCAGATAGGGCAAATGATGTTTGGGATGAACGACGATATGCTGTACCCCCATGATGGATGCCACTTCCACGGAGCGTCTGATCCTCTCCATGATCATGCCGTCATAGGCTTCCAGACCGCGGGATGAGGGAAAAGGCGCGTGTGCCTGCACGATGGATACCCCCTCCTGCGCCGCCAGGTCGCGGATCGCCTCGGCTCTTTCGCGCCAGTCACTCTGCAGCCAGATACTGCCAGGCCCGGCCAGTTCAAAAAAAGACCAGTCCAGCGCGTCATAACCCGCCCGCGCGAGCCTCACCACAGCACCCTCTGCTCCATAGGTTTTGGCCATGCAGTCGGTTTGTGTCACTAATTTCATGATGATTACCTCCTCGTAAACGATGTCCGGTATCCGTCTTTTTTCACTTATATTATACTATATGATCGGTTTTTGCGCAAGCGAGTTTCAGAACAGGCTTGCTTTTTACGGAGGATTCGCTTATAATGAGACTGATTTATGAGGAAAGGTGGCAATTGCATGATTCATTCTTTTCTGATGATCGGCCAGTCCAACATGGCGGGGCGCGGTCATCTGGATCAGATCAGACCGGTCGAGAATCCGCGGATTCTGAAGCTCGTTAACGGGCGCTTCCGCCAGGCCTTTAATCCGATCAATTTTGACAGGTGGTTTTCGGGAATTTCGCTTGCGGAGACCTTTGCGGAACTGTATTCAAAGGATTTTGATGCCGATGTCGGCCTGATCCCGTGTGCGGATGGCGGCACCTGTCTGGATGAGTGGGAAGTGGGCGGACTGCTGTACGATCACGCGGTGATGCAGGCAAAGCTTGCCATGCGTTCTTCCGAGATCAAAGGTATTCTGTGGCATCAGGGCGAGTCCGATACACGCCCGGATCAATACCCGTTTTACACGGATAAATTTTTAAGAATCATACATTCCCTGCGCCGCGATCTCGATCTGCCGGATACTCCCTGGATCGTCGGAGGTCTTGGCGATTATCTGAAGGATAATCATCGCGATCCGCGTTATGCGAATTATAGCCTGATCAATGAACAGCTGCAGAAGATCGTCACGTCCGAACTTCACATGGCCTATGTGTCCGCCGAAGGCCTGACCTGCAATCCCGACCTGCTGCACTTCAATCTGGAATCCTGCCGTGAGTTCGGCAGACGTTATTATGAGGCTTACCGTCGGCTTACAGCCGCCGGCTGAGAAAGGAGCTTTTCCATGCGTATTTATGCCCGTATTTTTGCTCTGATTCTGATTCTTGCTCTCATCCTCTCCGGATGCACGCATAACCCTTCCTCCGAATCTTCCGTCCCGGAGCCGGCTGAGTCCTCTCAGGCCGCGGAAAGCTCCGCACCCGAGGAAAGTTCCGAGCCTGAGCCCGTCATTGAACCCGACATTCTTCTGGATCCTCTGGATTATCCCGCGGACAGGTATGAGGTAGAGAACCTCGAGCATATTACGGTCGTGGATTCCAAGGCTATGTTCCGTATAATCCTGAAAGAGATCAACCATCGGACGGACAATGTGGAATTCGTCTTCCGCGTCGTATCACACCTTTCCAACGGCGCGGTCATCGATTTTCCTTTTGCCATCAACGGTGTCATGATCCCCGTCGAATCCAACCGTCATCAGCTCTTCATCGGCACGGTCGACAGTTTTTCCGTACTGATTCCCATCAAAGATCTGCACGCGATGGGTATTTACGAGATCAACCGGCTGGATTTCTGGATCACGGTCTCTCAGAAGAATTATGAGAACGTTCTGCTCAAGGATAAAGAGCATATCACCGTTCAGATTTCCGAACCCTCCGGGACGGAATACAAGACCCCCGCTCTGCTCACGCAGCCCGGTCAGGAAACAGATGAACTGGCGATCTATCCGTATGATCTGTCTGAACACCCGGAGCTTGCCGAAGTCGGGATCGGGCGGACCGGATGGATCATCGAAAATAAAACGGATCAGTTCATGACGCTTCGATGCAGGGAACGCCGGATCAACGAAAAGGATTTTGAGGATGAGACGATCGAGCTCTATCCCGGACAGATCAATATGGTGGATCTGTTCAACTGGGATGCCACGATGATCCCCATCTCCGCTGAGATGCCGGAAGGCATTTATCATCTGTCCGGACAGTTTGCGGTCACCGGCTCCTCCGGCAATGAGTTATACCGGGAGGATTACGCCTATGTCCGCGAGCCGGATCCCGTGGATGAGAACGCTCCCGTGCTGCTTTCCGAGATGTATCAGCCGGAGGGCGAATACATGCACCATGACCCCAAAGGCCTGGATATTCTGCTGAAGAGCTGCTATCAGGTCGGCAACTATATTATGGTCCAGATGGAAGTCACGAATAATACCTTCGACGTGCATAATTCGATCGACTACTCCGTGGATATCAACGGCATCCACCTGCCCGGCCGGACAACTCTCCTCAATTTCAGCATTAAGTCGCTCCGCAATCAGGAGAGCATGGAGTATACCCACATGATCCCCGTCGATCTGCTGCAGCGGATGGGTATTGATAAACTGGAGTCCATCAACTACCACTTCCGTGTAACGCTTCAGGGTAAGACCGGTAAGAGCTATGATTATACGCTGGTTCTTCCCGGCTGCGAAGAGGTGCCTCCGCTGAACGATCCCGAGAACATCCCGGATACCTGGACGACTTTCCTGAATTCTCCCATGTTCTCGCTTTATTACAGGGACTGCGGATGGAGCGGGAATTACGATACCTATACGCTGCTATTCCTCTGCCTGAACAAGACAGATGCAACGATTTACCTGTTCGGCGGACAGTTCAGTCTGGACGGTGCTCCCATCATGGGGCATTTTGAGAATATTCTCGTCAGCAAAGACATTCCCACGACCTTCTCCCTGACCTGGTCCGGAGCGGAACTCGCCGCTGCCGGCATGCCCGTGAATAAGGGCTGGACGATGGAGGGCCGTATCGCCCTGGATAAAACGACGTACACGACGCCTCCCGATCTGAGCGAGCTGCCTGCCTTCAGCATCCCGATCGGCTGATCCCGGCTGTATACAAAACAGACTGCCGCATTGCAAATCATGCGGCAGTCTTTATTTTGCTCTGTTTTCAGTTGTTCATACGATACCGCCGCTCTGCCCGGACCGGTCAGGGGCCCTTACTGCTCCATAAAATGCAGCATTTCCTCCCAGTACGGGAAGAGTACTTTATCCTCGGAGCGGTAGATCTCGTGCTTGGCATCCGCCACGCAGACGAATTCTCCATGCGGCAGTCTGGAGGCAAAAATCTTCTGGGGCTCGATCTGCACAATATTATCCAGTGCGGCCGAATAGACGCGCACAGGGATCTGTATCTTCTCGACCTTGCCTTTGGCCAGAATCCGGGGCGTAACCCGCATGGCTTCGAGCGTCCAGTTGTAGGTCGGTGCGCAGGTCTGGAATTCGGGAGTTTCACTGCGGACATCTTCATACCAGTCAAAGCGCTTGATATCCGTTGCGCAGGAATTCTCAAACGCCTCGCGTCCCTCGCGGAGCTGCGAGAGGAATGTATGCTCACGTGCTTTGCCGATCAGCTTAAAGAAATAGCACATGCTCTTGCCCACCCATACGGGAAAGCCTCCTGTTGACGGCGCGATCATGGGCGAAGAAAAGACCGCTTTGTCAAAGGCATCCGGCTGCTCCTCCAGCGCCAGCGCCGCCACTGCGCCGCCCATGGAATGGCTCCACACCACCCACGGCCTGGGCTGATCCTGCATCAGCTGCTGATAAACCGTCCGCAAATCCTCCACATACTGCCCAAACCGGTCAATATTGACCTCGCGCAGATCCTTCACCCTCGCATCACGAGAGGATCTGCCGTGCCCGCGCTGATCATAGACAACCACATTCCAGCCGTTCTGCAGAAATCCAAAGATGACTTCGCTGAACTTGTACGCGTTCTCGGTAAAGCCATGCAGCAGCATCACCGTCCCGCGCGGCTCATCTGCCCGGTATCGTAAAGCGTATAATTTTGCCCCGTCGCTGCAGATAATTTCCCTCTGTTCTCCGTGTTCCGCAAGATACGGATCAACCACACTCCGCATCGTCTCCGCATACTGATCGTCCCTGACAAGCCCGCAGTCTGCGATATAGCTATTCATTTGATGAACCTCCTCACGATTAACTTAAATTGAGTATACCATACCTGCCCGCCCTCGTCAAGAGCGTAAGCCGCCTGCCTGCAGCTTTAGGGCCCATCAAATTTGATAAAAATTTATCGAACCCTATTCCCAAACTCATCCGGTTATGGTATAATAGATCTGTCAAAAGAGATACTCAATTGATAATCCCATCGATATGGAGGATACTGAAATGGCAAAATTTGTTTGTTCTGTTTGCGGTTATGTTCATGAAGGAGACGCGGCACCCGAGCGCTGCCCCATTTGCAAAGCTCCCGCTGAGAAGTTTATCAAGCAGGATGAGGAAATGACCTGGGCCGCCGAGCATGTGGTCGGCGTTGCTTCCGGTGCTCCCGAAGATATTAAAGAGGATCTGCGTGCGAATTTCAACGGCGAGTGCTCCGAAGTCGGTATGTATCTGGCCATGAGCCGCGTCGCTTTCCGCGAGGGTTATCCCGAGATCGGCCTGTACTGGGAGAAAGCCGCCTTTGAAGAGGCCGAGCATGCTGCCAAGTTCGCCGAACTGCTGGGCGAGGTCCTGACCGACTCCACCAAGAAGAATCTGCAGATGCGCGTCGAAGCCGAGAACGGCGCCACCGCCGGCAAGACCGACCTGGCCAAGCGTGCCAAGGCCCTGAATCTGGATGCGATCCATGACACCGTCCATGAGATGGCCCGCGACGAGGCAAGACACGGGAAGGCTTTCAAGGGACTTCTGGAAAGATACTTCGGCAAATAAGAAAAACGCTTAGAAAAAGGGTTTATGAAGGAGTGGTCTAAGGACTGCTCCTTCTTTTTCTTTTTCTTCAGGCTTGTACATTTCCTGTACCTTCCCTCTTCAGCTGCTGCCTCGGAGCGAGGAAATACCCTAAAACTTGTACTCCGCAAAACTTGTACCATCTTGCAAGCGAAGTATAGCATAAAACTTCTTCACGAAACAAGACCGCTCCCTGATTTTGTTACTGTTATTCCGATAGTTGAACCAACTTGTAAACGCTTGAGCGTTTTGGGGCGGTCAGCTCCATGTTTTCGTTCTCCTTTATTCCTTCTCACCGTAGAACAAGGTGCCCTTGATACGCTGTACCTCGATGTCAAACTCAGTGCGGACGGGCGCGGTCAGCATATTCTCCTCCATCGTAACGAAGTCTTTATGAACCGAATAAAGCTGTATGTAAAGGCCGTATTCCTCAAAAAGCAGATGGGAATTAACACTTAATCTCTTATCAAAGCCGCGGTCTACCGAAACAGCGTCGGCTCCCATGTAGTTTTTGGAATACTCTTCACCCTCAGGAGTCAACTCCGTGATCGTATACTCTTCCGTCCCGGTATTAAAGTGGATCATTCCGCGGGCCGTATCATGCACTTCCGCCTGCATTCTGCCATCGGTAATGCCGTAAATCCTAATCCCTTCTTTGGGCACAAGGAAAGCGGCATAATCGAACTCTTTGAAATCGCCCCAATCATCTTTAATGAGATAATAGCTGACCTTCAATTCAAAGAAATCCTGCCAGTTATCAGTCGTAAGCTCGGCAGATTTTACATTCTGATAATAATCTCCATATCCCTCCAGATTAAGGCTCAATCTATCATCCCGAAAGAGGGCATTGACTTTGCCATTCTCACCATTGAAATGCCAATAACTGGCATCTTGTTCTATTCTTAAGTCAAATGAAAGCGGAATGGATTCTCCATTGACTGTCAGATTGTAATCGTCGGTGATCGTAACCTCCGTCACCGGCGCACCCTTCCATGATTGATCCTCTTCGCTCGTTCTGGTCCAGGTGCCGCGGAACGGCTCCAGAGGATTATCGGTTCCTTCCCGATAATAAAGTGCCCTGCCTTCCCCCTGTGAAATCAGGTACTTCTCCTCATCCAACCTGACAGAATATCTATCTTCATTCCCAACCCCGTAATGCAGGAACCGAATGTCTCCTGTATTGACTTCAGCGGCGATCTTCTGGCCCTTAAAAGTGCTTTCACCTTTATTACTCAAAATGAGTTTTTCTTCCGGATCAAAGGCCGAGATCCAGGTCCCATAAAATACTTCAGCAGGATTGGGAGACCCCTGTTTATAGAAAACACCGGCAGGGAATCGGGGATTTGCTTCAAAATTGCAATAGAGAAATCCTCCCCTATAATTTACGATTCCTGCCTCAAAAATATAGCCATTGCCATTCTCATCCTTAAACTGAGCATATTTACTGTCCTCGATTTTCACCCAGTCTTCATAGAGAAGCATCATGACTTCATTTTTTGCATCATCCCTGATACGCACTGGTGTGCCGTTGATCTCCGCCTTGCCATCGGCTGTGATCGTAATCGTATCTTCTGAGAACATCGCGATCCAGGTTCCTACAAAATTCTCCGGTGTCTGTTCCGTAAACTGTGTCGGAAGCGGAGGCAGCTTCGCATCCTGCTCCTTTCCGGACACACTGCCGCCATCGGAGGCCCCTCCTTCTCCCTTGGAACACGCAGCCATCATAAGCACAAGCACCAGGGATAATGCCATCAGTAGAATACTTCTCTTCATTCGGCAAACTCCTTCCAAAGCAGAAATTCATAAATAATAATATATTATTCAGATTAAAAAATCAAGGATAAAGATACGTTACGCCCGGGCGTCCCCGTAGGTCCGGATGATCTCTTCCGCCATCTGCCTTTTGGAGATGCATAGATTCATGGCCTGTTTCTCGATGAAACGGTGCGCGTCAGGTTCAGACATCTTGAGCTCGCTGATCAGGAGCCATTTGGCTCGGTTGACCAGACGGATCTCCCGCATTTTTTCTTCGATGGAGAGGCTCTGCTTCTCCGTCATGCGGATCCGCTCACGCGCACTGATCAACCAGCCGGACACCGTTTCCAGGATGAGTCTGGAAACCGGCTTCTGCAGCAGAAACACGCCATGCCTGACCAGTTTGACATAGGCTTCTTCAAACCGTTCGGGGTGGATCAGGACAAGGACAACGGTCTGCCGGCTTACCGCAAGATCTTCCGCAAAAGGAATGGATCCGTCGTCCGTGAGGGATGCGTTAATGATCACAAAATCAAAAGCTTTTTCAGCGACAGCCCTTCTCGCGGCGCTGACGCTTGCCGCGCTCTGCACGGGCGTGAAAACCGGCCCATTAAAGATCTCTTTTAACGCCTGGCCGAGCTTCTCGGAAGACGAAACGATCAGCATACTGTAAGACTGTTCCTCAAGGCTCAAACCAAAATCCCTCCTTTCCTCCGGTTTTGTGGAAATACTATGCTTTACTCCAAATAGATCTTCCGGATCGCCTCGGGCAGATATTGACAGATAAATTCATCCGAAGCCGCCGCTTCCCTGGCCTCTCCCAGACTTGCGGGCAGGCGTTGAAGCTGTGACAATACGGCGGTATCGGCCCGGTACAGATTGATGTCCATCGGACGGGGCAGCTCCATCCGGCGGCTGATTCCTTCAAGCGCGGCCCAGATCATGAGCGCATAAGCAATATACGGGTTCGCGGCCGGATCTGGTGAGCGCAGTTCCGCGCGCCTGTATTCCTTTTCGGCGGCCGGGATGCGGACCAGCTGAGACCGGTTCTCGGCTGACCAGGAGACATAGCCGGGAGCCTTCATCCGGCCGAGACGCTGATATGACTCCTCTGTGGGATTCAGGAAACATGTCATCGGTACTGCTTTATCCAGGATACCCGCGATCATATAGTTCAAATTGTCCGTTCCGTCATCCGGCTGTACGGACATATTGATGTGGAAACCGTTACCCGGCGCGTTTTCAAGTGGTTTGGCGGAAAAATCCGCATACAATCCGTTCTGCTGGGCAATGGTCCGGACGACCGTCTGGAAGGTCATCACATGATCGGCGGCAGTGAGTGCCTCGTTATAGCGGAAATCGATCTCATTCTGGCCGGGCCCCTCCTCATGGTGTGAACTCTCAGGCCGGATCTCCATCTGCTCCAGCGTCAGGCAGATCTCACGCCGGACATTTTCTCCCTTATCATCCGGAGCGATATCCATATAGCCGGCATGATCATAGGGGATACGGGTCGGACGATTCTGATCGTCCAGTTCAAACAGATAGAATTCCTGCTCCGCGCCGAACCGGAAGACATATCCCGCATCCCGGGCGTCTTTCACCGCGGTTTTAAGGAGATTGCGGGTATCACACGCAAAGGGAGTGCCGTCCGGGTGGGTAATGGTGCAGAACATTCTGACCACTTTGCCGTGGGCAGGCCGCCAGGGCAGCCAGGTCAGGGTCTCCGGCTCGGGATGCAGAAAGAGGTCTGAATGCGATTCATCGCCGAATCCGGTGATCGCGGAGGCATCAAAAGCAATACCGTATCTGAAGGCACGCTCCAGTTCGTCCGGCATGATCGAAATATTCTTCTGCCTGCCGAAAACATCACAGAAAGCCAGGCGGATAAACTTAACATCCTCCTCGATCACGTACTGCATGACTTCGTCTTTTGAATAATTCATAGCGGTCTCCCTCTTGCTGTTATTATTTCAAATAGGTCATCTGAAATGACCTGTTCATTGTACACCATGCAGTCGATTATTGTCAATAGCCGGCTATTCGTTCGTACTGCCTCACAGATTATTAAAAAAGCCTTGACAAGGGTGCCGGCCGGGTATATAATGTCCGTGGAAAAAGGCAAAGGCGTCTTTCATATCTACGGGTATGATTGTCGCCTTTTTTCTTTGCCGGATCGTCAGAATAAGGACCTGCCGCAACATCCGGCGGTCCCTTTCAAAGCTGATTTATGAATGCTGTGGAGGTTTATTATGTGTGGAATCGTTGGTTTTACAGGTGTGCGGAGCGCAGCGCCGATACTGCTGGACGGTTTGAAAAAGCTGGAATACCGCGGATATGATTCCGCGGGTATCGCAGTGATGGACCATCACGTTATTTCCCTTAGCAAAGTTACGGGCCGCATTGCCAATCTGTGTGAGAAGACCCATGACGGTAAGTGCATGGCGGGATCAACCGGTATCGGTCATACCCGCTGGGCCACTCACGGTGCCCCCACCGAAGAAAACGCTCACCCGCATCTGAGCAATGACGGACGTTTTGCGGTGGTCCATAACGGCATCATCGAGAACTATATCGCGCTTCGTGAAGAACTGATCCGGGACGGCTACCATTTTGAAAGCGAAACGGATACCGAGGTGATCGTTCACCTGATCGAAATGTACTACCGCGGTGATATGCGTGAGGCACTGATCCGGACCGCAAATCAACTGCGCGGTTCTTATGCGCTCGGCGTCCTCTGTTCGGAAGAACCTGACAAAATCTATGCCGTCCGTGAAGCCAGTCCCCTGATTCTGGGACTCGGTATCGGGGAGAATTTCTTTGCCTCCGATGTGACGGCGCTGGTTAATCATACCCGAAATGTCATCTATCTGGAGGATGGCGAATTCGCAGAACTATCCAGATCCTCCATCCGGGTCTTTGACGGAGCGGGTCAGGAGATCCGTAAGAAGTCCACACGCATCCTCTGGGATGTGCAGGCCGCGGAAAAAGGCGGCTTTGAGCACTTTATGCTCAAGGAAATAATGGAGCAGCCGGGTGCCGTCAAGGCCACCATCAGTCCCAGAATCAAGGACGGCAGGATCGTCTTTGACGAACTGAAAGCACTTATACCGGCGCTTCCAAATATCCGCAAGATCATGATCACAGCCTGCGGTTCAGCCTATTACGCGGGATGCGCCGGCAAATACGCCCTCGAGAAGCTCTGCCGCATTCCTGTTGAAACGCAGCTTGCGAGCGAACTCCGCTACAGTGATCCGCTGATCGATGAGCAGACACTTCTGATCGTGATCTCGCAGTCCGGCGAGACCGCGGATACCATTGCCGCCATGAAGGAGTGCAAAGCCCGTGGGGCAAAGACGCTGGCAATCGTGAATGTTGTCGGCAGTACGGTCGCCAAGATGGCGGATTACACCGTCTATACCTGGGCGGGACCGGAGATCGCCGTCGCGACAACCAAGGGCTATACCACCCAGATCTCGGTACTTTATCTTCTTGCCCTCTATCTGTCCGATTGTCTGGGGCTTGATTCCGGCAAGAAAGCAGTAATGATCGAAGCCCTGCAGGCGCTGCCGCGTCAGATCCAGCAGGCGATCGATATGAATCCCGGGATTCCAGGCCTGGCACGCAAATACCATGCCAGCAAGGCTCTCTTCTTTATCGGACGCAATACGGATTATGCCGTTGCCCTGGAAGGTGCGCTCAAGATGAAGGAAATATCCTATCTGCATGCCGAGGCCTACGCGGCCGGCGAACTTAAGCACGGTACCATTGCTCTGATCGAGGAACACCAGCCGGTGATCGCTCTCTGCTGCAATCCTCTGATCATGGAGAAGACGATGAATAATATCGTCGAAGTCAAATCCCGCGGTGCCGAAGTACTGGCGCTTACCTACCGGAACAATCAGAAGATCCTGTCGGTCGCCGATGATCTGCTGTTCATCCCGCAGATCGATCCGCTCTTCTCCGCAGTAGTCGAAATTGTCCCGCTGCAGCTCCTCGCCTATTATGTCGCAAAGGAAAATGAGTGTGATATTGACAAGCCCAAGAATCTTGCCAAATCCGTAACCGTTGAATAACCCGACTGATTATTGATGCCGTATAGGATTTGATCGAAAGGAGGACCTAAAAAATGACTAAATATATCTTCGTGACCGGAGGGGTTGTCTCAGGGCTTGGCAAAGGCATTACAGCCGCTTCACTCGGCAGGCTTCTTAAAGCACGCGGGCTCAAGGTGGCCGCCCAGAAACTGGATCCCTACATCAATGTGGATCCGGGAACCATGAGTCCCTACCAGCACGGTGAAGTATATGTGACCGAAGACGGGGCCGAAACAGATCTGGATCTGGGCCATTACGAGCGCTTTATCGATGAGGACCTGAATAAGTATTCCAATCTGACGACCGGCAAGGTCTACTGGAATGTCCTGAACAAAGAACGCCGCGGCGAATACCTCGGCTCGACGGTTCAGGTGATCCCGCACATCACCAATGAAATCAAAGAATTCATCTACCGGGTCGGCCAGAAGACAAACGCGGATGTCGTCATCACCGAGATCGGTGGCACGATCGGCGATATCGAATCGCAGCCCTTTATTGAAGCCGTCCGGCAGATTTCGCTGGAAATCGGCCGCGAAAACAGTCTCTTCATCCATGTGACCCTGGTCCCCTATCTGCATGGTTCGGAAGAACACAAAACAAAGCCGACCCAACATTCGGTCAAGGAACTGCAGGGGATGGGGATCCATCCCAATCTGATCGTGCTGCGCTGCGATGAGCCGCTCGAGCCGGGAATCTTCCAGAAGATCGCTCTCTTCTGCAATGTCAAAGAAGATTGTGTCATCGAAAATCTGACGCTGCCCAATCTGTATGAGGCGCCGCTGATGTTGGAGAAATCGCATTTTTCCGGGATGGTCTGCCGCGAGCTCGGGCTGGATGTGCCGGAGCCTGATCTGGCGGATTGGGCGGAGATGGTGGACCGGGTTAACAGTGCCCGGTCGCATGGTGTGGAAATCGGTCTGGTGGGCAAATATGTGGCTCTGCACGATGCCTATCTGTCGGTGGCTGAGGCACTTCGGCATGCAGGATACTATCACAACGTACATATCAATATTCACTGGATCGATTCAGAGGAAATCCGCGGGGATAATGTTGACGAAATGCTTGCAGGACTGGACGGCATCCTGGTTCCGGGCGGCTTCGGAAGCCGTGGGATCGAAGGGATGATTCTGGCGGCGAAATATGCCCGGGAGCACGCCGTCCCCTACTTTGGCATCTGCCTTGGCATGCAGATCCAAGTCATCGAATTTGCACGTAACGTTCTCAGATTGCCTGATGCCAATTCGGGTGAATTCGACGAAGCCTGTCCGCACAAAGTCATTGACTTTATGCCGGGACAAAGCGACGAAATCGACAAAGGCGGTACACTCCGCCTCGGTGCCTACCCCTGTGAGATCCGTCCAGGAACCACCATGGAGCGATGCTATGGCAGTCTCCGTATCAGTGAGCGTCACCGTCATCGTTACGAGCTGAACAATGATTACCGGGAGGCGCTGCAGGCGCATGGTCTGACGCTGAGCGGTATTTCGCCGGACAACCGGCTTGTGGAAACCGTTGAGCTCACAAACAGGCCATTCCACGTCGGCGTCCAGTACCACCCGGAATTCAAGAGCAGGCCCAACAGGCCTCATCCTCTTTTTCTGGGCTTTATCGGTGCGGCAGCCGGAACAGATAAATAAATGCCCTCCGATTTAAGGAAGACGTTAAGAAGGGAGTTATCCATATGCACTTTACCAAAATGCAGGGGCTTGGGAACGATTATCTATATGTGTACGGAAGTGTTCCGGAGGATGCCGCCTCCCTGTCCGTCCGGTTGTCAGACAGGCATTTCGGCGCGGGCTCGGACGGGATGATCTATATTGAACCTTCTTTGACCGCGGATTTTCGGATGAGGATCTTTAACGCGGACGGGAGCGAGGCAAAAATGTGCGGGAACGGGATCCGCTGTGTTGGGAAATATGTTTACGACAAGGGCTATACGCGAAAAACAGAGCTGGAGATTGAAACCCTCTCCGGAATCCGTCATCTGAGTCTGCGTCTTGTATCCGGCAAAGTACAATCCGTAGAAGTGGATATGGGAGCAACAGAGGTCGGATCCGACCGTGATTTTCTGTGGGAAGGCCGCCGGATCACCGGGACTCCTGTTTCAACCGGCAACCCTCATCTCGTCCTCTTTACGGACAACGCGGAAAATGCCCCACTCGTGACTCTCGGGCCGTTCCTGGAACACCACGCTGCCTTTTCGGATGGCGTCAATGTCGAATTTGTACAACCCCTTGCCCCCAACCGCCTGCGGATGCGTGTCTGGGAACGAGGCAGCGGCGTGACGATGGCCTGCGGGACAGGCGCCTGCGCCTCTGTGGCTGCTGCCATTCATAAAGGATTTTGCCCCGCAGGCGAACCCGTACGGGTCATTCTGGACGGAGGAGAACTGGAGATCCTGATGGATCGGAACGGAATCATTCATATGACCGGACCCGCAGAATTTATCTATGAAGGAGAGCATGCGATATGATCAGCCCTAATATGCATTATGCCGAGCTGAAAGACTCGTATCTATTTTATACGATCAAGCAGAAAACCCTGGCCTATCTTCAGGCACACCCCGATGCAAAGCTTTGCCATATGGGTGTGGGGGATGTGACGCTCCCCCTCTGCCCTGCCGTTATCCGTGCCCTGCACGAAGCTGTGGATGATCAGGCGGATCCGCTGCGCTTCCACGGATATATGCCTGAATGCGGAGAACCCGGGCTGCGTGAAACCATTGCTGCTTTTTACCGGAGTCGCGGGGTCGATATTGCGGCTGAAGAAGTATTTGTCTCGAGTGGTGCCTCGAATGAGCTGGGGGATATCCTGGACCTGTTTGATCCGCATGGCAGCACTCTCATTATGGAGCCGGCCTACCCGGCCTATGTGGATGTCAATACGATGGCCGGAAGGCAGATTTACCACTTGCCTTCGGGTATGGATGAGCATTTTCTGCCAATGCCATCGGATACCATCCATGGAGACCTGATTTATATCTGTTCCCCCAATAATCCGACCGGATCCGTTTACAACAGAGAGCAGCTCAAAGAATGGGTCGATTATGCCAACCTTCACGGATCGGTAATTCTGTTTGACGCGGCATACGAGGCATTTATCGAGGACGATTCACTGCCGCACAGCATTTTTGAAATAGAAGGTGCCAGAACATGTGCGATTGAGATTTGTTCTCTCTCCAAAACAGCCGGCTTTACGGGGACACGTTTCGGCTATACCATTATTCCTGCAGAACTGGTCCGCGCAGGAATGTCCCTCAACCGGATGTGGGTCCGCAACAGGACGACCAAAACGAATGGTGTCTCCTACATCATTCAAAAAGGCGCGGCAGCTGTTTTTACAGAGGAAGGGCGTGCCGAAGCCCTTTCCAATCTGCGGTATTACAAGCAGAATGCCGCCATTATGATAGAAACCATGGAACGCCTGGGCTTCCGGTACTGCGGCGGTCTTAATGCCCCCTATATCTGGATGAAATGCCCCCATCAGATGGACAGCTGGAGCTTCTTTGACTATCTGCTGAATGAGCTGCAGATCATCGGAACTCCCGGTATCGGGTTTGGAAACTGCGGCGAAGGGTATTTCCGCTTCTCTACCTTCGGTAGCCGTGAGGAAACCATGGAGGCCTCCCGGAGGATGCTTGCTCATCCCTGGTAAAACCCTGTCCGCTGCAAAATGACATCAAAAAGGCAGGAGCCCACTTGGCTCCTGCCTTTTCTGATGATCGGTCAAAAGGATTATTCGCCCAGATATCCTCCATAGAGGATCTTGGCCAGTTCGGAATCCTTGTCCAGGATGATCGTCTTCTTGCCGCCGGCCAGAGATGCCTCCAGCGCGTCCAGGCTGCGCAGGAAGTTGTAGAAATCGGCTTTGTCCTGCGTATTGTAGGCCTGCTGCAGCAGACGCATATACTCCGCTTCTCCCTCTGCCTCCAGCATCGCGGCCTTCTTCTGGGCCTCAGCCTTCAGAATCGCCACCTGCTTATCGGTTTCGTTGCGGATCATCTGCGCGTCCGCCAGACCCTTGGCCGTGTAGGATGCCGCGATATTCTCACGTTCCGAGATCATACGGTTGAAGACGGCGTCTTTATTGTCATCCGGCAGATCCAGGCCTTTAATCGACGCCATCTCGATGATGATGCCGTAGCCGCCCAGATCCGAATTGGACTTTTCGGTGATCATATTGGTGAGGCGCTCACCGCGGGCCGCGATCACTTCCTCCTGCGTCATGGAAGAAATCGTATTCTTGGTGGCATTGTAGACCGCCACACTGACACGCTCCCGTGCGGCCGAAGTCGATGCGTTCAGGGACTGCACGAATTTGACCGGATCGGTCACGCGCCACAGAATATAATCGTCCGCGATCATGGACTTCTTGTCACTCGTAATTACGTCTGACTCGGTAATATCATAAAGCTGAATGGCCTTGGGAATCTTTTTAACATCCTCCACAAAGGGCAGCTTGAACTTGAGGCCGGCCGTATCATACACATGCTCAATACGTCCGAACTTCATGACGACCGCATACTCGTTCTCTTTGACCGTAAAGGCCGTACCGGCCAGCAGGATCACGAGAACCAGAACCACCAGGCCGCTGATAATCCATAATGCTTTCTTTTTCATGATGATCACTCCTCCGTATTCACATAGCTGTCCAGGGGAAGCGTCGTTTCCGTCGTGCCGTCAGTGATGATCACTTTCAGGTTCGGGAGCACGTTCTCGAGCGTCTCGTAGAACAGACGCTGCTTGGTAATCAGGGGATTCAGCTTATACTGCTCAAAGATCGTATTGAAACGGTTCACCTGGCCTTCGGCCTCCGCGATACGGGCGGCCTTGACAGCTTCGGCTTCCTGCACGATCCGGTCCGCTGTTGCCTTCGCGTTCGGGATCTGTTCATTCTGATACTTCAGAGCGGTATTCACTGCAGTATCCGCCTCCTGCTTAGCCGTTTCCACGGCCTTGAATGCCTGCATAATCGTTTCGGTAGGCGGCTCGGCATCCTGTACCGAGATATTGACCAGCTCGATACCGATCCCGGCACGCTGCAGTTCCTGTGTCAGCATCTCTCTGACTTCGGCCTGGATCTGTCCCTTACCGGTCGTAATGACCTCGTCCACCGGGTAATTAATCACCGTCGAACGAATGCAGGACTGCGCCAGATTCTTCAGCACCGCTTCCGGTTCCGAGGCGGCATAAAGGAATTTCTGCGGATCACTGACCTTATATTCCAGATAAAAGTCGATGTTCACAAAGTTGAAATCCGACGTGATCATCGTAGCCTCTTCCGGAACCTGATAGCCATTCAGGGGCGTACGGTCATTCTCAACATAACCGATCTGCATTCCCCGGGTCGTGGTATCCACCTTATGCACCTGCTGGATAAACGGAAGCTTAAAATAGAGACCCGCCGTCTTAACGCCCTGCACCCTTCCGAAAGTGGTGACAACCGCCTGTTCCTGCTCTCCAACCTTGTAGAAGCAGTTAAAGACGATGATCAGGACGACGATGACGAGTGCGCCGATACCGACGCCTGTCCGGATCGCCTTCGCGTCCGCGGATGGATTCTTTCCATTGAACATAGACATCTTTACCTCCTTTGCTCATGTTCGTGAATATTATAACAAAAAAGCCCCTGCATGTAAACCTCGAAATTCGGCGAAATTCCCGATTTTAAGCGATTTAGGGCCAAAAATAGCCGATTTGATGCATGATCAATCACTATTTGAAGAAAGTTTGGCCTCTCTGCCCCTTCCCTATCCAAGATCATACTGTGCTAAAAGAGGCCTCAAAGCCTTTATTTATGCGACTTCCCGCGAGTGCACCATTATCCGGACTCTTAAGTCCAAGGCTCTTCCTCATAAAATGAACCCGGCTCCTTAACGGAAGCCGGGTTCTGTTGGTTAGTTTGTCAGAATTACTCGATGATCTCGGTAACAGCACCGGAACCAACGGTACGGCCGCCTTCACGAATAGCGAAGCGCAGTCCGATCTCCATGGCTACGGGGTAGATCAGATCGATGGTCATCACGACGTGGTCGCCGGGCATGCACATTTCAGCATCCTTAAGCTCGGTGATAACACCGGTAACGTCAGTGGTGCGGAAATAGAACTGAGGACGATAGTTGACCAGGAACGGAGTATGACGTCCACCCTCTTCTTTGGTCAGAACGTAAACTTCACCCTTAACCTTGTGGTGAGGGGTAACGGAACCGGGCTTAGCCAGAACCTGTCCACGCTCGATTTCAGTCCTCTGGATACCACGAAGCAGGCAGCCGATATTATCGCCGGCCATGGCCTCATCCAGCAGCTTGTGGAACATTTCGATACCGGTAACAACATAAGCCTTGGTCTCGCCGTGCAGGCCTACGCGCTCAACGCTGTCGGATACATGCAGAACACCACGCTCTACACGACCGGTAGCAACGGTACCACGTCCGGTAATGGAGAAGACGTCCTCAACGGGCATCAGGAAAGGCTTGTCCTCATCACGTACGGGATCGGGAATATAGTCATCAACAACTTCCATCAGCTCGATGACCTTGTCCTGCCACTCGGGAACACCTTCCAGAGCCAGCAGAGCGGAACCGCGAACGATGGGGCAGTCATTGAAGTCATAGGACTCCAGAACTTCGGTAACTTCCATTTCAACCAGTTCAAGCAGCTCGTCATCATCGACCATATCGCACTTGTTCAGGAAAACAACGATATAGGGAACGCCTACCTGACGGGAAAGCAGGATGTGCTCGCGGGTCTGAGCCATGGGGCCGTCAGTCGCAGCAACAACCAGGATAGCGCCGTCCATC
>JAFRZL010000024.1 GCA_017442535.1 Bacillota bacterium | reverse complement strand
GACGTCTCCATCACCGGAAACTCCACCAACCCGACTCGCTTCCAGCATCCCGTCGCTGGCACTTACAAGAAGGAGTGCAGCGAGCAGGGCAAGAAGTACTTCTCCGTCGCATCCGGCGGCGGCACCGGCCGCACCCTGCATCCGGACAATATGGCAGCAGGTCCCGCCAGCTACGGCATGACCGACACCATGGGCCGCATGCACAGCGACGCCCAGTTCGCAGGCTCCTCCTCCGTACCCGCCCACGTTGAGATGATGGGCTTCCTGGGCATGGGCAACAACCCCATGGTCGGAGCCACCGTCGCCACCGCCGTCGCGGTATACGAAGCTCTGAAATAATCCAGCCCTGATGGTATAGACCAGTACCGCCGGCAAATGCCGGCGGTTTTTTATGGATATATCGCGGTGTCATTCTTTACGGATCCGAAGCTCACATACGCATCTGTAGGAATAATTGCCTGTTTCAGGATTTCTTCCTACGCCAGCCCCCCTGGCAGCGTATATTGTAGGAAGAATTAGACCTGCTTTAAAATCATTCCTACTGCAAATCCGCACCATAATGCAAGAAAAGCGGCGATCTTTAATAAATTGCCATATCGTACTGCATTCGGTCGCAAAGAGTGTAGGAAGGACCTTTGACTGATTTACATTATTCCTACATTTTTCATTGTTTTGATCTCCCCTGTAGGAAGAGTTCCCACTATTTGGCTCATTCTTCCTACGTTTGTTAGAAAAGGTCTTATTCCCGGATCATATCATTCCTTGATACAGCATAAATGCGGATAATTCGGAATATCTTTCAGACGATGAGATCATTCGTAACGATCTCATTCAGCCACTTGTTTTTCAGGCAAGATCCACCCGATCCTACTATGCGGGGATAGTCTCAGATAAACCATGGCAGAAGTACTCTTACCACGAGACCATATTGATCCTTAGGACGCAACTATTTTTTACTCGTCAAAGACCCAAAGCGCTTCAGACACTACTACTATCCAAGATAATATTCCGCGATAGCTTCTATGATCTCCGTTCTCAGTGGTTGTGCCTGAGTTTCAAAACTGATTATCAGATCCCTGCCGGGAATTATCCCGTCGCGGGCATAATCGTTGAGCTTTTTAACGAGATCCTCTCCGTAACCTGTGTTGTCGAGCATCCCTGCATGCTCCCAGTATACTGCATCCCCGCCCTTCGTCCGAATGGTGAAATCCGGGTAGATGGTCCTTGATGCCAGATGCAGAGCAGTTTCGTACTGATAGTGATGGCCATGGTCATATAAATAGTTGGCGATGATAAGCTCAGATTTTGACCGGACGAGTTCTCCGCGTTTGGTCCTGAACCGAAGATTCCCCTCAAAGGGTGAGAGGCGCTGGTCAGGAGATTCGCTCCAGGCTTTACCGAGGATACTGTCCAGATCGCATACGGGTTCCAGCAGAGCCTTCCTGCCGGGGCTGAGCTTTTCCAGATACCCGCTTAATGCAGATGGATCTGCAGCTTTCAAATACTGCTCGATAGAAGCCAGCTCTGCCTCGCAAAGCTTCTTGAGTTTGATCGCATGATCTTTTTCGGCAAGCCTGGCTGCGATATGCAGCTCATTTGCCTTCAGATACTTGTATCTGCCTGCAGTTCGCTTCAAAGCAGCGCTGTCGGAGGGATCCGCCGGATCAATGCTCCGGTAATACCTCCAGCTTCCGTGGGTAAACTGGCAGCGCAATGTCCCTTTAGGGGCCCTTCTAATGATCCCGCTGCATATCGAGATCGCGTTTTTCAAAGCTTCCGCTCTGCTATTCAGATCAATGACAGTTCTCATGTTCTCCGTCCCCGCGCATAGTGATAAAAGCGATGTAAGGATCAACTTTTGGTCCTTATTGCCGTTAATTACTATTACAGTAATAATATAACACTATTCGTGGCGATCATCAAGCACAAATCAAAAGGCAGCTGTCACCCGGGGGAATGACTGCTGCCCGTGGACGCCGGCATCCTGCCGGAGGCTTTTTGTGCCTTTATGATCAGATGAAACAGAAGGCCTGAAGAAGAGTCTTCACTGCCTGTACGGGACTCTTGCCGAGGGAACCAGTTTCGACGCCGGATCGGTATGGATCGTCTGATCATCGAAGAAGATGTTGGCGCCGAAGGCCCTGAGCACCTCGCTCTTGGAGACCCCTCCCAGGAAGAAGGCCTCGTCTATGCGCACGTTCCAGGCCATCAGGGTCCTGATGACCCGCTCGTGGGCAGGGGCGCTCCTGGAGGTCACCAGGGCCGTGCGTATGGGCATCCGGTCCTCGGGGAAGCGGTTCTGGACCAGGGATATGGTCTTGAGGAGCTTGGCGAAGGGCCCCTCGGGCAGAGGATCCATGGCGCGGCGCTTCTCGTGCTCCGCGAAGGCCTCGATGCCTTCCTTCTGGTAGATCTGCTCAGCCTCGTCGGAAAAGATCACCGCGTCCCCGTCGAAGG
>JAFRZL010000023.1 GCA_017442535.1 Bacillota bacterium | reverse complement strand
GGGGGACGGAGAGGATGTGAACTATTCCGTCACTGTGGAGAATCTGACGCCTGGCAGCAAGTATCTGGAAGCCAATCTTTTTGACGAATACGGAACGATTCAGAAGCCTGACAGCCTCAATTATACCAGGGAACACAATACCAATACCATTGCCGAGGCCAAGGAGAACGGACAGGCAGTGACCGGCTGGATCAAGACCCTGAAGCCGAACACGACTTATTATCTGTGCTTCAGCGGTGGCAGCAAGGCCGAGTATTCGCTGCGGATTACCGATCCTGATCTCGGCTATATTCCTAAGAATGAGGAGAGAATCGCCGTTGCCGACGCAAATCAGCTGGAAGTTGCCAGCGATCAGGATCATGCTCCGATCCTGGATCTGAACACCCGCTATCGGGGCAAGTATATCGAAGGTTCTACCTGGATCGCCTTTACGACAGGAGACAAGGAAGATGTGAACTATTCCGTCACTTTGGAGAACCTGACACCGGGAAGCAAATACCTGGTAGCGAATCTGTATGACGAATACGGAACGATCCAGAAGCCCACTGAGCTGAATTATAACCGGGAACACAATAATAACACGATTGCCGAGGCGAAGGAGAACGGCCGGGCAGCGACCGGCTGGATCAAGACTCTGAAACCTAATACGACCTATTATCTGTGCATCAACGGAGGCAGCAAGGCCGAATACGTGGTGATAGTAGGAACTCCGGAAGAGTCTTCCCCGGGATCCACCACATCGGGAGGCGTGGAAGGATTTGTGACGGACGACGGATCCGTTGTTCCCGGTACCAGCATGACCTATTCCATCAAAGTGCCGCTGGGAACAAAAGTTTTCAGCAGATATGAGAGCGGTTATGCGTGGCTTGCCTTTACGACGACGGATGTGGAGGACGCGACATACCGTGTGACCGCGGTCAACTGCACGGTTAACAGTGAACTCCTTTATATCTACCTTTGTGATGAACAGGGAACGGTTATCAAGGCGGAGAAGCTGAACTTCACCCGTGAGCACAATAACTCCATCACCGCCTCCGAGCCGAACTGGAGCGGTACGGCGGCGACGGGCACTTTCCGCGGACTGAAGAAGAACGCGAACTATTATCTGCAGATCGTCGGCGGCGGCAAAACGGATTTCTCTGTGCTGGTTTCTTCGCCGGACGCCTATACGACGGCAGCCTATGATACCAGCAGCAGTATCGAAGTGTCCAGGGGCGAGCTTGACGAGAAAGAAGCGTTTTATACCGGGACTAACCAGAATAATGCCACACTTCTCAAGACCAATACCAGGTATCACGGCCGGTATGAGGATGGCTATGCCTGGGTTGCGTTCACGACGGGTGAGCTGGAAGAAGCGGAGTATGCGGTGACGCTGGAGAACCTGACACCGGACAGCAAGTACCTGGAAGCCTATCTGTTCGATGAATTCGGAAATCTGCAGAAACCGGACGAATACAATTACACACGGGAGCACACCAATAATATAACCATTGCCGAGGCCGACCAGAGCGGCAAGGCCGCGACCGGGTGGATCAGGACACTGCAGCCGAATACGACGTATTATCTGCGGATTTCGGGGAGAAGCAAGGCGGAATATATGCTGATGATCGGCGCGCCGGAGCCTCCCGAGGGCGGCAACACGATCGAAGAAACCGAAGTCGTCATCAAAGTTCCGTTCGAGCTGAACGAGACGCAAGTGCGCTTTGTCGCGGATGAGGCCATTTTCATCGACGAAGCGGCGGCGATCGAGGCACTGGTGCCCGTGGCCGAGCTGATTCTGGAGCATCCGGATCACCCGATCCTGATTGCGGGAACTACGGCGACCTATGGCTCGCAGGAAGGCTGCGTCAAGCTTTCTAACCTGCGAGCAGAGGCCGTAAAGCGCCTGTTGGTCGAGCATTTCGGCGTGCCGGAGACGCAGCTGATCACCATTGGCCTGGGCTATGAGGACGACCCCTTCGTCCGTGGCATCGATATCAATTCCGAAGGCAAATTCGTCGAAACCGAAGGTGCCAAGAACCGCCGCGTGATCGTGCTGGATGCACAGAGCGACATCGGCAGACAGATTCTGGGCGAGTAAGAATTTAGCAGCTGAGTACTGTATGATCCGGTACTCAGCTGTTTTCTGCATGTAGACAAGTGTAAAAAACTATGTTATAATTCTCACAGATGCACGGATTTCCGGGGACGGAGATGCGTATTTGAAGGAGCTAATGTATGAAGAAGATCCTGTTTATCGGGACGGGGGGCACGATTGCTTCCGGAAAGACGGATAACGGTCTGGCGCCGGAAATGACGCCTGAGGATTTGCTTGGATATGTGCCTGTGGTCGGAGCCAACTGCCTTGTGGACTGTCTGACGGTCTGCAATATCGACAGTACGAATATTACGCCGGATCACTGGATTCAGATCACCCGTACGGTGCGGGATCATTATGAGGAGTATGACGGCTTTGTGATCAGCCATGGGACGGATACCATGGCCTATACGGCCGCGGCGCTTTCCTACATGATACAGGGCGCGGACAAACCGATCATATTGACCGGTGCACAAAGGCCCATCAATGACGATTCTACTGACTCCAAGCTGAATCTGACGGATGCTTTTGTCTGTGCGTGCTCCGATCAGCTTGCCGGGGTCTGCATCGTTTTCAGCGGCCGTGTGATTCTGGGGACGCGGGCACGCAAGACCTGTTCCAAGAGCTTTACGGCTTTTTCCAGCATCAATTATCCGGATCTGGGCATCCTGCACGACCACCGTCTGATGTGTTATATCGAGCCGGAGCGCTCAGAGAAGGCTTATTTCTACGATAGTCTGAACCAGCGGATCGGCCTGATCAAGATGGTGCCGGGCATGGATACCGGGCTGATGGAATACCTGATGGATAAGGTGGACGCGCTGCTGATCGAGTGTTTCGGCGTGGGCGGACTGCCTTCTTATGGGGACAACCAGTTCTTCGAAATGGTCAGACGGTATTCTGAAGCCGGCAAATTTATCGTGATGACGACGCAGGTGCAGAATGACGGGTCGGATCTGTCGGTCTACAGCGTTGGCCACAGGCTGAAATCCAATTCACAGGTGCTGGAGGCCTATGATATGACAAGTGAGGCGGCTTATGCCAAGTTGATGTGGATTCTGGCGATTACGCATGATACCAATGAAGTGGCGCATCTGTTTTACACACCCGTAGCGCATGATATTCTGCATAAAGACTGATATACTGTACAGAAGGAGGGTCACAATTGAAAGTATTACTGATCGGAGGAACCGGTACCATCAGCGGCGAGATATCGAAACTGCTGTTACAGCAGGGGCATGAGCTGTGGATGGTAAACCGGGGCAAACGGAATGTACCGGAAGGCACGCACCTGATTCAGGCAGATATCCACACGCCTGAAGGAGAAGAGACGATCACCAAGGCGATCAGCGGGGTGCATTTTGACTCGGTAGCGGATTTTATCGCGTACCATGTCCCGGATGTGGAACGGGATCACAAATTGTTCGCGGGTAAGACAGCTCAGTATATCTTTATCAGCTCGGCTTCCGTCTATCATAAGCCGCTGGGGAATTATCTTGTGGATGAGGGCACAACTCTGGCGAATCCTTACTGGAAGTATGCGCAGGAGAAAATCAGGGTCGAGAGACATTTGATGAAGCTGTACCGCGAGACTGGTTTCCCTGTGACGATCGTCCGACCGAGCCATACCTATAATGAGACCAAAGTTCCGCTCTGCCTGCAGGGGACCAAGGGCTGCTGGCAGGTGCTGAAACGCATGCTGGACGGCAAGCCGGTCATTATTCCCGGGGACGGGACTTCCCTCTGGACGATGACGGACAGCCGCGATTTCGCACCGGGGTTTGTCGGTCTGATGGGCAATATCCACGCCATCGGCGAAGCGGTCCAGATCACAGGGGACGAGACCCTGAACTGGAATCAGATCTACAAAAGCATCGCGTATGCGCTCGGTGTGGAGCTGAAGCCGTATTACGTGGCGACGCAGTTCCTGACGGATTGCGCGTATTATGACCTGAACGGGCTGTGGGGCGACAAGGTTAACAGCATCGTTTTCAATAATGCCAAGCTGAAGAGCCTGGTGCCGGGATATCATTCCGAGATCCGTTTTGACCAGGGGGTGCGCCGATCGGTGGCCTATATCCTGGAGCATTCTGAACTGCAGGTGCCGGATCCCGAATTCGACGAATGGTGCGACCGGGTGATCGCGGCGCAGGAAGAGGCGCTTAAACGGGTGAAAGAGGCCTGTCAATAGAGAATAAGGGGGACAAACACATGAAAACATTTATCTTTGAAGGCAGACAAATTTCCAGAATCGCATTGGGGACGGCGTCCTTCGGCGGGCAGAAACTGGATGTGGAGAAGTCTTTCGAGGTGGCGGATGCCGCCAGGGAAAAAGGCGTCAACGTCTTTGATACGGCCCGGGTCTACGGCTTTAACGCGCCGTGCGGCCGCCAGGGTTATTCGGAATATCTGGTAGGCAGGTATCTGCGCGAGCGCGGCTGCCGTGAAGAGATCTTCCTGGTCACCAAGGGCGGACATCCTCCGGTAAATGACCGGAATATCAGCCGCCTGGATCGTAAGAATCTGGAATTTGACGTCGAAAAGTCGCTGGAGGACCTGAATGTGGACTCCATCGATCTGTATTTTCTGCACCGCGACCACCCGCAGATGGATCTGGCCGAGGTGATGGAGACCCTGCACGGCTTCGTTCAGAAGGGTTATGTCAAGGCGCTCGGCGCATCCAACTGGCGGCCCGACCGGATCGCCTGGGCAAATGAGTATGCCCGGACGCATGGCCTGACGCCTTTTGCCGCGTCCCAGGTGGAGTGGAATATGGCGCGGTTTGATGATCGCGGCAATACCTTTGACCTGACGCAGTTTGCCATGCGGGACCGGGACGTGGAGGATTACCGCAGGAGCGGCCTGCTGGTGATGTGCTACACTTCCCAGGCCCACGGGCTGTTCAGCAAAATGCAGGAGGCGGGCGGTTATGATGCACTGGCCGCGGCGGGCGGCCTGCGCAAATATACCGATCCCGATAACCGCAGACGCGGCGAAGCAGTAGAGGCACTCTGCCGTAAATACGGCATCTCTCCGGCCGCGCTCGGCATGGCCTATCTGACGAGCTATGATTTCCCGGTGATGCCGATCATCAGCTGCAGCCGGATCGAGCAGCTCCTGGATTCCCTTTCCGCGCCGGACGTCGAACTGACAGAGGAGGATTTCCGCCTGCTGCTAGGCGATTATCAGTGCTGAGCCGCGCAGACGTATTGAAGGAGGAAATAAGCATGTTTATTTTCTGGGGTGACGGCTCGCAGGAAGCCAAAGATCTGGTAGACAGCATTATTGTCCGGAGTACGGAGAATTTTAACTGGACCTTTATCTTTATCCTCGCGGTCGTTTTCTATGTTTACTGGAGCGAGATCCATAAAGGAAATAAAGAGATCGTCCAGGCGGGCCTGGCGCTCTATGGTGTCCACTGGCTCTATGAGATCGCGAATGCCGTCATCGGCCATGTGACCGGTTATCCTCTGTGGTCGGTCTCTAACGAATCGACTACATTCATCCTGCTGATCGGCGTCTGCTGGGAGCTTTCGATGATGTTTTCGCTCGCGGGCATCATTTCCTTCAAAATGCTTCCCCGTGACAGAAACAAGCGGTATTTCGCCGGAAAAGGCAGGCGCGGCATCAGCTGCAAGCTGGTCGGAGCGATCGAGATGGCGCTCCTGTTCGCCCTCTTCGAATCGTTCCTGGCGGGGACAGACAATCATTCCTTTATTTGGGTCTACAAGTGGTGGGGTGTCCTGCCCGTGTTTATCACGACCTATATTCCGTTTTTCCTGGCGAGTAATTATGTGCCCGACATGGCGCCCGCTAAACGCAAAGCATTCCTGATCGGAGAGTGGAGCCTGGTGGCGGTATTGCTGGCTGTACTGATTCCGCTCGGAATCATTTGACCGGATTGAACATTACAGAGGAGATTATATCATGAAAAGATTCATCGCAGTCTTTTGTGCCATTTCACTGATCGGGTCGCTCGCGGCTTGCACCGATAAAACCAATTCCGTGCCGGAGGCAGGGTCCCAGCTCGACACGGGTAAGCTCCTGTCCGTCAATCTGACCATAACCTTTGATAAGGACGCCATCTCCAAGGACGAAAAGTTCGGCGCGGCGCTTCTC
Source organism: Bacillota bacterium (assembly GCA_017442535.1). GTDB lineage: Bacteria > Bacillota > Clostridia > Lachnospirales > Bianqueaceae > RUG12817. The sequence continues at coordinate 28,892 of JAFRZL010000023.1, read as the reverse complement.
AGCATGAACCAGCAGGAGTTTGAGGGTATCGGGTTTAAGCTGGGCGACAGCTGTACCGTTCAGTTCATGAACGGCTATAAGCTGACCGACGTCCCCTATTTTAACGGCTACTATGTCAGAAACGGGGATCCGGTCATCGTGGCCTATCCGGGCGATCCATACGTCCGCATCACACTGAACAACATGGGCATCTGGGATACCGCCGGGCTCAAGGAAGGCGATACCGTCACGATCAAACTGGAAGAATCCGGCAAATATCTTGCCACCCAGGAAGCGCTGGGGCAGATGTATTCCTTTGATCGCGCCAAGTATCCGAGCGATGAGGTTTTCTGTAATTTCCGTGAGTTTTCGGAGGGTAATCTTAAAGAAAACTTCCTCTACCGCGGCGCTTCGCCCGTGGACAACAGCCGGAACAGAGCCCCCTATGTGGACAGTCTTCTGCAGCAGAACGGCGTCAAATTCGTCATCGATCTGGCCGACTCAGAGGAAGATATGAAGGGCTATATCAGCTCGGCCGATTTCAAATCCGCGTATACGAAAGGCTTGTACGAAAACGGCTCGGTCGTCCTGCTGGATATGGGTTCAGCCTACACAAGCCAGGTCTACAAAGAAAAAGTAGTGCAGGGCCTGCGTGCTGCACTTGCCTCGGAAGGCCCCTTCTATATCCACTGCATGGAGGGAAAAGACCGTACCGGATTTGTCTGCCTGCTGCTGGAAGCCCTGGCCGGGGCCGGATACGACGACATGATGAAGGATTACATGACCACCTATGAAAACTATTTCGGGGTGACACAGGCGGGAACGCCGGATAAATTCGACGCGATCGTGAACCTGTATTTTGTTCCCTTCATGGAATTCCTGCACGGGACGGACGACCTGCCCACGCTTAAAACGGCCGATTACACGGAGGATGCCAAGGTCTACCTGAGGGACGGTGGCATGACCGATCAGGAGATCACGGACCTCGTGAAGCTGATTACGAAAAGCTGATCTTCGGACGCGCAATAAAAAACCCGGACTTCCGAGAGCGGAAGCCCGGGCTTTTTGGTATTCATCTATGAAGAAGGGCTGATGTCAGGATGTCCAGCGGATACCTAGCCGTTTTTTACGGTAAATATGTCAGTTCATACACCTGGTCGGGCTCATCCAGAACCTCTGTATCCTCATAAACCTCCAGCTTAAAATCGATTTGTTCGATTTCCTTGATTCCGGCAATGTCAAAATTATCCGGATTGAAGGAGAAGGAGGAGTAGACCCTCATTCCCGCGGGAATCTGCATCATCCAATAGGGACTCATGGGCGTGCCGTTGACCGCGGTGTCCGTCATTTCAATGTACAAACTCTTATCGCTGCGGTTTTCCAGATAGACGTTGACTTCATATGTCCACTCGGTGCTCATATTCTGCCCGAGAATGACATAGGTGATGCGTTCGTCATCCACAAGAACCTGTTCGTCCTCCGCGGGGATCCGTTCGGGAATCAAGATTTCAGAGGGATCTTTTCCGGTGGGATATATGACGATATCGTCCTTGAAAAGCGCGGGTTCTTCATAGTTTTCGGCCGAGCAGACTTCCAGTTCCAGGGAAATCTGATCGATATAATCCAGCCCGATCTGATCCAGATAGACGTCGTACACATAGAAGGATGTGTCGATCGACTCGTGAGCTTCTACGGTAAAGGTAATGGGGACGGGGACCAGATATCCTTGGATGCTGCACATGAAGCTGCTGAAGAGAAGTACCTGGTCGGTCAGGTTTTCACAGGTGATGTGGAATTCCGTCCCCATGAAGTCGTCCCAGGTGACGCCATTTAGCGTCATCTTGAAATCCTTGTTATCGGCCAGAACGGTCTCGTCCTGGATATAGGCCGAATCGTCGCGGGGCGTCACATTGTTGTTCTCCATGAATTCCTTGTAGGTATTGGTTTCGATGACTTCGCCGGTCGCCTGATCGATTTTGCGGATCAGGATATCGATATCATCTTCGGGAACTCCGGAAAACATCTGATAGTAGGCGCCGTACAGGTAAAAAGCCATCTGGTACATGGATTCGGCAAAACCGAATTTCTCCTGGTCGATCGTCATATCGAACTCGGTCAGGTCGTCATTGTATTCGACCTTGATGATACCGCCCGCCGCATCCTCACCCTGGGTCATCTCCAGAATGGAGGCATCCAGCTCGTCCTTGAAGTCCTGCAGGAAGGCGTCGAGTTCCGGTTTCGGCAGCATCCAGGTGACCGTACCGTCCGGATTGATCGTGCACTCGTAGCCCTGCATTGCGATCATCTGCTGCAGATCTTCATCCGTCATCTCTTCACCGTCCGTGAAGAAGTCGCGGGGCAGGACGAGCGGTACCAGTTCTTCGGCCTGGGCGGAGGATTCGGCTGCGGAAGACTCCTGCGCTGAAGATTCCTGGGCGGAGGATTCGGGAGCTGTTGACTCCGGAGCCTTGGAAGTATCGGGAGCGGAGGATTCAGCGGGCTGAACGTCTTCCGTGCGGGAGACCGGTGCAGAGGAACTGTTTGCAACACCGCGCACACAGGAGCAGAGCTGCAGAGCCACCAGAAAGGCCATGAAGGCCGCGAGAATTCGCTTGATCATTAGTTTATCCTTTCCGCCCTGGGAACAATTATCCGGGGCTTTATAATGATGCCGGCTGAAGGGCGCAGCGGAGAACTATGATTCCTCCGCGTATCCGGCGCTGATGGTAACATCATCGAGATGCATGCCCACGATGCCGTTAATGGCGCCGAAGGTACGGCTCGACAGATCCATATGGCGGAATGTAATGTTTTCCATGGGCCGGGCCGGGTCGGCATCGAGCGCGAAGATCAGGGGCACCCTTTCGCTGGTATAGCCGTCATCCACAACGGCGGTGACATTCTCGATCACGACATCTTTCAGCTTGGGCAGACCGATCTCGGGCGGGACATACTGGCACATGCGCAGCCACCGCTTCGGGATCGGACCTTTGTAGTCATCCGGGATCTTACAGTAGCTGAAGGCCGGGAACCAGTTCAGCTGGAAGCTGAAGGGCTCGCGGACATTGCGGATCTTTAAGTTCTCTACATGGATGTCTTCCAGCACGCCGCCGCGGGTACGGGCGGACTTGACGCGGAAAGCGAAAGAGGCGCCGTCAAAGGTGCAGTCATGAATGTGGACATGACGGATGCCTCCGGAAGTCTCGGAGCCGAGGGTGATGCCCTCGCTCGGGGCGGTCAGATGGCAGTCATAGACCTCGACATTCTGGCAGGGACGGTTCAGCTTAAGGCCTTCGGCATCCCGTCCCGCCTTCAGGCAGATCGCGTCGTCACGGCAGCTGATGTGGCATCCGCGCACCACCGCATTTTCGCAGGAATCCAAATCGATCCCGTCGGTCGAAGGGCCGGTGTTGCGGGCAATCGTGATATTCTCGACCAGGATCTCGCTGCAGAAGCGCAGATGAATGTTCCAGGTGGCGGACCGTTCACTGTGAAAATCGCGGAGTGTTACGCCATGGCAGTTCTCGAGCAGCATGTTTTTGGGGCGGAGGCAGTCGCCGTCGACGGCCCAGCGCAGATTCGCGGGATAGCGGCCCAGCATGCCGCCCTTACGGTTCTCCTCGGGCTTGCCCCAGAATTTCTCCCACCAGATCTCGCCCTGGCCGTCAATGGTGCCGGTGCCGCAGATCGTGAGATCATCCGCGTCATAGGCGTTTATAAGGGCCGAGGGACGCGCCTCGGGATCGTACTCTTCGCCCGGTTTATAATAATGCGGATAGTCGGCAAGCTCTTTGGAACCCAGCAGAACGGAACCCTCTGCCAGTTCGAATGTCATATGAGCATGCAGAAACAGCGAACCGGTCAGATACCGCCCGGCCGGCAGAACAAAACGTCCGCCCTCGGGGACAGCGTCGATGGCAGTCTGCAGGACCTGGGTGCAGAGTGTGAGCCCGTCCGCGTATGCAGTTAATTCACTCATGATACAGACCTCCCTTTCAGATGATCTTTTCTGAGAATAGTCTACCATAGTCCGCGGGCCGTGTCAAGAAATGGACCGAATCGGATGATTTTTCCTTTGACAATCAGGGAAAATCTGTTATACTATAAGCTGAGGTATGATCAATACAGAAGGGGGTATCATCAATGAAATCATTAACAGATTGCTTTACACTCTATAACGGAGTGAAGATTCCCTGCGTGGGTTTCGGCACCTGGCAGACGCCCGACGGCGAAGTGGCTGAGAAGTCCGTGCTGGCAGCGGTCGAGGCGGGCTACCGCCACATCGATACAGCGGCGGCTTACGGCAATGAAGAGAGTGTCGGACGTGCGATCAAGGGCTGCGGCGTGCCGCGTGAAGAGCTTTTCATCACGACCAAGCTGCACAATAACTGCCACGGGTATAACGAGACCATGGAGGCTTTCAAGAAGTCCATGAAGGCACTGGGACTGGATTATCTGGATCTGTATCTGATCCACTGGCCCAACCCCACCCGCACCCGCGAGATCTGGCAGGAGGCGAACGCCGGCACCTGGAAGGCGTTTGAGGAGCTGTATGAGGCAGGCTATATCCGTTCGATCGGCGTCAGCAATTTCTGGCCCCACCATCTGGACGAGCTGTACAAGACCGCCAAGATCGGCCCCATGGTCAATCAGATCAAGCTCTGCCCGGGCCTGACCCAGGACATGCTGGTCCGTTACTGCCGTGCGCGCGGCATTTTGCTGCAGGCCTACAGCCCGCTGGGAACCGGCTCGATCATGCAGGTGCCCGAGATGCAGGAGCTCGCCGCCAAGTATGGCCGGACGATCGCCCAGATCTGCATCCGCTGGAGTCTGCAGATGGGCTTCAACCCGCTGCCCAAGTCCGTCACTCCCAGCCGCATCTTTGAGAACACCAAGGTCTTTGATTTCGAGCTGGATCCGGAAGATGTCAAGATGATCGGCGCGCTTAAGTGGGATCTGGTGCCTCCGCGCGATCCTGATTATATTCCGTTCTAAGCCGTAGGCTGCGGCCGGTACGGTGGGAGATTATGGCAGAGGAGTGAGGCTGTATGTTAGGATTATGTTCTTTTCTTGCAAATCACCTTAACGGGCTGATCCATGCCCTGGCGGTGATCGAGGCGGGAATCCTGGTCTATACAGGGCTGCAGATGTTCTGGCGCAAGCGCGAGATCGAAGCCCTGAACCGTCCTCAGATCCGGAAAACCGGGGCCAGCAAGCCTGCGCCGGGGCAGACGGTCGGGGTCTATGAGACCCGGCTGGACAAGAAATGGTATGAGGAATACAACCCGTTCCTGGAGCGGTACCAGCGCAGCAGCAGCTGGTACAGGGCATTTTCCTTGATTATCCAGCTCTTTACGCTTCTGGGCATCCTCGGGACGGTCGCGGGCCTGTATATCGCGATGAACGAGGGCCGCGATATCTACCAGGGAGTCGAATTCGCATTGTCTTCCACCGTACTCGGCATTATTTACGCGGTAGTTTTCAAAGTGCTGGATATCGGGCTCTCCGCCTGGCTGATCAATGCCGTGGAGGAGAATATCGAGCGCTTTGAGAAGAGCTATCAGGTCGAAACCGACGATGCCCGGCATGAAGGAGCAGCTCCATGAAAAAGCCCTGGCATTTTGCGGATGAGATCAATCTGACGCCGCTGTTGGACGTGCTTTTTTCCATCCTTTTTATCGTGATGCTCACCAATATGCAGAACGAAAACAAGTTGCAGCGGAGTGCCGAGGCCAGAGAGGCCGAGCTGTCGCGGCAGATCTCGGAGCTACAGGAACAGGCAGCCGATGACCGGTCGCAGATGGAGGCCTACGAGGGACGGATCCGGGAGATGGAGGAGCAGATCCGTCTGCTGGAAGAACAGAAGAGCAGCATGGATCTGTATAACCGTGAAGCGGTGATCCTGTCGGTCAGCCATGTGAACGAGGAGGATCTGCATGTGCTCGTCCTCCATAATGAGTCCACGGGCGAGACGACAAGGCTGCCCATGGGGATGGAGAGGCTCCAGTATATCCGGACCAGACTTGCATCCCTGATTGCGGATATCGTGCGTGGGACGGATCATCAGCCGGTCTTTATCGTCTTTACGTGCCGGCCTCAGGAGATTTTTACGGAGGAATTTGAGGCGGTGCACAATGAATTCGTGCGTCAGCAGGCGATTCACAGAGTCGTCTTCTATAAATTGATACGGGAGGAATAAGCCGTGGCAGAGAAGAATACCAACGAAACCCAGAGAACTACTGAGCGCAAGAAATCCAACGGAGGCAAGGTCGGCGGCGCGACAGCCGCGATTGTTGCGGTAGCGCTGCTGCTGTTCGGAAGCAATGGAGGTTTCGGCCTTTTTGACGGAGGCCGGGGGACGGGCGACGCCTCCGGGACAGGCACGGTCAGTCAGGCCGAAGAGACGTCCGAGAGCCAGAATGCCCAGTCCATCATCGAGAGCATGACGGAGACCAGTGTGCCCGAGCAGACGACCGGCGTGGTCAATGTGACCATCAAGCAGGATAAGGTCACGGTGAACGGCGAAGCCTGCGATACACCCGAAGCGCTCAAGGCGATGGTAGAGAAGCTCTATGCGGATGACCGGACCTTTGAGCTGCACGAAGACCAGTCGATCCTGGCGACCCACGAATGGGTGCTCAAAGTCTTTGAGGAGCTCAAAATCACGCTGGTGCCGGTGCAGGAGTAGATCGAACGCACATACGCGGTCTGCACCGTTCTAAAGATGTGAACAAGATTTGAATTCTGCTTTTTTTGGCAGGAATCCGGGATAAAGCCTTGATTTTCCCGACATTTTGTGATATTCTTGATTGGCTGCCGTTCGCGGCGGCCAAGATTTTTTTCTGAAAGGCCTGAGAAGGTGGAGAGAATGAAGAAGGAACAGGATAAGTACGGGGCGCGCAGAGAGCTGGCGCAGAAGCGTAAGAAGCAGCTGCAGAAGATGCAGAATTCCAAAATCAAGCCCAGCACCAAGCGTGCGATCTGGGGCTCGGTAGCGGCTGTAGTGGCAGTGCTGATCATCGCTGTGCTGGTATTCTTTAACGCAGGATTTACCAGACGCTGGGTTACCGCGCTGCAGGTCGGCGATGAAAAGGTCAGTACGGCGGAATTCAATTACTATTATACGGATCAGGTAATGAATACATATAATACGTATTATCAGTATTTCGGCGGATCCTATATGCCTTTTGACACGACCAAATCATTAAGGCGTCAGAAGTATTCCGACAGCCAGAGCTGGTCCGACTATTTTGTCGGTACGGCGACTTCCTATATCCAGAGCGTCAAGACGCTTAAACAGGCGGCCAAGGGTGCGGGCTATCAGCTTTCTCCCGAGGGCGTGACCAAGGTGGAGGCTCAGATCACCAACCTTAAGACATATGCCAAGAATCAGAATCTGACGGTTGACCGTTATCTGACCAAGGCTTACGGCCTGGGCATGAACGAGAATGTGATCCGCGGCATTCTGACGGATCTGCAGCTCGCGAATGAATACGAGGCGGTGCTGCGTGACAAGCCGACTTATACCGATGAGGATCTGGAAGCTTATTACAAGGACTCCGTCAAGGAAACATACACCTATGTGGACATCCGTTATCTGAGCTTTGACAAGGTGGACGCGACCGCTTCCAATGCCGGCAAGACGCTGGAGCAGGCCAAGGAAGAGGCTGACAAGTTCATGGAAGGCATTGCCGATGAGGAAGAGTATTCCAAGCGTGCCGTTCTGGAGCTTAAGGAACGCGCTACCGAGAAAAAGGATGAAGTTACGGATACGACCCTGCACGAGAATGCTTCTCTTGCAAGTTTGAAGAGCATGGATGAGGCGATGTATAACTGGGCCGTTGACGAGAGCCGCAAGGCCGGAGATATGACCGTCATCACCAAGTCGAACGGTAACGGCTACTATGCGGTGTATCTGGTGCAGACGCAGCATCGTTTCGACTATCAGTCCGCCAACATCCGTCAGATCTTCCTTTCGGTGGAAGATACTTCCAAAGAAGAAGACATGAAGAAGGCCAAAGAGAAGGCCGAGAGCCTGCTGGCCGAGTGGAAGGCCGGAGCCGCGACCGAAGAAAGTTTTGCGGCGCTTGCCGATGCTAATTCCGCGCTTGACTACGAGGGCGGTCTGCAGAAGGAACTGGCCAAGGGTTCTGATGATATCAGCGCCTGGATCTTTGACGCCGAGCGTAAGCCCGGAGATACCGCGGTTCTTGAGTCCAGCGGCGGCTACCACGTGGTCTACTTTGTAGGACTGGACCGCGAGTACTGGAAGGTGCAGGTGGAATCCGCGCTGCGCTCCGACGATTTCAACAAGCTCTTTGAGCAGCTGAAAGACCAGTATACGGTAACTCGCGGCGTAGTGGGGCTGTGGATGAGGTCTGAACCGTTCTGATCATCTGCGAAAGGAAGCCGCCGGGGGTTCCCGGCGGCTTTATTACTGTCAGGAAGCTGGCCGCGGGGGCGTGAGAGATCCGTCTCCGCAGGGCCTTCGGAGGGAGGTGGACCGGATTGAGAACCGTGGGGATTATTGCTGAATATCATCCTTTTCACCGGGGACATGCGTATCAGCTGCGTGAGGCGCGGCGCCTTGGCGGTACCGAGGGCATTGTCGCCGTCATGAGCGGCAATTTCGTGCAGCGTGGTGAGCCCGCCCTGGTGGATAAGCATTTCAGAGCCGGGATGGCAGTCCGCGGCGGTGTTGATCTGGTACTGGAGCTCCCGACGATCTATGCCATGAGCGGGGCGAAGAGCTTTGCCGAGGCCGGTGTGAGGCTGCTTGCCGAGGCCGGGGTGGATGCGATCTCCTTCGGCTCGGAATGCGGTGACGCGCAGGCGCTGGCCGAGGTAGCCGATTGCCTGCAGCAGGAGTCCGCTTCTTTCCGGGAGCGTCTGAGGGAGGGACTCGGTCGCGGCGAGAGCTTTGCGCGGGCGCGCGAGGCAGCTGTCGCGAACGAGCTTGGCCCGCGTGCGGCTGCGATCCTTCGGTCCTCCAATGATATTCTCGCCGTGGAGTATATCAGTGCGCTGAACAGGCTCGGAAGGCGTGATATCGAGATCATTCCGGTGCGCAGAGTGGGCGCTTCCCATGACGAACTGAGTGCGGAGAGGGACGGCTACGCTTCCGCGGCTGCCATCCGCAGCTCCCTGCGGCAAAGCGGCTGGACGCCCGAAGAGCTTGACCGGCTCGATCTGCCGGAAGCTTCCGCCCGGGTTCTGGCCGAGGCTCATGCCTGCGGGATGACCTGCCCGGCAGAGGATTTTTACACCCATCTGCTGTATGCTTCACTCGCGATGATGGCCGAGGGGGACTGGGAACGGATCCCTGAGACGGGGGAGGGACTGGAGAACCGGATCCTGGAGCAGGCCACACTCTACGGCAGCGTGGAAGAAATCGTACAGCGGGTGCAGTGCAAGCGCTATCCTGCCGCCAGGATCCGCCGCGTCCTGATGAATCTGATGCTCGGGATCACCACGGATTTGCGCGAAACATGCGGCTGGCCGGCTCCGCCTTATCTGCGGGTGCTCGGCATGAGCGATGCAGGCGCAGGAATCCTCGCAGATATCAAGGCCGGATCCAACTTGCCGGTCATGGTGAATCCGGCTGCCGATGAGGCGCTGCTCACACCGGAAGGCCTTGCTCTGTGGAAGCATGAAGTCAGGTGGACGGACCTGTATCATGCTTCGCTGGTGGGACACAAGGCTCTTGCGAGAGGCACGGAATATCGCGCAAAGCTTCAAAAAAACTCGAAATACGTTGATATGGAGAGATAACGGGTATATACAGACAGAATTTGCCGGCAAATAGCCATAAACAGCCGAAAATCAAGGTTGTATATAGCATCTGAATGCGTTAAACTATAGGCTGTTAGCACTCATAGGCAAAGAGTGCTAACAGACCTAAGAAATAAGGCGTAACGCCATAATAACTTTTAAGGAGGGTATTCTGATGAAATTAGTACCTTTGGGTGACAAGGTCGTCGTCAAGCAGCTGGAAGCAATGGAGACAACAAAGGGTGGCATCATCCTGACCACGCAGTCCCAGGAGAAGCCCCAGGAGGCTGAGGTAATCGCTGTCGGCCCCGGTGGAATGGTGGACGGCAAGGAAGTCGTGATGCAGGTCAAGCCCGGCGACAAAGTGATTTACTCCAAGTATGCCGGCACCAATGTCAAGCTGGACAGTGAAGAGTATATCGTGGTCAAGCAGAGCGATATTTTGGCCATTGTAGTAGATTAACCGATAGGAGGCAGATGCAATTATGGCAAAGGATATTAAGCATGGAATCGACGCACGCAGCGCACTGGAGCGCGGCGTCAATCAGTTGGCGGACACCGTCAGAATCACGCTGGGACCCAAGGGCCGCAACGTTGTTCTGGACAAGAAATACGGCACTCCTCTGATCACCAATGACGGTGTGACGATTGCCAAGGAGATCGAACTGGAAGACCCCTTTGAGAACATGGGTGCTCAGCTGGTCAAGGAAGTCGCGACTAAGACGAATGATGTTGCCGGTGACGGCACCACGACCGCTACGGTTCTGGCCCAGGCAATGATCCATGAAGGACTTAAGAACATCGCCGCCGGCGCCAACTCCATCATCATCCGCAAGGGTATGCAGAAGGCGACCGATGCCGCCGTAGCCGCGATCAAGGAGATCTCGATCCCCGTATCCGGCAAGAACCATATCGCCCAGGTAGCCGCGATTTCCGCCGGCGACCAGGAAGTCGGCCGCATGGTAGCCGATGCGATGGAGAAGGTCTCCAAGGACGGCGTGATCACCGTTGAGGAATCCAAGACCATGGATACCGAGCTGGAGCTGGTTGAAGGTATGCAGTTCGACCGTGGATATCTGAGCGCTTACATGTGCACGGATATGGACAAGATGGAAGCCGTTCTGGACAATCCCTACATCCTGATCACCGACAAGAAGATCAGCAATATCCAGGAGATCCTGCCCGTTCTGGAGCAGATCGTACAGCAGGGAGCACGTCTCCTGATCATCGCCGAGGATGTCGAAGGTGAAGCACTGGCGACCCTCGTCGTCAACAAGCTGCGTGGTACCTTTAACTGCGTCGCCGTCAAGGCGCCCGGCTTCGGCGACCGCCGCAAGGCCATGCTTGAGGATATCGCGATCCTGACCGGAGGCCAGGTCATCAGTCAGGAAGTCGGTCTGGAGCTTAAGGATGCGACCATGGATATGCTCGGCCGCGCTAAGACAGTTAAGGTTCAGAAGGAAAACACCGTTATCGTCGACGGCTTCGGTGATCAGAATATGATTCGTGCCCGCGTGGCCCAGATCCGCACCCAGATCGAGGAAACGACTTCTGATTTCGACCGCGAGAAGCTGCAGGAGCGTCTGGCGAAGCTTGCCGGCGGTGTTGCGGTCATCAAGGTCGGCGCTGCCACCGAGACCGAGATGAAGGAAAAGAAGCTGCGTATGGAAGACGCCCTGGCTGCTACCAAGGCAGCTGTTGAGGAAGGCATCGTCTGCGGCGGCGGCTCCGCGTATATCCACGCAATCAAGGCCACCCAGCAGGTTGCCGATTCCCTGACCGGCGATGAAAAGACCGGTGCTGCGATCGTCCTCAAGGCTCTGGAAGCTCCTGTTCGCCAGATCGTCGAGAATGCCGGACTGGAAGGCTCCGTCGTCGTTAACAAGCTCAAAGAGTCCGAGGCCGGCGTCGGCTTCAACGCTCTGACCGAAGAGTACGTCGATATGGTTGCTGAAGGCATCATCGACCCCGTCAAGGTCACCAGAAGCGCCCTGCAGAACGCGACCTCCGTCGCCTCCACCCTGCTGACGACCGAAGCTGTCGTCGCGGATCATCCCGAACCCGAACCCGCTGTTCCCGCGGGCGGCGCCGGAATGGGCGGCATGATGTAAGAGTCAGCATGACACAGATTCTTACTTAGAGAGCTTTTTTATCAAGATAACAAACTGACTAATCCAGCGGCACAGCTATCATGGCTGCGCCGTTGGTTTTTTGTTTGCAGGATGACTGTCAAATTTCTTGAAGGTGGGTCAAGCATTTTAGCCAACTCAAATTGCATTTCATATTTGCACAACGCTGTTTTTGTGTGGTTTATAATTATGCAATGACTGATTCTTAAACGAAGATTTGTAAACCACCATGTCTCGAGATTTCGAAGCAGCACAATTCGTATGTTTATCTTGACAACATGGTCTTTGCATGATATAATCATAATTGTAGATTATATATGAGCCTCATGCACGTGCGTTATCGATTTGATTTTTGACCTTATAATTATACCAAGAAAGGACTATGCTATGAAAACGAAACACCACCTCCGTAGTCTTCTTGCCCTTCTCTTAATCTGTTCACTTTTCGCCCAGATTCTGCCCACGCCCGTCCATGCTGCAGAGACAGAACCTTCTCCCATGGATGCTCCCGAGACTCCTGGAGAAGTGGATGAAATCCCCGATACCGATGCTCTGGAAGAAGAACCGAGCCTGAGATCTGCCAACTCCAAGACCTTCCTGATGGAGGATGGCTCTCATACTGTGGCCACCTATGGCATCACGGTTCACTATGCGGATGAAAACGGAAACTGGCAGCCCATCGATAACCGCCTTGTTGAGGCGGATTTAGTTTACTCAAAAGAGGGCCAGGAAGCCATTCATGGTTATCAAACAGTTAACGGTGATAGGAAAGTGTTCTTTCCAGAGTCATTATCTGACGGTCTGCTGTATCATTACGAAAAAGGCGATTACCGGATCGAGATGAGCCTGCTCCCTTTGGATACTACTGATCCGGAAGCTATGTCCGAAGACATAATACTGGGTTCATCCAATTCTTTTGACGCCTCCGCTGAACTGATGGATCCGTCGCTGTTCACACCCGAACTGAAAACAACAACAAAGCTGGAAGAACTCTCTACCCTCCAGAACATTGCGTCCGGCCTGATCTATCACGATATAATCCCAGGGACAGATCTGCAGTATGAACTCTGCGGCACTACTGTCAAGGAGAGTATCTGGATCCATGAACCGGATGAAGTATCGGATAGTTATGTCTATGTATTCCTGCTGAGTCTTAACGGCCTCCAGGCCCGACTGACGGAGCAGGGAGATATCGAAGTCTATGATCCGTCCCTTGAGGGACAGATTAACGAGGAAGGACAGGATCTGTCCGTTAAGTACCTGATACCGTCCCCGTATCTCAAGGATTCCTCTGAGTTCGGTGAGTCCAGGGAAGTTCACTATGAGCTTGAAGAGATTCCCGCTGAGTCTTCTTCTGCTCCGGAATCGGTTTCCTACCGTCTCCGCATCGATGCCTCCGCCGACTGGATCAACGCTCCTGACCGCGTCTGGCCCATCCAGATTGATCCCACGATCCTGGAAAGCACCTACGCCAATGCCTACGATACAATGGTGATAGAAGGGACCCCCAATACCGGGTACAGCACGGATACCGCCCTTAACGCGGGCTGGTCCAGCTACCAGAATCACGGACGTATCCGCTCTTATTGGAAATATGATCCCCTTCCGGCATTACCTCCCGCCTGTATTGTGACCAACAGCCAGCTGCGCCTGTATCAGTTCGTGGGAGGCTATAACGGCAACAGCGGATCGGAGAACATGTATCTCGGTATCCGCGAGGTTACGTCTGACTGGAATCTGTCCACGACCACCTGGAATAATCAGTCCGCTTTCGGAAGCGATGTCCTGGATTATGTCGTCGTGAATTCATCCAGCAACGGGAGTTATGTCTATCTGGACATAACGTCTCTGGTGCAGGACTGGTACGCGGAGAGCAAGCCTAATTACGGCGTAGCGATCTTCCCCGCCAGGGAATACGGCAGCGGCAATACTTCCACGACCCAGTCCCACGTCATGTTCGGCAGTTCCAACCATACCGGGACCAATACCCAGCCCGCGATCCTTGTGACTTACAGAGACGCAAAGGGCCTGGAAGGCTACTGGACATATCATAACCAGTCTCTCGGAGCGTCCGGAACAGGCTATGTCAATGACTTTACAGGGAATCTGACTTATGTCTATGGAGACATGACAAGTATCGGAAACGTGCTTCCGGTATCGGTGGGTCATGTCTATTCAGGATATCTCGCCGGCAAGAACTTTACAACCGGTAACGCCATGACGGTGGATTACAGCATGATGAAGATCGGCGCGGGGTGGCGTCTTAACGTACAGGAGACAGTCATCACCACCACGATCAGCGGGACGACTTATTATGTCCACACAGATTCCGACGGGACGGAACACTATTACTATAACCAGAACAGTACGCCTGCTTTCGAAAGCGAAGACGGCCTGCATCTGACGATCACGAAGAGCGGCAATAACTATACGATGTCGGATGACTATGGCAACACCAAGTATTTCATGAACGGAAAGCTTACGTCTGTTACCGACTCGCTGGGGAACCAGAAGATCTATGTCTATAACAATAACGGCCAGCTGGTTACGATTAAGGAGCAGAATCAGGGTGAAACCAACCCGAGAGATATCATCACCCTCACCTATGTGAATAACTACCTGTCTAAAATAACGGATGCCCTGGATACGACGGATACGATCACGTATTATTACTCTTCGTCAACGTCCGGGACACTGGTGAGCGAGAGCGGACTGTCCGGCCTGGGGACGACCGCCTATCTACGTCAGATCGTCCACACCAAAGGAACAACGACCAATTTCGTGTATACAAGTGAAGGGTATCTGAATGGTGTCAGAGACACGAATACCATGCGGAAACTGGTTTACAACTATGGTACAACGAATATCAAGGGACGGGTCAACAAAGTCATAGAGTCCGGTTATGACTTCGCGACGGGAGCGACCGTTACCGGCCAGACACTTGGCATCACCTATACCGGACATAAGACAACGATCTTCCGGACAAGCGGAAAAGATGACATCTATGAGAACGAGGACGACATAACCGACACCTATGTGATGGACAACTGGGGCAGAACGATCTGCACCTACTCCAACATAGTGGATACAGCAGCTAATTCCAGCAAGCTTCCCAAACAGATCATGTCCGCGAGCGCAGGCGTCTATGACAACGGAGCGGATTCGTTCCGCAACAAGAACAAGACGGTACAGACGAGTTATACGGGAGGATGGGCTACGTCCGGAGATATAACCACCGATAACCTTGCCGTAGACGGAGGCTGTAACGGAGGAACAGGATGGACATGCTATGTCGGGACCTCTTCGGTATCGCTTCCCGGAGACACAGGCAATAAGGTAATTCAGATCGTCGGCGATCACACCGATCTTCGCTCCGCGCAGCAGACGATCACACTGAATGAACCCGGTACTAGAACCTATACCCTTTCCGGTTGGGCCAGGGCAATGGGTGTTTCCAACAAGTCTAGCGACAACCTGAACCAAAGCTTTGAGATCAGGGCAGTAATAACATATACCGACAATACGGTGGAGAGACATTACTGCAAGTTCAATACGGATGTGTGGGTGTGGCAGTATAACTGCATCGGCATCGTCCCCAAGCAGCCGACCAAAACCGTTAAAACGATTGCTCTCGGCATCCGCTTTGACTATCAGCCAAATGTCGCCTATTTTGACAACATCCGTCTGGTGAAGGAACCGTCTCCCACATGGAAGTATGACTCCAACGGTAACCTGATAAGCATCAAGGCCGAAGACGGAACACAGGAATCCCTCGTCTACACAGGGACGGATCTGACCAAAGAAACACTGCCCGATGGGGACGAATACACCTATACGTATCAGGGAAATACGCATCTGGTCCAGACCGTGACCAACAAGGCCGGCGTCAAAATCACCTATACCAGGGACGCTTACGGCAATGTAACCAAGGCCGAAGGATCGAACAGCCATGACTCTGTAAAGATCTGGACAGAAGCAAGCTATACCGACAGCGGACGGTTCCTGAGCACGGTCACAGACGCTTCTGACAACACAACCACCTACAACACGAATACAACAACCGGATTACTGGAATCGGTTCAGGATCCAAAGGGTATCTCCCAGCATTACACCTATGACAGCAAAGAACGGATTGCTTCTGTGGGAGTTGACGAAGATGGCGTGGGCGGTGTGACCGGCAATGAACCCAAGGTGCAGTACTCCTATCTGCATGACCGGATGGACACGATCCAGACCAACACCAGCAAGTACTATTTCAGTTATGATTACTATGGAAATGTGACTTCGATCGGCGTTTCCGGGGCAAGCGGAAGCAGTTCGGCTTATACTCTGGCGCAGTATACCTACAATAACAAGAACGGCAAGCTGAACAGGATGACGTACGGGAACGGCGCCTACTACAGTTATGTCTATGACAACCAGGAGCGGATCCAGACTGTTCAGCTGAATGGCACCAACAGAGCCACCTACTCTTACAACAATGACAATCTGCTGGACAGCCTTACCGATCATGTCAACGGCTACAACATGACTTACGAATATGACCGGATCGGCAGACTGACCGGCTGGACATCCGCGCAGCCTGCGCTCGGAAGCATGGGAGCGGTCACGCTTACCGGCGCTGTCAGCTATGACAGCGCAGGCCGGGTCAGCAGCAGAAACACCTCGATCGGAAGCAGCACGCACCACAACTATACCCTGAGCTATAAGACGGACAGCAGCCTGCCGGATGAGATGACGCTGCCGAACAGTGAGACGATCAAGTATGTCTATGACAACCTGGAAAGGGTGACGGAGAAGCGGCTTAAGAGCGGAAACACCACCTTAAGCGGAAACTCTTATGTCTACGAGACAGTAGCGACCAACCGGACCGGTAACCGCATTGTGTCTGAGACATTGCTCGGAAGTAATACCTCATACACGTATACTTACGATAATAACGGCAACATCACCCAGATCAAAAAGGGCTCGACGGTGATTGCGACATACACTTATGACTCACTGAACCGCCTGAAGACGGAAAAAGGAACGGACAATATCACCTACACCTATAATTATGACCCGATGGGGAACATAACATCCGTGCAGCAGAAGCCGTCCGGCGGAACAATGACCACGATTGCCACTTACAGCTATTCTTCCAGCTGGGGAGATCTTTTGACCCAGTATAACAGTCAGAATATCACCTATGATAATGCCGGAAATCCCTTGACATACAATAACGGACAGGCGTATACTTTTACTTGGATAGAGGGCCGCAGACTGGATACAGTTACTACAGGAGGGGTAACCACAGAATATCTCTACAATGTAGATGGCTTGAGAACCGGCAAGAAAGTCGGGAACACCTGGACCAGATACTTTTGGGATGGGGACCGGATCATCCGTGACAACCGCAGCGGAACGTATATGGATTTCTACTATGACGAGGCTGGACAGGCAGTCTCAGTCAGAGTCAAAACAGGCAGCAGCGGACCAGAAACGTTTTATTATTACGGACGCAATATCTTCGGAGACATCGTAGAGATTTATGATGCAAGCGGCAATGTCGTAGCGAAGTACACCTACAATGCCTGGGGCGAAGTTTTGTCTGTGACCGATGCCAGCGGCAATGCGATCACCAACGGGACGCACATAGGCAATCTGAATCCGCTGCGATACAGAGGATACTACTACGATTCCGAGACAGGGTTCTACTATCTGCAGAGCCGGTATTATGATCCGGTGACGAAGAGGTTTTTGAATGCGGATGAAACAAGTATTCTTTTAACTACTCCAAAGGAACTATTCAATAAGAATCTATATTCTTACTGCGATAACAGTCCCATCATCAGGAAAGATTCTTCTGGAGAGTGTTGGTTTTTAGTAGGAGCATTGTTTGGTGTGATCACACAATACGTATGTGATGTCGCATCAAATTTGATGAATGGGGAAACCTTTGTCGAATCATTAACACCAAAATCTACTTGGGCAGACTATCTTTCTGCGGCAGTAAGTGGTGCTGTAGCTACTACTGGAATAGGACTTCTGGGGTCAATTACTATAAATGCAGCTTTGGGAGGAGCGACATACTTGGTTAATTGTGATATAAAAGGTGTTGAAGCAGATCCGGAGAATTTAATGCTATCAACTGTAATAGGAGGTGTCGCTGGAGCCATAGGAGGGAAAGGAGCAAATCTTTCAGAAGCAAAAGGCATTATTAATACTTCTAATAAAATAATAAGCTCAACCGTTTCGGCTTCGGTCAGACAACAGTATGCAAATAAAATAGCAATGTGCTTCAAAGGGATAGTAAAAAGCGCAATAAGAGCCTTTTCTGCTGGTGTAGCGTCAAACATATTGAATGACACACGAAGATATTATATAGATAGCATAAGCTAGCCATATTTGAATCATGAAACATATTTGCGAAGTATTCTCTAGAATTACATCGAGTATAAAAAATAGTCTTTCATATAAAAAAGCCAATGCTATCATAATCGTGGTCTGGTATCTGATAGATGGCGTTAATTACTTGATTGATGGATTATTTTTCTTACACGAGCGTGAGGCGAGGTTTTATTTAGTAGGACTGGGGCTTGTTTTCCTTGTAAGGGCGTTTATTACCATTTTTGATACGAGAGTGCGAAGTGACGGAGATCTTATTGTAAGTGTATTTGTTCTGTGCGGTTTGGCAATAGCCCATTGTTTGATCAGTTCTATGATGTGGGGGATTGTCTATGGAATAGAGATTATCATTGTATATGTAATCTTTTTGATTAAAAGTCGACGCAAGTAATAAGTCATCATCATATTATAAGGCTTTATCCTGGGCTTATAATAATGGTATTGTAGGAGGGAAAACAAATACTTCTTTTGCCCCTGAAGACTATTGCACTCGACAAGAGTTCGCTGCTATGTTGTGGAAATTGAACGGTAAGAAATCCTCTACAGGATTGTCAAATCCGTTTACAGACGTACCAGATAATAATACTTTCCGTAATGCGATCGTCTGTTGTTACCATAATATTATTCTGTCAGGGACTAGTTCCACAACGTTTTCTCCTAAACAAAATATTAATCGGTGGCAGATTATGGTTATGCTATGGAGGATGGTAGGCAGGCCGACTGTAAGTGGAACAAATCCATTTACAGATGTTTTTACAACGGATTCTTACTATAAAGCAGTATTATGGGCTTATAGCAACAAGATTACAAGCGTGGCATCTTTCAGGCCAAACGATAAGTGTAGTCGATGGCAGTTGGTCGTGTTTCTTTATAAGCTTAATAATATCTATCATTTTATCTAAGAACGTCAATAACAGCTTGCGAGGTTATTTTCCAACATTTAAAAACACATCTTTTTTGCCACGCTTAAAACCTCAGGAGAGTGACTTTTTTATGAAGCAATTCTCTTGAGGCTCTTTATTGTTTTTACAGAGGTTCATGTTTGGCAGAAAGGAGGTATCCCATTCTCCTCTCTCTTGACAATTCCCCCGACAATCTGTATAATGGACTTCTAATAACACTACAATAAGCAAGCTTATCCAAATTGGAATTGAAAAAATTCCTGAACCAACAACACCAAATCCAACAGGAAGGGACGTCGTCAGTGGTTTGCTCTCACAGCGGCTATTGCGCGGCTTGTTTCGAATAAAACAGTGAGGACACAATAGTGGATATATTTGTTTGGTATATTGCCCCATGTATTATTACTATCGTTGTTTTGCTTATAATCTACCGTTCAAATAAATGGGAACAGTTCAAACGGTTCATGAAAAAAATTACATATGACAATGCATGGGATGCCTTTCTTTTAATATTATCGGTTATCGCCATAGTCTACTTCTTGATATTGTACCTTTGTTTTAAACTGTAGGAGGATGGATAATGACATATTGATGATAAGGTATAATAAGTTTCGCAAATTCAAAAAACAGTAGACATGGTCTACGCCACTCAGGTATAATGTAGTTGCCACACAACAAAAAACTTGAGGAGGAAGCACCATGTCCGAGAACATTTTACACCTGAATGAAGCAGCTTTAAAGGGGGAATTGAAAGATCTCGTACAACTTGTCCCCCTATCTCCCTTGACATTTACCCTGACAATTTGTATAATACAATCCTAAGAACACTTTGCGGAGGTATTTGTATGAAAGATCTGCATAAACCCCTGTCCAAGGATGATTATGAAGAACCCAGCTGCCTGCTGATTGATGAAGCGGACGGGCGACCCTGCTCGGTGCAGCCGGTCCCCCAGCAGCGGATTATCGAGAAAATGGATGAATATATGAGCCGTCGCGACTATGCGGGCGCGGAGAGGCATCTCTTATACTGGCTTGAGGAAGCCCGCATGGGGAACGATGAGCGGGGCGAGCTGATGGTGCGTAATGAGCTGATCGGCCATTACCGCAAGGTCGGCGATCAGGATAAAGCATTTGCGCAGGCGGATGAGGCCATGCGGCTGATTCGCAGGCTCGACTACGACGGGACGATCTCTTCCGGGACCACCTACACCAATATGGCGACCATGTATCACGTGTTCGGGGAACATGAGAGAGCCCTGCAGCTGTTTGAGAAGGCGCGCAGAATCTATGAAGAGAGCCCGATGACGAGCTCCGCGCTCCTGGGTGGACTGTATAATAATATGGCGCTTGTTTCGGTCAGCCTGGGCCGCTTTGAAGAGGCGCACCGGCTCTATGACAAGGCCATGGAGGTCATGGGCAAGGTTCCGAATGGCCAGCTGGAGCAGGCAATTACCTGTCTGAACCGCGCGGACGCGATTGAGGAAGAGCTGGGCGAGGAGGGCGAAGTCAGGATTTTCGCACTGCTCGATCAGGCACTCGACATGTTGGATTCACCCTCGATCCCCCATGACGGCTACTATGCCTTTGTCTGTGAGAAATGCTATCCATCGTTTGAATTCTATGGCTATTTCATGGACGCGGAGCGGCTGAAAGATATTGCCGAATCCATTTACCGCGCCAACAGGGAGGAGATCGATTCGTGAAAGGGCTGGAGATCGCCCGGGAATACTGGGCGGAATATGGGCTCCCGATGCTGAAAGACCAGTTCCCGGAGGTGCTGCCGTACCTGGCAGCAGGGCTTTGCGGGAGCGGCTCTGAATGCTTTGGATTCGATGATGAAGTGTCCCGGGATCATGATTTCGAGCCGGGATTTTGCCTGTTCCTGCCCGGTGAAGATGTGGTGGACCGGCGGACGGCTTTCCTGCTGGAACGTGCCTATGCCAAGCTCCCAAGGGAGTTCATGGGCTTAAAGCGGTCCTTGATGCAGCCCGTGGGCGGCGCGCGGAAGGGCGTGATCCGGACGGAGGATTTCTTCCGGGACAAATTGGGAACTGCGGACGGGGATATGACGCTGCAGATGTGGTTGACCATCCCGGAAAGCTATCTGGCGGAGGCCGTGAATGGCGAGATCTTTTATGACGGCTACGGTGAAGTTACCCGGATACGCGCCGCGCTTGCGGCATATCCGGAGGATATCAGGCGTAAGCGCTTGGCCGGGAGCCTGCTGCTGATGGCACAGTCCGGTCAGTATAATTACAGACGATGCCTGCAGCACGGCGAGAGCGGCGCAGCACAGCTTGCCGTGGCCGAATTCGTCCGGAACGCGATGAATGTCTTTTTCCTGTTGAACCGGACGTACCAGCCCTATTATAAATGGGCTTTTCGCGCACTCAGGCAGCTCCCGCTATTCACACTGGACGCGGAGCTCCTGGAATATCTGCTGACTACCGGGAATGATACGGAGGCAGGCGATGAATTCACACCTTCCCTGGCCGAGGCCAAATATGACGTGATGGAGGGCATTTGCGCCGACGTGATCGACGAGCTGCAGAACCAGCAGCTTACGGAGGCGATTTGCGGCGACCTGGAGAAACACGCCTATTCTGTCAATGACGGGATCACGGACGCCGGGATACGGAATCTCCACATCCTGGCAGCCGTATAGAAAGGATTTTTTATGAAGATACATGGATTGCAGAAAATGACGCTCCTGGATTTCCCGGAGCATGTGGCCTGCACCGTTTTCCTGGGAGGCTGCGATTTCCGCTGCCCCTTCTGCCATAATTTCGAACTGGTGGACGGAACCGCGCCGGCCATCATGGAGGAGGACGAACTATTTGCTTTCCTGCGCAAGCGAGTCGGGTTGCTGGACGGCGTGGCCATTACCGGCGGCGAGCCCTGCCTGCGGCGCGATCTGCCCGATTTTGTCGGAAAAATCCGTGATTTGGGTTATGCGGTCAAGCTGGATACCAACGGCAATCACCCGGCGGTGCTGCGGGAGCTCCTGGAGCGCGGGTATCTTGATTATGTCGCGATGGACATCAAAAACAGCCCCTCACACTATGCCGGGACGATCGGACTCCCCTATATCGACCTGGGGCCGATCCGCGAGAGCATGGCGCTGCTGGCGGAGTCGGGGGTTGATTATGAATTCCGGACGACAGTTGTAGACGAATTGCACCATGCAGAGGATTTTATAGAGATCGGCGAGTGGATCCGCGGCACCAAACACTATTATCTGCAATGTTTTACGGACAGGGATTCGGTGCCTTTTGAAGGATTCCACGCTCCATCCCGCGAGAACATGCTGAAATACAGGGAAATCGCCCGCCGGTATGTCCCTGATACCCAGATCCGGGGGATGGATTAAAATCAAGATATGGGCATTTTTCTTACATAAACCACAAGATATAGTTGACAGATGACCCCTTTTATGATACAATCATCATGATCGGAATGAGGCGCGTTATCAGAGAACTCATCCGTAGTATAATAGAAGGGGTAATTTGCTATGTATCAGGTAGTTAAACGAGACGGTCAAGTTGTGGATTTCTCCATTCAGAAGATTATTAATGCCATCATCAAAGCTTTCGAGGCTCAGGGCAAGCAGTATCATCCTAGTTCGATCGAGCTGCTGGCGCTGCACGTGACTTCTGATTTTGAACATAAGATCGTCGATGACAAGATCGCAGTGGAAGATATCCAGGACAGCGTGGAAAAAGTTCTGTCCGAGGCCGGCTTTGCCGATGTGGCCAAGGCCTATATCCTGTACCGTAAGCAGCGTGAGAAGGTCCGCAACGTCAATTCCGCGCTTCTGAACTATAAGGATCTGGTAGATGATTATCTCAAGATCAATGACTGGCGTGTTAAAGAGAATTCCACCGTCACCTATTCGGTCGGCGGCCTGATCCTGTCCAACTCCGGCGCGATCACAGCCAACTACTGGCTGTCCGAGATCTACGATGAGCAGATCGCAGAGGCACACCGTTCCGCGGCGATCCATCTGCACGATCTGTCCATGCTGACCGGCTACTGCGCAGGCTGGAGCCTGAAGCAGCTGATCCAGGAAGGCCTCGGCGGCGTACCCGGCAAGATCACCTCTTCCCCGGCGTCCCACCTGTCCACGCTCTGCAACCAGATGGTCAATTTCCTCGGCATCATGCAGAATGAGTGGGCCGGCGCACAGGCGTTCTCCTCTTTTGATACCTACCTGGCGCCTTTTGTCAAGGTCGATAATCTGAGCCAGAAGGAAGTCAAGCAGTGCATCCAGTCCTTCATCTACGGCGTGAATACGCCCTCCCGCTGGGGCACGCAGGCGCCTTTCTCCAATATCACGCTTGACTGGACGGTCCCGAATGACCTTAAGAACCTGCCGGCCATCGTCGGCGGCAAGGAGCTGGACTTCACCTACGGTGACTGCCAGAAGGAGATGGATATGGTCAACAAGGCCTTCATCGAAATCATGATCGAAGGCGATGCCAACGGCCGCGGATTCCAGTATCCGATCCCCACCTATTCCATCACCCGCAATTTCGACTGGTCCGAGACCGAGAACAACAAGCTGCTCTTTGAGATGACGGCCAAGTACGGCACCCCGTATTTCTCCAACTATATCAATTCCGATATGGAGCCTTCGGACGTGCGTTCCATGTGCTGCCGCCTGCGTCTGGACCTGCGCGAACTGCGCAAGAAGTCCGGCGGCTTCTTCGGAAGCGGCGAGTCCACCGGTTCGATCGGCGTTGTGACCATCAATATGCCCCGTATCGCCTACCTGGCCAAGGATGAAGATGATTTCTACAAGCGTCTGGACAGCCTGATGGATATCGCGGCCCGCAGCCTTAAGACCAAGCGTACGGTTATCACCCGTTTCCTGGAGAACGGCCTGTATCCGTATACCAAGCGTTATCTGGGCACCTTCAGCAACCATTTCTCGACGATCGGCCTGATCGGCATGAACGAAGTCGGCCTGAATGCCAAATGGCTGCGCGCGGACCTCACCGATCCCAGAACCCAGCGTTTCACCCGCGACGTCCTGAACCATATGCGCGAGCGCCTGTCCGATTATCAGGAGAAGTACGGCGACCTGTATAACCTGGAGGCGACCCCGGCCGAGTCCACGACCTACCGTTTCGCGAAGCATGATAAGGAACAGTATCCCGACATCATCACCGCGAATATGAACGGCACGCCTTATTACACCAATTCCTCCCATCTGCCCGTGGGATATACCGAGGATGTCTTCTCCGCACTGGATATCCAGGACGATCTGCAGACCCTTTACACGTCCGGAACCGTCTTCCACGCCTTCCTGGGCGAGAAGCTGCCGGATTGGAAGGCTGCCGCCAACCTGGTCCGCAAGATTGCCGAGAATTATAAGCTGCCTTATTATACGATATCTCCCACCTATTCGGTCTGCAAGGATCATGGATATCTGACAGGCGAGCAGTACACCTGCCCGATCTGCGGAGCCAAGACCGAGGTTTACAGCCGTATTACCGGTTATTACCGTCCCGTGCAGAACTGGAATGATGGCAAGGCGCAGGAATTCAAGGATCGTAAGGTCTATGATATCGGTCACTCCACCCTGAGACATACCGGTCCGAACCCGGCGCCCGTGGATGAGCCCGTGGTCAAAACCACGACCGAAGCCGCGATCGGGAAGGCGATGGCCCGGCAGGCAGAGCCCGCCGAGAAGCTGACCCTTCATGCGGAGCCCGCTGCGGCGGAAGCCCCCGCAAGCCGTGCGGTACCCGGTGCGGATAATTCCGGGATCCTGCTCTTTAAGACGCCCACCTGCCCGAACTGCCGCGCCGCTGAAGCGCTGCTCGGTAAGGCCGGCATCGTTTACAAGGCCCTGAATGCCAATGAGGAGCGCGAACTTGTCAGCCGCTACGGCATCAAGCAGGCGCCGACCCTGGTTCTGGTCGAAGGTGATGAATTCCGCAAGTTCCGCGGCGTCTCCGAGATCAAGGGCTATCTGACGAATCGCTGATCAAGAGGTTTGAAATGTATGATGTAATCGTTGTCGGCGGCGGCCCCGCCGGAATGACTGCGGCGCTCTATGCTCTGCGGAACGGCAAAAGCGTCCTGGTTATCGAGAAAAACGGCTTTGGGGGACAGATCACGCACTCCCCCAAAGTCGAGAATTACCCCGGCACCCTCCAGATGAGCGGCAATGAGTTTGCCGAGCGTATGCTGGACCAGATCCTGGCGCAGGGCGCCGATATTACGATCGAGACCGTCACCGGCCTCGACATGCAGACGGTGGACGGCATCCCCGAAGTCAAACTCGTCCATACCGAAGAGGGTGAGACCTATCAGGGCCGCACCGTGATCTTGGCGACCGGCGTCAAGCACAGGATGCTCGGCCTCCCCGGCGAAGCCGATATGGTGGGCGAGGGCATCTCGTTCTGCGCGGTCTGCGACGGGGACTTCTATTCCGGCCAGAAGGTCTGCGTTGCAGGAGGCGGCAATTCCGCCCTGCAGGAAGCGATCCTGCTGGCCGAGAAATGCTCCGAAGTCATCCTGCTGCAGGATATGCCCTTCTTTACCGGAGAGCAGAAACTGCAGGAAACTCTTTTCGCGAAGCCCCATGTGCGGGCCTTTGTGAACCAGAAGATCACCGGCCTGCTCACCGGCCCCGACGGCTTTGCCGGCGTAACGACCCTGGATAAAGTCACCGGGGAAGAGCGGCAGATCCCCTGCGACGGCCTCTTCGTCGCGATCGGCCTGATCCCGGAGAACGAGCCTTTCAAGGACGTTGCCGACCTCAATGCCTATGGCTATTTTGATGCCGACGAAGAATGCCTGACCCGGACACCCGGCGTCTTTGTGGCAGGCGACTGCCGCAGCAAAAAAGTACGGCAGATCACGACGGCCGCCTCCGACGGCGCCACCGCCGCGCTCGCTGCCTGCTGGTACCTGAACCGGCAGTAACCCCAAGATGATCCGATAATTAATAATACCCCCCATTCAAAAACCTCCCCGGTTTCGGCAAACCGGAGAGGCTTTTTGAATTATATTCGGTATAAGCACAGCGCGCACAGGCCTATGCCTTATCGTTTCGGGCATCTGTGTGGAGCATTTTGTACCAGAAAGAGATGCTGCTTTCAACAGAGAAACCGGCGGACGCATAGAAATCCTTCCTGCTGCCGAAAGAATCCACATAACACTTTTCAATACCGAGCTCTTTACAGCGCCGGACAGCCCCGTGGATCATGGCTGTTCCGAGACCTTTGTGCCGGTATTTTTCCCTGGTGCTGACAGGCTCGATCAGCGCGGTCCCCGTCGGCCTGTCAACATAAACGAAACAGTAGGAGCAGACATTGTTTCCGCCTTCTGCTTTTTCATCCACGATCAAACACTCAAAGCAGTCCGGATACATGGAGGAATTCTTTCTGGCCCGGTAGGGATTCATACAGGCGGTATAATCCGGAGCCTCCCAATCGGGGTGAAAACCGAGGCGTAGAGCGCTCCATTTCTTCACTTCGTCGGGGTATTCTTCACCATAAAGCAGTTTGTATCCGTCCGGCAGCACTGCCGATACGTCCGCTTTTGAGGGAGCCAGGCAGTTCATGTATTCTTTCTCAGCGTAGACTTGATAGCCTGCACCCTCGAGCGCATTCCGCGCACCGGGCAGGTCATCGCTAACCGCCAGCCATATTTTAACCGATCCGTCAGCCGCTTGTGTAAAGAGGGGCAGACAATGCTTTTCGCTAAATTCCGTCATGAACGGGAAGACATGTTCATAGCCGTCCCGGATGCTAATATAAATGTTCTCACCATCCGGAAGGAGGCAGGCGATGATCCTGCCGTTTTCTTCCCAGAGATATATATAATCTGCCGAGCATACACGGCCCTCGTCTTTTTCCTGCGCACCGACCCGGTAGAGCAGATCATGAAGCCTTTCCGGAAGCCACGAAGAGGCTGTATGTTTTACGCAAAACAATTCCCGCAGGTAAGCCTCAAGACGAACCAGATCCCGGGACGGATCAAATAAACTGATCTCCATCGTGCACCTTCCTTATTCTATCCTAAGGATTTCAACATGCTCCCGGATATCATCCGGTAAAAAGCTTCCATCCGTCAGATGCTTTGTTTTCAGGATGATCCGCCTGAGTCCTGTGCAGCCAAGAAACGCGTCACAGTCGATATAGTCCACGTTTTCGGGAATGATGATCTCAGAAAGGCTCATACACCCCTGGAAGGCATGGTCCCAGATCTGTTCCAGTGTAGACGGGAGCACGACCCGCTCCAGAGCCGTATCGTCTATCAGTGCGCTGTTATTAAGCTCTCTGACACCCTCCGGGATAATGAGTTCTTTCAGCTTCCGGTTTCCTCCGACAGCCGCATAATCGATACAGGTGATACCGTCCGGGATCCTTACTTCAGACAGGCTGTCGCAATTACAGATGGACTCATAACCCAGATAGTCCGCGCGCCGCGGCAGAATAAGCTTCCGGAGATTCTTGCAGCAGAAGAAAGCATACGAAGGAATGCCCTCAACGGACTCCGGCACCTCCAGCTCCTCCAACTGCGTACAAAAGCTGAAAGCGGAAGATTCAATGGTCTTCAGGCCCTCGGGCAGAATAATCCTGTGAAGATAATGACTGTGAGCAAACGCCCCGTCGCAGATAAGACTAACCGTATCCGGTACAGTATAGACGGAACTGCGCCTGGCCGAAGGATACTTGATCAGCGCCGTGAGATCTTTTGTAAAAAGAACTCCATCGACATCGCAGTAAAAAGGATTCTCCGCAGAGACCCTGATCGCAAGCAAGTGCCCGGAATCACCGAAATAAAAAGCACCGGCCCCGATATCCCGAACGGAACCGGGAATACTCACCCGTTTAACATTTTCAGCCCCCTGAAAAGCATACTCCCCGATGCATTCCAGTCCCGCCGGCAGCATCAGCTCCTTAAGGGAGGGGCAGTCCGCAAAACATGAAACCCCGATACGCCTTAACTCTTCTGGCCATACGATTTCCGTAAGATCTCTATAAAGCTGAAAAGCACCATCAGGGATCTCCCTAATATCATCCGAAAACACCACTTTCCGGATGCCATCGAATCCACCGTTCTTAAAGTAGTCCAGCTGCTCCCGAAAATCATAAACGTATAAAACTCCGTGATCAAGGCGATAACTGCCCGCCCTGCCGCCCGATTGGCTTGAACCAACCTCGTTTTCAGATGAAAAGCGCGTACTCATCGAATCACTCCTTTTGTCATGAGCGCTGTGACCATTATAACATATCCATCAGCAGCCTTCAACGAAAAAACCTCTTTTGTCCGGAGGACAAAAGAGGCTCCCGATATAGAGGCGTCACCCAGATTTGAACTGGGGCATGAAGGTTTTGCAGACCTCTGCCTTACCACTTGGCTATGACGCCATATGACCCGTGGGAGAATCGAACTCCCGTTACCGCCGTGAAAGGGCGATGTCTTAGCCGCTTGACCAACGGGCCGTATTGCCTAACAGGCAAAGACTATTCTACCATGATATGCCCCGGTTGTCAATAACTTTTTTGAAAGATTTTTCTCACAAGGCCCGAGTGCGCCCGAAACACGCCCGGACCGCGGCACCATGCTCGCATGGGGCTGCGGATCGGGCATGTTTCGGACATATGAGAGCCGCCCCAAACGAGCGGGCCGAAGGGCCGCGAGTGGGCGGAAAAGCGGTGCCCGCGCCGATGGCGCGGAGCAGCGAAGCTGCAAAAGCACCGCG
>JAFRZL010000022.1 GCA_017442535.1 Bacillota bacterium | reverse complement strand
CTATGCACGTGCATAGACATTGGCGGGTATCACTATGCACGTGCAGAGACATTGGCGAGGAACCCAATGCACGTGCATAGACATTGGTGATGAACACTATGCACGTGCAAAGACATTGGCGAGGAATGCTATGCACATGCATAGACATTAGCGGGTATCACTATGCACGTGCATAGAAATTAGCGGGGAACACAATGCACGTGCATAGAAATTAGCGGGGAACACTATGCACGTGCATAGACAATGGCAGAAAACCCTATGCACGTGCATAGCTTCGCCCGGCATTTCTCTGTAAAAAAACGCACCGCCTATTGCAGCACCGAGGCTGCATAGGTGGTGCGGGAGACTGTTTACAGACTTAATTTCTCCTCGTTTTTGAAGAAAAACCGGGCGTTTTGCGCGATGCGGAAATGCTCGGCGTAAACGTTTTCGGCAGGGATCCACTGGTTCTGGAACATGACGAGCCAGTCGGCGCCGTTACGCTCCAGAATGCGGTCCACCTGTGTATCGGGTGAAACGGCCAGATAGACGGTCAGGTCGTAGGCCTGGATCAGTTCCGGATGAAGGCTGTAAGAGCCTTCGATGACAGTGACGTCCGCCGGAGGCAGTTCACGGGTGCCGGCCATTCCGTCCAGATGGGGATCATAGATGGAGTAGCGGATCTTTTCGCAGCGGGCAATGGGCTCCAGAACTTCACGGCGGAAGCGCGGGATGTCCAGATTCCAGCCGGGAATGGCCATGCGTTCGGGCGTTCGCTCGGATTTGGGCAGGTAGAAATCATCCGTATGGATGACCCTTGCGCCGAAAATGCGGGCCATCAGTGCGGCAACAGAGGTCTTGCCCGAGCCGCACATGCCGTCGATCGCGACGACGACAGGCTTGGGAGCTTCATCGATAGCCGCAAGCAGCGGGAGGATCCGGGCGTATACGGCGGGAATCACGCGGTAAGCGGGGCGATATGCCAGACGGTATTGATCACTGTGGTGAACGGGCGGGCAGCCGGAAGCAAGATAAGCCGCAATCTCCGGCTGCGGAGGCAGATCCGCGATCAATTCGCGCAGTACATTATGATCGGCTGCCGTGGGAGCGCCGGCCCCATCCACAAAGAGCCGGTTGATCAGATCGGGCGAATAGCCCATTCTGCGGACCGTGGACAGATAGAGGCGGACACGCTCATTGCCGATCGGTTCATAATCCTTTTTGTCCGGGAAGACGGATTTGACGGGAAGCCCGGCCATTTCCTGCTGCAGATGCTGCAGGGCTATAGAAGGGGAGTCGATCATATGACCGGCTCCCATAACATGCTGATAAATCAGTTTGACAGTGTCCTGCCATTGCATCTGGGGGTAGCGTTTGCGGTGCTGCTCCAGGATCCAGGTTAGTTTTTCATCCATAAGTAATCTTTCTGTAATTGAAAAATGGGATCAGTTGATGATCTTGGCCTTTCTGAGCGCAAGGATAATGGCGGGAACCAGAACGAGATGCAGGACGATTCCCGGCCAGGCGTTGATGAAATAGGCCGTGAAGAACGCCTCCAGAGAATAGGCCGAACCGGAGATCATCATGACGACGGCTTTGGCAACGCCGCCGACGACGCGGCCCAGGATCATGGCCAGGATCAGCGCGACATAGATGCTCCATGCCTTCTTAGGAAGCATCTTGTAGAAAAGGCCGGCGAAGAGGCCGTAGGCACAGAGCTCAAAAGCCATGGGAACGGCAGTCATCGGGAACGGGGGAAAGCCAAGCGTGAGCCCGCGCAGCAGCGGAGCGATAAAGCCTACAAGCATCGCGTAGGGCGTGCCGCAGATGAACGCGCAGAGAAATACCGGGATATGCATGGGAGAAAGCAGATTGCCTACCTGCGGGATCTGACCTGTAACGAAAGGCAGGACAAAACAGAGTGCCAGAAACAGTCCGGAAAGGACCCAGTTCAAAAGTACATTGTGCTTCATGGAAATTCCTCCGATGGATACGACACAAGGTGCCGGGAAAAGTCATATCCTGGGGATATGCTGATTCAGCTTGGCTGACTTTACCATTGTAGCATAGATCGCAAAAAAAAGCAAGCTGGAAGGAAATGGCAACTTATCTAAAAAAGAGGCTGCCGGAAATGGAAATCACTTGCATTTTCATGAAGATTCTGTTATGATGAATAATACGGAGTTTTTGATAACGAGATGAACTGGATTTTATATCCATAATCAGGAGGTTTTTTGATGAGTAACTTGTTTTTGCAGTCAGATGAGGTACGGGAGATCCTGACCTACCATTGTCCGCGTTTCCGGGAGCTGCCCGCGCTTGACCTGTACATGGATCAGGTCCTCAGCGTGACAGAGGAGATTCTGAAGCCTTTTGAGGATGAGGACAAGGTGCTGACTTCCCATATGATCAATAATTATGTCAAACAGAAGCTGCTGCCGGCTCCTGTCAACAAGAAGTATTCGAGAAATCACCTGGTCACCCTGATCATCGTCTGCTTCCTTAAAAAGGTCTTCAGTTTTTCCGAGATCCGGGAAATGATGGCGGCCAATGAGAATACTTTATCTTTGGATCAGGCTTACGATCAGCATTGCGAGATGTTCGAGAAGGTGCTCAAAGCCTCCTTTACAGGGGCGCAGCTGCCGACTCCCGCCGATCCGGCAGAGGCGACGGGGCTGCTGATGGCTGTAATGGCCTCCATCGTACAGAAAATCTATGCGCAGAAATACCTGGCTTTTCTGCGCCGGCAGGATGTGGTGGAAAAATCTGAACAGTCCGTGGACAACAAGGAGAAGAAGTAAGACATGGCGACAGTTTATCTTAAAAAAGGCGAGGGACGGCATTTCCGCTCCGGTGGCCTGTGGATCTATGACAATGAAATCGACCGTGTCGAGGGAGCATATGAGAACGGGGACATCGTGCAGCTTGCGGACGATGCGGGGCATATACTAGGCAGCGGCTTTATGAATGACCATTCCAAGATCCGGATCCGCATGATGACGCGTCAGAGTTCTCAGGCAGTGGACGCGGATTTCCTGCGGATGCGCCTTCAGTCTGCATGGGATTACCGCAAACATACGGTGGATACGGACAGCTGCCGCGTCGTATTCGGCGAAGCGGATTTCCTGCCGGGACTTGTCATCGATAAATATGCGGACGTTCTGGTGGTGCAGTCGCTCGCTCTGGGGATCGACCGGATGAAGAATCAGATTCTGGAAATCCTGTGCGGGATCCTGGAAGAAGACGGGATCCACATCCGCGGCATCTATGAACGAAGTGATGCCAAGGTCCGCCTGCTGGAAGGCATGGAGAGGGTGAAGGGCTTTATCGGCGAGCCTTTTGACACACAGGTGGAGATCACAGAGAACGGTGTCCGCTATATGGTTGATGTGGAAAACGGCCAGAAAACAGGCTTTTTCCTGGATCAGAAGTATAACCGGCAGGCAATCCGGCGGCTTTGCCCCGGTGCACGGGTGTTGGACTGCTTCACCCATACGGGTTCGTTCGCTCTGAACGCAGGGATGGCGGGAGCACGTGAGGTGCTGGGTATCGACGCATCCGAGACCGCCATTGCGCAGGCAGCAGAGAACGCGGCACTGAACGGCCTGCAGGACAGGGTTCATTTCGCAGTCGCGGATGTCCTGGAGCTGCTGCCGGAACTTGAGAGACAGGGGGAGCAGTATGATGTAATTATTCTGGATCCTCCGGCTTTTACCAAATCATCCAATTCGGTCAAGAACGCCTCGCGGGGCTACCGTGATATCAATATGCGTGCCATGAAACTTGTCAGGGACGGAGGATACCTCGCGACCTGCTCCTGCTCGCATTTCATGACATATGAACTCTTTACCCAGATGATCGCGCAGGCGGCCGCCACAGCCCACCGGAGGCTCAGACAGGTGGAATTCAGAACACAGTCGCCCGACCATCCGATCCTCTGGGCCGCGGACGAATCCTACTATCTCAAGTTCTACATCTTCCAGGTGGAGAGGGAAAAATAATCGCCGGAATTCCATCTTTTTTTCGCGGAAGGCCTTGACAACGGGGCCTTCTTCCTTTATACTTGAAGAACGAACGTAAGTTCGATATTAATTAAGGTTGGTGGATTATTTAGTGGACGATGTTCCTTTACCGGATAAATGGTTCTTTCTGCATAGACGAGAGTAGTTCAGCGCATCTTTCCATGCGCCTTGTTTTGTTTATCGGATAATTCTCCCGGGGTAGACCCGGTAATGACAGAAAGGATATATGTATGTTAGTTATCATTGTCGCGCTGATTCTATGCTCTGCCTTCTTCTCGGCGACCGAGACTGCTTTTACCGGCGCGAACAGGATTCGATTGAAGAATCTGGCGTCCGAGGGCAACCGCAGAGCCGCTCTGGCGCTGCAGCTGAGCGATAATTTTGATACGCTCCTGTCGACCATTCTGATCGGCAATAATCTGGTCAATATTGTGGCGACCACCATGTCGGCGATCCTGTTTACACGCTGGTTCGGCGCGGATTCAGGCCCCACATTCTCCACGATCGCGATGACGCTCCTGGTACTGATTTTCGGCGAGATCACGCCTAAGAGCCTGGCTAAAGAGGCTCCCGAGAAATTCGTGATGTTCGCGGCGCCCCTGATGCGGGTAATGAACCTGATCCTGACGCCGCTCAATGTCCTTTTCAGCGGCTGGAAAGCGTTGCTTGGCAAGGTTTTCCGCATTGGCGGACGCAGTACGATAACCGAGGACGAGCTGATCACAATGATCGATGAGGTCGAACAGGAGGGCGTGCTGGACCAGAACGAGAGTGAGCTCCTGCGTTCCGCGATCGAATTCAATGATGTGGATGTCGAGGAGATCCTGACCCACCGTGTGGACATGGTGGCGATCGACGACGAGGACTCTATGGAAGATATCCTCAAGGCTTTCCGTGATTCGCCCTATTCGCGGCTGCCCGTCTATCACGAGACGATCGATCATATTACAGGCATTCTGCATGAACAGGACTTTATGATGCTGATGCATCAGGGCAAGACTTCGATCACGGAAGCGGTCAAGCCTGCGATTTTTGTGCCGGAGACGATGAAGATCTCACTGCTGCTGCGCATGTTCCAGCGTGAGAAGACGCATATGGCGATCGTGCTGGATGAGTTCGGCGGGACGACCGGACTGGTGACGATGGAGGATATCCTCGAGGAACTGGTCGGCGAGATCTATGATGAACATGATAATAGTCTGGAAGAATTCCGCTGGATGGACGATGATACCTGCTTTGTCGGCAGCAATGTCGGACTGGATGATCTGTTCGAGGAGCTGCATTTTGAGAAAGATCCGGACAGTTATGATTCCAATACGGTCAGCGGATGGATCATGGAGGAGCTGGGGCGTCTGCCCCGCGAAGGCGATGAATTCACCTTCGAGGGATGGAACGTGCTGGTTACCCGGATGGAAGAGAGGCGTGTCATGGAGGTTTGTGTCCATAGGCTCGCTAAGGAGGAATAATGGACCATTTTAAGCTGGTTTCTCCGTTTCAGCCTACCGGCGATCAGCCGGAAGCCATCGAGAGGCTGGTCAGGGGGTTTAAGAGCGGCAAGAAATTCGAGACGCTTCTGGGTGTGACCGGATCGGGCAAGACTTTTACTATGGCGAATGTCATTCAGCAGCTGAATAAGCCTACGCTCGTGCTGGCGCACAACAAGACGCTTGCGGCGCAGCTGTACAGTGAATTCAAAGAGTTTTTCCCCGAGAACGCTGTCGAGTATTTCGTTAGCTATTATGATTATTATCAGCCCGAGGCCTATGTGCCCCAGACGGATCTGTATATCGAGAAAGACAGCGCCATCAATGATGAGATCGATAAGCTGAGGCATTCCGCGACCGCAGCTTTATTTGAACGCAGGGATGTCGTCATCGTATCCAGTGTTTCCTGCATTTACGGCCTGGGCGACCCCGAGGAGTACAGCAGCCTGTCGCTTTCGCTGCGGCCCGGGATGGTGCGCGACCGCGATGATATTCTGCGCAAGCTGGTCGATCTGCAGTATAACCGCAATGACATGGCGCCTGAACGTGGCACGTTCCGGGTCAGGGGCGATGTGCTGGAGATCATTCCGATTTCGGAAGAGACGACCGCATACCGGGTGGAGTTCTTCGGTGACGAGATCGAGCGCATTATGGAGGTCGATATCCTCACCGGCGAAGTGCTCGGCATCTGCAAGCATGTGATGATTTTCCCGGCCTCGCACTATGTGATTGCCTACGAAAAGATGGCCGACGCGATCCACCGGATCGAGGCGGAGCTGGAAGAGCGGATCAAGTATTTTAAGCAGCGGGATCGTCTGCTGGAGGCGCAGCGGATCGAGCAGCGGACGAATTTTGACATCGAGATGCTGCGCGAGACGGGCTTTTGCAGCGGGATCGAGAACTATTCCGCGCCGCTTGCCGGCAGGGCGCCGGGCAGCACGCCGTTTACACTGCTGGACTATTTCCCGGAGGATTTCCTGATGATCGTGGACGAATCGCATATGACGATTCCGCAGGTCCGCGGTATGTACAACGGGGATCGTTCGCGTAAGGAGACCCTGGTGGAATACGGATTCCGTCTGCCATCCGCACTGGATAACCGGCCCCTGCATTTCGGCGAATTTGAGAAAAAGATCCACCAGATGCTTTTTGTTTCGGCCACGCCGGGTGAGTATGAAGCCAAACATGAGCAGTTAAAAGCGGAGCAGGTGATCCGGCCGACCGGTCTGCTGGATCCCGTTGTTGAGGTTCGTCCCGCCGAGGGCCAGATCGATGACCTGATCGGCGAGATCCGCAGGGTGACGGCCCGTGGGCAGAAGACTCTGATCACGACGCTGACCAAGAAGATGGCTGAGGACCTGACGGATTATCTCAAAGAAGCGGGGATCAAAGTACAGTATCTGCATTCCGAGATCGATACGCTGGAACGTCTGGAGATCGTCCGCGACCTGCGGACCGACGTGTATGATGTACTGGTCGGCATCAACCTGCTGCGTGAGGGCCTGGACATTCCGGAAGTCAGTTTCATCGCGATTCTGGACGCGGACAAAGAAGGGTTCCTGCGTTCGGAGACGTCTCTGATCCAGACGATCGGACGTGCGGCCCGTAATGTGGACGGCCACGTCATCCTTTACGCCGATACGATGACGGATTCCATGCAGCGAGCCCTGGACGAGACGAACCGCCGCCGCGAGATCCAGGATGCCTATAATCAGGCCCACGGGATCACGCCGCAGAGCATTCATAAAGAAGTACGCGACCTGATCCATGCTGCGATCGAAGAAGTCCAGCCCGAGGAGAAGCATAAAGCGTCCGGCAAGGATCCGGAATCCATGTCCCGCAAGGAGCTGCACGCCGCGATCACCGGATTGGAGAAAGAAATGAAGAAAGCAGCCGCCGACCTGCGGTTTGAGGATGCGGCGGTACTGCGTGACGAGATCCTGTCGCTCAGGGCTTATCTGGCTGAGCTGCAGTCCGTCTGATTTTGCATAGGAGTAGATGAAAATGCTGGAAAGGATTGACATCAAGGGCGCACGGGAGCATAATCTGCAGAATGTGGATGTGGTGATCCCGCGGGAGAAGCTGGTAGTGCTGACGGGCCTGTCAGGGTCCGGCAAATCTTCCCTGGCTTTTGATACGATTTTTGCGGAAGGACAGAGGCGGTACATGGAATCGCTTTCTTCCTATGCCCGGATGTTCCTGGGTCAGATGGAGAAGCCGGATGTGGACAGCATAGAAGGCTTGTCTCCCTCCATTTCCATTGATCAGAAGACGACTTCGCGCAACCCCCGCTCTACGGTCGGAACGGTTACCGAGATTTATGATTACCTGCGACTTATGTATGCGCGGATCGGGACTCCGCACTGCCCGCGCTGCGGACGCGTGATCGAGAGGCAGACGGTGGACCAGATGGTGGATCAGCTGATGACGCTGCCCGAGGGTACCCGCGTCCAGTTGCTCGCACCGGTGGTGAGAGGACGCAAAGGGCAGCATGCCAAGGTGCTCGACGGTGCCAAACGATCGGGTTTCCTAAGGGTTTTCATTGACGGAAGTCTGTATCAGCTGGACGAAACGATCGAACTGGATAAGAATATCAAGCACTCCATTGAAATCGTGGTGGATCGTCTGATCATCCGGCCGGGCCTGGAGCGCCGCATGACAGATTCAATCGAGACGGCGCTGAAGCTGGCGGACGGGCTGCTCATGGCGGATGTGGCCGGAGAGGCCGAGCGCAGGCTTTTCAGCCAGAATTTTGCCTGCCCGGACTGCGGCATCAGCATCGAAGAACTGCAGCCGAGGATGTTCTCTTTTAACAATCCTTTCGGAGCCTGCCCGCATTGCTCGGGGATCGGCTATATGATGAAATTCTCTCCCGAACTGGTGATTCCGGATCAGTCCAGATCCATCAATCAGGGGCTTTTTGCCGTACCCGGCTGGATGAGCGCGCAGAATCCCGACAGCTTCGCCTATAAGATTCTTGAGCAGATGGCCAAGAAGCTGCATTTTGATTTTGATACGCCTTTTAACGAGATGTCTCAGGAAGCGCAGGACGCTATCCTGTACGGAATGGGCGGGGAGCGTCTGGACATTGATTACAGCGGACGTTACGGTGACAAGACTTATCATATCGAATTCGAGGGACTGCTTAAGAACCTGGAGAGGCGCTATGCCGAATCCACGGATTCGATGAAGGCGGAGTATGAGTCCTTTATGACTAATCTGGAATGTCCGGAGTGCCACGGGCGGAGGCTCAGGCCGGAGGCGCTTGCGGTGACCGTCGCGGATAAAAATATAGCTGAAGTGACGGAAATGTCCATCCGGAAGCTCGCGGACTTTTTTGCGGATCTGCCGCTTAACCGGTCCCAGCAGCTGATCTCTGCGCAGATCATCAAGGAACTGCGGGCCAGGATAGGCTTCCTGAATGATGTGGGGCTTGACTATCTGACGCTGTCTCGCTCGGCCGGGACACTTTCCGGCGGGGAGGCACAGCGGATCCGTCTGGCGACGCAGATCGGCTCCGGCCTGACAGGGGTATTGTACATCCTGGACGAGCCGAGCATTGGCCTGCACCAGAGGGATAATGCCAAGCTGCTCGCGACGCTGAAGCATCTGCGGGATCTCGGCAATACGCTGATCGTGGTGGAGCATGACGAAGAGACCATGAAGGCCGCGGACCATATCGTGGATATCGGGCCGGGCGCGGGCATCAACGGCGGCCGGCTGGTCTGCCAGGGAACGATTCAGGATATCATGGACTGTCCCGATTCGATCACCGGCGATTATCTGAGCGGACGGCGTCGGATCGAGGTGCCCGCACGCCGCAGAGTTCCGGACAACCGGTACCTGCGCCTGTACGGCTGCCGCAAAAACAATTTGAAAAACGTGGATTTCGCGGTTCCGATCGGACTTTTTACCTGTGTCACCGGCGTCTCCGGCTCAGGTAAGAGCTCCTTTGTAAACGAGATCCTCTATAAAGCCCTGGCGAAGAGCCTGAACCGCGCCAGGATCTATGTTTCGGATTATGACAAGATCACGGGCGAGGAATACCTGGACAAGGTCATCAACATCGACCAGTCGCCGATCGGGCGGACACCGAGGTCCAATCCCGCTACTTACACCGGCCTTTTTGACATGATCCGGGATGTGTTCGCGCTGACGCCCGAGGCCAAGGCCAGAGGCTACAAAAAAGGCCGCTTCAGCTTTAACATCCACGGCGGACGATGCGAAGCCTGTTCCGGCGACGGCATTGTCCGGATCGAGATGCATTTCCTGCCGGATGTCTATGTGCCCTGTGAAGTCTGCCACGGGCAGCGGTATAACCGCGAGACGCTCGAGGTTAAATACAGGGGCAAATCCATCGCGGAAGTCCTGGATATGACGGTGGAAGAGGCACTGGAATTCTTCGCGAATGTTCCCCGGATCCGTGAAAAGCTGCAGACGCTCTATGACGTCGGTCTTTCGTATATCAAACTGGGTCAGCCGTCCACAACGCTGTCCGGAGGCGAGGCGCAGCGCGTAAAGCTCGCGACTGAGCTGAGCCGCCGCAGTACCGGCCGGACCATTTATATCCTGGACGAGCCGACGACGGGCCTGCACTTTGCGGATGTGCACAAACTGATCGATATTCTGCAGAAGCTGACCGATTCCGGCAATACGGTCGTTGTGATCGAACATAATCTGGATGTGATCAAGAGCGCGGATTATCTGATCGACCTGGGACCGGAGGGAGGCGACCGCGGCGGTACGATCGTGGCATGCGGGACGCCGGAAGAACTCTGTGATATTCCGGCATCGTATACGGGGCAGTTTCTGAAGCCATTACTGGAGAAGGGAAAGGAGGCCGGGGCATGATTCCCTATACCAAAGACCTGAAAGAGGCGCTTGACATGGCCCGCGCCGAAGCCTATGCGATGGGGCATACCTTTGTGGGCAGCGAGCACCTGCTGATTGCTTTTCTGCGGCAGGAGGGACTTGCCGCTGCCGTCCTGCGGGAGCAGCATATCACGGTGGAAGGACTGCGCGAACAGATCGCAGCGCATCCGTATCCGACTTCCAACACGGCGGTTAAGCCGGAGCTGTCTCCGCGTACACGCCGCCTGCTCGATGGCGCCGCGCAGCTCGCAGCCGGCAGCCGGGCGGCCATGCTCGGCACCAATCACGTACTGCAGGCGATCGTTCAGGACAAAACCAATACCGCTTTTCAGCTGCTTGCAGCCTGCGGGTTCAAGCACAATCAGGGCCTGATGGAGCTGCAGAACGCTCCCGTGACGCCACCGGAGGAGGAAAATGACTCGACCTCGCTCCTGTCTCAGTTTACGATCGATCTGGTGCGGATGGCGGAGCTGAACCAGCTGGATCCGCTGATCGGCCGCGAGAAAGAGATGCAGCGGATGATCCAGATCCTGCTGCGGCGCACCAAGAACAATCCCTGTCTGCTGGGTGAGGCCGGCGTCGGCAAATCGGCGATCGTCGAGGGCCTGGCGCAGCGTCTGGCCGCGGGTCAGGTCCCTGAAGAACTGCGGCATATGCATATTCTGCGCCTGGACCTGGCAGGGCTTGTCGGCGGCACCAAATTCAGGGGCGAATTCGAAGAGCGGGTCAAAAACCTGCTCGCCGAAGTACTGCGCGCCGGGGACAAGATTCTTTTTATCGACGAATTGCATACGATGGTGGGAGCCGGTGCTTCCGAGGGCTCCATGGATATCGCGAATATCCTGAAACCCGCGCTCGCAAGGGGCGAGATCCGCATTATCGGTGCGACCACCATCAACGAATACAGACGCTTCATTGAGAAAGACGCTGCACTGGACCGGCGTTTTCAGCCCATCCCCGTGGCAGAGCCGGATATTGCCGAGAGCATCCGGATCCTGCAGGGGATCCGCTCCCGCTATGAAGCCCATCATCATGTCAGGCTGACGGACGAAATCCTCAGCCAGGCTGTTTTGCTATCCGACCGCTATCTGCATGACCGGCAGCTCCCTGACAAAGCCATCGACCTGATGGACGAGGCCTCTGCCAGAGCGAGGCTGCGCCGCCACGAGTCAGCCGGGCCCGTACAGGCCGAACAATGGCAAATGCAGGAAAAGCTCCTGCTCGAGGGTAAGCTCGAGGAGGGGAACGGCGGCCGCAAATCAGCTCACGAGGCGGCTTCCGGGCCTGCGGAGGTCCTGCTCTCCGACCTGACAGCCGTTTTATCGGACTGGACCGGCATCCCTGCCGAACAGCTGACCGAGGAGGAGAGCCTCCGTCTGCAGCATCTGGAGGAGGCATTGCAGGCCCACATCGTGGGGCAGGATGAAGCCATTCGCTCGCTTGCCAATACGATCCGCCGCGGACGCACCGGGCTGATGGATCCCCGCAGACCGATCGGGTCCTTCCTGTTCATGGGACCGACCGGCGTGGGCAAAACCGAGCTGTGCAAGGTGCTCGCACAGGCGGTTTATCAGGATCCCAAAGCGCTGGTCAGACTGGATATGTCCGAATATATGGAGAAATTCGACGTTTCCAAACTGCTAGGTGCGCCTCCCGGATACGTCGGCTACGAGGAGGGGGGAAAGCTTACGGAGGCAGTGCGCAGACATCCTTACTGCGTGGTGCTTTTTGACGAGATCGAGAAGGCACATCCCGATATTCTGCATATTCTGCTCCAGATCCTGGAGGAGGGCGAGCTGACGGATGCACAGGGGCATACGGTCAGTTTCCGCCAGGCCATCCTGATCCTGACATCCAATGCGGGGACGGCGGGACTGGCCGAGAGACGGACGCTGGGATTTGCCGCGGACAGACTGCCTTCTTATGAGGACATCCGCCGCGATATTCTGGCCGAAGCGCGTAAGATTTTTAAGCCGGAGCTGCTGAACCGTCTGGATGAGATCCTGATCTTCCGCCCGCTTGAGCCCGCTCATCTGCGTCAGATCGCCAGGCTCCTGCTGGACGATTTTGTCGTCAGACTGCGGGAGGCACGCGGGATTACGCTCAGCTATTCGGACGAGGTGCTGGAGCGTATCGCCGGGGAGGGGCTTGACCTGAAATACGGCGCCAGGCCACTCCGACGGTATATCCAGGAGCAGATCGAGAACGCCATCGCGCTTCGTCTGCTGCGTGAGCCTCTGCCGACGGCACTTCATCTGGATGTAGCCGATCACAAAATCATCATTACGGAGTAGAACATGGCTGTTAAGAAAAAAGAAATCTACCGCTGCGCTTCCTGCGGATACGAATCCGTCAAATGGGTGGGGCAGTGCCCGGCATGTCACGCCTGGAACCAGATGAACCTGGTGGAGGATCTGCCCAGGGAGTCCGCAGGGCTCGGTAACGCCTCCGGGACGCAGGCCGTAAGGGCCGTCCGTCCGGACAGGCTCAAGCGCCTCTCGGACATCCGCTATGACGGCGGAAAGCGCCTGGTTACGGGCATCAGCGAATTTGACCGCGTACTGGGCGGAGGCATTATCATGGACTCCATGAGCATCCTGGCCGCCAGACCCGGCGCGG
The DNA here is from genome assembly GCA_017442535.1 of Bacillota bacterium. Taxonomy (GTDB): domain Bacteria; phylum Bacillota; class Clostridia; order Lachnospirales; family Bianqueaceae; genus RUG12817. The sequence continues at coordinate 10,048 of JAFRZL010000022.1, read as the reverse complement.
GCAAATCCACACTGCTGCTGCAGGTCGCGCAGAAGGCCGCGGAGCAGGGATGCCGCGTCCTCTACGCCTCGGGCGAGGAGAGCGAGGGGCAGATCAGACGCCGCGCCGAGCGGATCCTGCCGCATATTCACGAAAAGATCTTTGTCCTCAGCACTTCCTCGATGAATGAAGTACTGGGCGCCATTTATGATACGGACCCCCAGCTGATCATCATGGACAGCATTCAGACATTCGCGCTTGCGGAGCTTTCTTCGCGGCCCGGCTCGCCCACACAGACCATGGAATGCACCAGCGCACTGCTTGGTATCGCCAAAAATCCTCAGAAGCCCAGGGCGGTCTTTCTGACCGGGCAGCTGACCAAGGAGGATGAGCTCGCGGGCGTGCGTGCACTGGAACACATGGTGGACACGGTCCTTGCCATGGATGCGGACGAAAATGAAGAACTGCGGATGCTCACGGCTTCCAAGAACCGCTTCGGCAGCACGGGGGAGATCGGCTTTTTCCTGATGGAGGAGCAGGGGTTGCTTGCCATTGACAACCCTTCCGAATACTTCATGACGCAGCGATCGGAGCCTGTCACGGGCAGCGCCCTCACAGTCCTTAAAGAGGGGACCCGTCCGGTGATCGCCGAGGTCGAGAGCCTGATCAGCCAGAGCTTCACCCCGTATCCTTCCCGAATCGCGGAGTGCATGCGGCGCGACCAGTTGAATACCCTGATTTCGATTCTGGAACAGAGGGGCCGCCTCCCGCTGTACGATAAGAATGTGGTCCTTAAAACCACGGGCGGCATCAAACTGACCGAACAGTCCGTCAATCTGGCCGTTCTGGTATCGCTCGCTTCTTCGGTGAGGGAAACGCCTCTGCCGGTCCGTTCGGTCTATATCGGCGACGTGGGCCTGACGGGAGAGCTCAAGAAAGTACCTTCCATGGAGCTTCGGCTGCGTGAGGCAGAGCGCCTTGGCTTTACGGACGCTTATGTGGCGGAGGGAGCGGTCCGTCCGGATCGCAGGAATCAGTTCACCAGCCTTAAGATTCATGAGGTGCGGCACATCTTCCCGCTGCTGAGGGAACTGTTCGGAGGATGGAATGTACTTTGACGGATTGTTTTGCAATTAACAATTTGCTCACACAAAATTTGCAGAATACTGTTGAAATCATTCACGATCTCGGATATGATATAACCGGCGTAAAGTAAAACGCCAAGCCTCAGTAAAGGGGGATTCCCAAATGCTTAAATATGAGAAGGACCGCGAGAAGGCCGCTTTTAAGCAGATGTCTTTCAGCGAGAAGCTGGCTCATATCTGGATTTACTACAAGCTCTACATTATCGGAGGGATTATCGCGCTGTTCGTTTTAGGCTGGGCGGTGGACCATTACATCATCCATCCTCCCAAGAAACCTTCAATCTCGGTCGCCTGCCTCTCCGATACCGGCCTCCTGACCTACGAGACCGATGAAATGGAAGCCAGACTGGGTGAGGCACTGCCGGACCTGGTGACGGACAAGACCGAACCCATGGTTTACTGCATGGCAATGGTCAATGACGATGCACAGACAGGCTATTACAATACCCAGAAGATGATCGCACTGGTCGCGTCCAAGAGCATCGATATGATTATCGGGGGCAAAGACCTGGTGATGGAATATGCCGAATCGGACTATTTCCTTCGTCTGGATACGGAGATCGATCCGGCCGCCGTCGAGGGCTTTGAGATCCTGGAGGCGCAGATCACGCGCGATTACGATGTGATGGGACGTCCGACATCGATGGAAGGTCCTTATCCGCTGGTGATCCATCTGGGAGAATGTGAGCTCTTCAAGACGGTTTTCGGAACGGCCGATCTATATGCCGGCATTCTCGGGAACGCGCAGAATGTCGATCATGTGACGGAACTGCTGCAGTATCTGCGTACTCACAGCACATCAGCCAATTAAAGCAGCTGTAAATTAAAAAAAACCGGCAGGCTCCGGCCTGCCCACTCACCTAGGAGGATAATATGGCAGAAGAATATGCAAAGGCCGGCGTAAGCGTCGAGGCCGGTTACGAGTCCGTACGTCTGATGAAAGAACATGTTCGCAAGACCTTTAACGAGAATGTCGTGACGGATCTGGGAGGATTCGGAGGACTCTATTCGCTGGCTTCGGCCTCGATGGAGGAGCCGATCCTGGTATCCGGTACGGATGGAGTGGGGACCAAGCTCAAGGTCGCTTTTCTGCTGGACAAGCATGATACCATCGGGATCGATGCCGTGGCAATGTGCGTCAATGATATTATCTGCTGCGGAGCGACGCCGCTCTTCTTCCTGGACTATATCGCCTGCGGCAAAAACATCCCGACCAAGATCGCTTCGATCGTCAAGGGCGTAGCGGATGGCTGCGTCCAGGGCCATTCGGCGCTGATCGGGGGCGAGACGGCGGAGCATCCCGGAATGATGCCGGATGACGAATATGACATCGCGGGCTTTTCCGTGGGAATTGTCGATAAAAAGAATATCATCGACGGCAAAACCATCCGTGAAGGGGACGCGCTGATCGGCATCGCTTCCTCCGGTATTCACAGCAACGGCTATTCGCTGGTCCGGCGTGTTTTCGGACTGAATGAACCGGATGCCGCGGAGCGCGTGCGTGAATTCTATCCCGAGCTGGGCATGACGCTCGGCGAGGCACTGCTCACCCCGACCCGCATCTATGTAAACGCGATCGAGGCACTGAAGAAGGCCGTGACGCCCAAGGCGATCTGCCATATCACAGGAGGCGGCTTCTATGAAAATATCCCGAGGATGCTTCCCGCACATTTTGACGCCGGGATCGCACTCGGCAGCTGGCCGGTTCCTCCGATTTTTGAATTGCTGCGCGACAGGGGCGAGATCTCCGAGCACGGCATGTTCAATACGTTCAACATGGGTATCGGCATGATCGTGGCAGTGAGCGCCAGTGAAGCGGATGCCGCTGTCGAAGCACTCGAACAGGCGGGCGAGCAGGCCTATATCATCGGCGAAGTGATCAAGGCGGATCACGAAGTGCCCGAGGTGATCATCCTATGAGAGTAGCGGTACTGGTGTCCGGCGGGGGCACAAATCTGCAGGCCTTACTGGATGCCAAGACAGAAGGGCGTCTCCCCGATGCGGAATTCGTCTGCGTTATCTCCAACCGCCGCGAAGCATATGCGCTTACCAGGGCGAAAGAGCATGGCATCGAAGCCGTTTATCTGCCCACCGTACGCTTCAAGCGCCGGGAGGATTTCCAAATTGCGCTCCGTGATGCGCTGCTTGAGAGACAGATCGAGCTGGTGGTTCTGGCCGGCTATCTGGTCGTTCTGGGTAAGCCGGTGCTGGACGCGTTCAGAGGACGCATTATCAATATTCATCCCTCGCTGATCCCGTCATTCTGCGGGGACGGCTGCTATGGACTGCGCGTGCACGAGATGGCTCTGGCACGCGGGGTCAAGGTGACGGGCGCGACGGTGCATTTTGTGGATGACGGGACGGATACCGGGCCGATCATCCTGCAGAAGGCAGTCGATGTTCTCCCGGATGATACGCCTGAATCTCTGCAGCTGCGGGTCATGCAGCAGGCGGAGTGGCAGCTTCTGCCTCAGGCCGTTCACCTGATTACCAGCGGACAGATACCGATCGGCCGGTCTGAGGCCTGATCGTCAACACATTCTTACTGAATGGAGGAAACCTATGAAGATTCTTGTAGTGGGCGGCGGCGGCCGCGAACATGCCATTGTACATAAGCTTTCCCAGAGTCCGCGCGCGGACAGGATCTACTGTGCGCCGGGCAATGCGGGCATTGCCGCGCTGGCGGAATGTGTGCCGATCAAGGCCACGGATATTCCTGCACTGGTGGAGTTTGCCAAGGCAGAGGCCATTGACTTAACCGTGGTGGGCATGGATGATCCGCTGATGCTCGGCATTGTCGATGCGTTTGAAGAGGCAGGGCTCAGGGCCTTCGGACCGCGAAGGAACGCGGCGATCCTGGAGGGCAGCAAGGCTTTTTCCAAGAACCTGATGCACAAGTATCACATCCCGACGGCCGATTTCCGTGAGTTTACCTCGAGTGACGAGGCCAAGGCATATCTGCGCTCGAATAACCGCTATCCGATCGTACTGAAGGCGGACGGGCTGGCACTCGGCAAGGGTGTCCTGATCTGCAAGGACGAAGCGGAAGCGCTTGCAGGTGTGGATGAGATCATGGTGGATAAGAAGTTCGGCAGTGCGGGCAATGTCCTGGTTATCGAGGAATTCATGACCGGTCCTGAAGTATCGGTTCTTTCCTTCTGCGACGGCAAAACAGTGATCCCGATGGTTACGGCCCAGGATCATAAGCGTGCGTTCGACGGCGATCAGGGACTGAATACCGGCGGCATGGGGACATTTTCTCCCAGCAAGTATTATACGGCTGAACACGATGCATACTGCCGGGAACATATCTTCAACCCGACAGTGGAGGCCATGCGGGCGGAAGGCCGCGAGTTCAAGGGCGTGATCTATTCGGCCTGATGCTGACGCCCGACGGCCCCAAGGTGCTGGAATACAACGCGCGGTTCGGCGATCCTGAGGCACAGGTGGTACTGCCCAGGCTTAAATCCGACCTGGTGGATATCTGCGAGGCCTGCATTGACGGGACACTTACGCCGGAGATGGTGGAATGGGAAGACAATGCCGCAGTCTGCGTCGTCCTGGCTTCCGGAGGCTATCCGGTCAGCTATGCCAAAGGCTATCCGATTCAGGGCCTGCATGCCTTTGACGGAGAGCCCGACATGATGATCTATCACGCCGGCACGGCTTTTGCGCCGGACGGCACGATCGTAACGAGCGGCGGACGTGTACTCGGCGTAGTGGCACTGGGCGATGACCTGGATCAGGCAATTGCCAAAGCCTATGCGCATGTGGACGAGGTCAGCTTTAAGGATGCCTTCTACAGGCATGATATCGGCCGCAAATAAGCGGCAGTCAAAGGAGATTAACATGCAGAGAAAAGCTTTTGTCATGAAGATCAAGCCCGGCGTTAAGGAAGAATATAAGCGCCGTCACGACAATATCTGGCCCGAAATGCGCCAGATGCTCCACGAGGCGGGACTCCGGAACTATTCGATCTGGATGTTCGGAGAGGATACGCTGTTCGGCTATTATGAGACCGATGATGATGACTACGCCGTTCAGGTACAGCAGAACAGCGAAGTTGCCCGCAGATGGGAAGCTTACATGGCTGATTTTCTGGCTACCTACACACTTCCGGACGGCACGGTCATGCCCGTCAAGGACAGCCTTGACCTGATGTTCCTGCAAGAATAATTGTTTGACATTTCCGCATAAGTGTGGTAGGATACTATCGTCTGTGAGCGGGCCAGACGGCCGCGCGCCTCAGGGCGTGAGGAAAGTCCGAGCTCCACAGGGCAGGATGCTGGATAACGTCCAGTAGGAGTGATCCTCAGGAAAGTGCAACAGAAACAAACCGCCGCCCCAGGCGGTAAGGGTGGAAAGGCGAGGTAAGAGCTCACCGCTTCTCTGGTGACAGAGGAGGCTCTGTAAACCCCATCCGGAGCAAGACCAAACAGGAGGCCATACGGTTGCCCGCCGTGCTTCCGGGTAGGTCGCTTGAGCCGCGTGGCAACATGCGGACCAGATAGATGGCCGTCCCATGACAGAACTCGGCTTATCGGCCCACTCACAGGTTTTATAGGAGAAAGGAATGTTTGGTTATATCAACGTCAATCGGCAGGAGCTGAAAGTAAAGGAACTGGCAAGGTACCGTTCGTTTTATTGTGGTCTGTGCCGGGAGCTCGCCCGGCGATATGGCTTTACCGGACGGCTGACGTTGACATATGATATGACATTCCTTATTATTTTACTCGGATCTTTGTATGGGCTGCCGGCTTCGGAAGAAAAAAAGGCCTGTCCCGTGCATCCGCTGCGCAAGACTTCGATGACAGGGAATGAGGCAACGGAATATGCCGCGGACATGAATATCCTGCTGAGCTATGAGCATCTCGTTGATGACTGGCGGGATGAGCGGCAGGTGTTTTCCGGAGCGGCGGGGCTCTTTTTCCGCAGACACGTGAAGAAGCTCCATACCCGATACGCACATAAATCCCAGGTTTTCGCGGAATCACTCGCGAGCCTCCACCTGATGGAAGAGCAGAAAGAGACAAGCCTGGATCTGGTTTCCGGCTGTTTTGGCCGGCTGATGGGAGAGCTGTTTGCCTGGAAGCATGATCAGTGGGAGGACCGGCTGCGCGGGCTGGGGGATCATCTGGGCCGCTTTATCTATCTGATGGACGCCTATGATGATTTTGACAAAGATCTGAAAAAAGGCAGTTACAATGTACTGCATCAATGGCATGACCGGTCGGAATGTGCAGAGATGGTCAAGATGCTGCTGGTGCAGGAGATGGCCGTCTGCTCGGAGATCCTGGAATTCCTGCCGCTTGAAGAAGATGTCGGCATTTTGCGCAATATTATTTACGGCGGCGTCTGGACCCGATGGCAGGCAATAGAGAAGAAAGTCACAATTAAGGAGGAAGATCATGAATCAGGATCCGTATGAGGTGCTGGGGATTTCCAGAAATGCGACGGATGACGAGGTCAAGAAGGCATACCGTGAACTGGCCAAACAGTATCACCCGGACAAATATGCCGACAACCCCCTGGAAGACCTTGCTAAAGAGAAATTCCAGAGTATTCAGACCGCCTACGAGACCATTATGAGGGACCGCCAGAATAGTTATGGCTATTCGGGTTCGTACCGGAATCAGTCGTCGGGTTATCAGAATACCGGTTACGCAGGCAGTTCCGAACTGTCGGAAGTTTACCAGTATCTGACCATGGGACGATTCCAGGAAGCTCTGTCGCTCCTGGCGCAGATCACCCCGCATGACGCCCTCTGGAATTATTACTGCGCTGTTGCCAACCGCGGCATCGGTAAAAATATGGACGCCATGTTTTACGCACGGCAGGCCGTGTCCATGGATCCCGGCAATGTGGAATACCGCAATTTCCTGAATTCTTTGTCGCAGCCCGGCAACCTCTACCGCGGACGCTCCGGCGAAATGATGCAGAATCAGTCCGATATGAGCCCCTGTGACTGCTGCATCAGGCTGTGGTGCATCGATTCCTTCTGCGAATGTATGGGAGGAGATCTGTGCCGATGCCTGTAAAAGCGCGCAGAATTGCCTTTGCAGGGATGCTCCTGGCACTTGCCGAGGCAGTCCTCTATCTGGCGTCCGTACTGCCGATCAGCTCAGGATATCTGACACTCGTGGCTTCTCTGACGATCGGGATCGTTATTCTGATCGCGACGCCCCGTTTCGGACTGGTCTTTCTGGGAGCGGCTCTGCTGCTTGGCTGGCTGATCCTGCCGGATAAGGCAGTGCTCCTGCTTTTTGCCTGGGCGGGAACATACCAGTATTTCCTGGAGAGATGGCAGCCGAAGCTGCTCATGAAATGCCCGGTCTGGCTCGTCTGGGTCATCAAAATGGTTCTGGTGAATCTGGTCCTGATACCGCTCCTGATCTACATGCCCAGACTCTTTCTGGACGAGGAGGCGGAGAACGCAGGCATTCTGCTGCCTGTTTTCTGGCTGCTGTGGCAATTCCTGACAGTAGCATTTGATTTTATGTATTTTGCTCTAAAGAAGAAATACGGGCCCCGCATCGCGGCGCTTGTAAGAGGAGGTGCACATCATGGCGGATGATAATGAGATGAGAAACAAGAAGATCAAAGTTGGCATCATCTATTTTGCCATTATTATGGTGGTTCTGCTCCTGGTGAACTATGGTATGAACAGCCTCAAGAACAAAGAGGTCAAGTACAGCGAGTTCAAGCAGATGATTCGGGACGGAGAGGTCGCGGAAGTCCAGCTGAGTGCGGGAGGCATTGTTTCCTTTAAGAAAATCGGGGACAATGTCATCGAGTACAATACCGTAGCGACCGAAGACCTGACCACCATTACCGCGTTCCTGGAAGAGAACAAGGTCAAGGTCTATGACGGATATATCCAGCAGAACAGCCTGCTGCTGACCATCCTGCTGCAGTTCGGTATTCCGTTGGTATTCCTCGGCGTCATCTGGTACTTCATCTCCAAGAATATGAGCCGCGGTATGGGTGATGCCATGTCCTTCGGCAAAAACAATGCTAAAATCTACGCGGAGAACGAGACCGGCATCAAATTCGCCGACGTGGCCGGCGTGGATGAAGCCAAGGAATCTCTGGAAGAGATCGTGGACCTGCTGCATAATCCGCAGAAATACGTCGCTATCGGCGCCAAGATGCCCAAGGGCGCACTGCTGGTAGGCCCTCCGGGAACCGGTAAAACCATGCTGGCCAAGGCCGTCGCAGGCGAGGCGCATGTACCTTTCTTCTCCATGTCCGGTTCGGAATTTGTTCAGATGTTCGTCGGCATGGGCGCTGCGCGCGTCCGCGACCTGTTCAAGCAGGCACAGGAAAAAGCTCCCTGCATCATCTTTATTGACGAAATCGATGCGATCGGGCGCTCCCGCGAGACTTCCTTCACAACGAATGATGAGCGTGAGCAGACCCTTAACCAGCTGCTGACCGAGATGGACGGTTTTGATTCCTCCAAGGGTGTCGTTATTCTCGGCGCGACCAACCGTCCCGAAATCCTGGATCCCGCACTGCTTCGTCCCGGCCGCTTCGACCGCCAGGTCATCGTGGAAATCCCTGACTACCTGGGCCGCAAAGCGATTCTGGAAGTCCATGCCAAAAAGGTCAAGATGTCCAGCAATGTCGATCTGGACGCGATCGCCAAGAGCACTCCCGGTGCTTCCGGCGCGGATCTTGCCAATATCATCAATGAAGGCGCTCTGCTTGCCGTCCGCAAGGGACGCAGCGCAGTGGAGCAGTGGGATCTGGAAGAAGCCCTGGATGTCGTCATCGCCGGTAAGGTCAAAAAGGACCGCGTCCTTTCACCCGCCGAAAAACGATCCGTCGCCTATCACGAAGTCGGACACGCTTTCCTCGGCCACGTCCTGCCCTATGCCGATGAAGTCCACAAGATCACCATCATCCCGCGTACCAAGGGCGCCCTGGGCTTCACGACCCTGCTGCCCGGCGAGGAAAAATACCTCATCACACGCGAAGAGATGGAAGACGACATCTGCAGCCTCCTCGGCGGACGCGCTGCTGAAGAAGTCATGCTGGGCCAGGTCTCGACCGGCGCCTCCAGCGACATCGAACGCGCCACCGAAACCGCCAGACGCATGGTTACTGTCTACGGCATGACCGAACGTTTCAACATGGTTGGCCTCGAATCACCTTCACATTCCTACCTTGACGGCACCCCCATTAAACGCTGCAGCCCTGAGACAGAAAAGGACATCGACGACGAAATCCTTTCCATCATCACCAAACAGCACGAACGCGCCATCAAGATCCTTCTGGAAAACCGCGAAAAAGTCAACGAAATCGCCCAGTACCTCCTGGAAAAGGAGACCATCACCGGCGAAGAATTCATGACGATCTACAATTCGTCATCTGTGACCACCCCGGCTATCACCCAGAACGAAACCCCGGAAAATGAATCAGAGGCCGAATAACAGAATAACCGGCCGAGATATCCACATTTCCACTCTACAATTATTGCTTTTTTCGTCAGAATTTACAGAATTTGCTGTCACAATGTCCATAAATTTAGTACTTTGAATTATGGACAAAAATACCCCCCCTGTGCTATTATTACATTGTGACCCCCATATTATTTTGTGTTTTGTTTTGAGGAATACGTTCTCCTTGTACGATACCGTAATGGTATCGTTTTTTTTGCCCACAAGGCCCGAGTGCGCTCCCCAAAGCTTCCGCCAGGCGGGACTGTGCTCGCACAGGCAACGCCTGGCGGGAGCTTTGGGGAGCATATGAGAGCCGCAGAACACTCGGGTGGGAACATCATATGATGTTCCCACCCGAGTGTTCTAAATTGCGACGCCAGCGCCACAGGCGCGGCAAGCAGCGCAGCTGCGGGGCGTCGCAAGAAGGCTCTCATATGCGCGGGGCCTCCAGGCCCCGCGCACGAGGGTAGATCATGAAAT
>JAFRZL010000021.1 GCA_017442535.1 Bacillota bacterium | reverse complement strand
TGCCACGAGTCTCTATGCACGTGCATAGCTTTTGCCACAAGTCTCTATGCACGTGCATAGCTTTTTCCACGGATCTCTATGCACGTGCATAGCTTTTGCCACGGATCTCTATGCACGTGCATAGCTTTTGCCAAGAATCTCTATGCACGTGCATAGCTTTTACCACGAGTCTCTATGCACGTGCATAGCTTTTGCTGGGGATCGCTATGCACATGCATAGCTTTTGCGGCTATCGTATCCACTTGTCGGTTGGAGTCGGCACTTCGTATCCCCAATTCTCGTCCGCGGCATGCACAACCAGTGAAAAGCCGTTCTTCCTCAGCACGTTAGCGGACGCATGGTTCTCAGGCATCGTGCTCGCGGTAATGATCTCAGTATCCGTTTCGTCACACAGATACCGGATGATCATTTTGAGCGCTTCCGAGGCGATTCCGCGCCCCCAGCAGCGTTTCAGCAGACGATAGCCGACACTGATCTTGTGGATCGGATCACGATAGCCGTACAGCTCGATCAGTCCGCAGAATTCACCCTTCAGATAAATACCGAGGATGATGGAATCCTTCAGGCATTCATCGTAGAGGTGATCGATCACATATCCGGCATCTTCATACTTTTTTTCGAATAGAAAGGTCGGGAGATACCGGTATACATCGGTATCCGCCGTCAGTTCCGCGAGGGCAGGCGCGTCAGCGGGCTGCACCCGCTTCAGTTCGAGGCGCTCGCCCCTCAGGTGGGGGATTTCGGTAAAAAGCTTCTTCCTGCGATTCATGCTCTATTCCTGCTCTCCGGAGTTCCCGTCATCCACTTCATCCATGTCATCATTTCGGTCATCTTTGCGGCGGAAAGTCTTCCAGCGGCCGGAGATCAGATACAGTCCACCGATCAGGAATGGCACCAGTCCGGCAAAAGCATTGCCGTACCAGAATCCGAGGATGCCCCATCCGAGTGTGATGCCAAGCAGCAGCGCAAGCCCGATCCGGGCCACGATACCGTCCAGCAGCGCCACGGCCAGATTCAGCCTGGAATTGCCGGATCCGTTAATCAGCGCGAAATTGGCCGGCCTCAGAGTCGCACCTAGGTATTGTACCATCGCGACCGGGACATAGGTAATTGCCATGGCCAGAACCGCCGGATCGCTTGAAAACAGCCCGAAGAGCCATTCCGGCTTAATGGCGGTGATCAGCGCGAAAACACTGGCGGGGATCGCGACCACCCACAAAGCTGTATAAACGATCTTGGGGACTCTCTCGGTCTTTCGGGCTCCAAGAGCCTGGGATACCATCGCGCCGCCCGCGGATGAAATAGCCTGCGACACGACGCCGATCATACCTTCCAGTTTGCGTGCGACTCCGGTGACCGCCACTGCCACTGTCCCATAGGTATTCACATAGGAATTGACAAAGAGCATCGAAAACGTCACGGCGGCCGACTGGATCACCATGGGTACGCCGAGCGAGATCAGTCTGCCCGTCACCTGTTTGTGCAGGCGGAAATTCTTCAGTTTGAAATCAAAATGGATCTGCTCCCGGTTGCGGTACAGCAGACGCAGCGCAAAGAGGAAGCTGACTGCCTGGCCGATCACGGTGGCCAGCGCCGCGCCGATGGGCCCCATCCGCAGAGGTCCGACAAAGAGAATGTCCAGAATGATATTGATCACAGATGCAATCGCAATAAAGAGGAACGGATGCCTGGAATCGCCCATGCCGCGCAGAATCGCCGACACCAGATTATAACCGTAGATAAAGACGGTGCCGTATACACAGACGATACTGTATTGGCGCGTATACTCCCAGATATCCGCAGGCGTGTTCAGCCAGTGAAGAATGCCCCTATAGGTGAACAGAAAGGTGACCATGATCACCAGCGCGAGACCTAAGAGCAACGTGAATAGCGTCCCCACCATCTGCCCGACTTTATCTTTGCGGTCTTCACCGACAAAACGTGAGATCAGGATCTGCCCGGCATTGGAAAAGCCCATGGCGACAAAAGTGATCAGCTGCAGCAGCTCGCCTCCGATTGCGACGGCGGACAGGCCTTCAGTCCCGACAAATTTGCCGACAACGATCATATCGACCATGTTGTAGACCATCTGCAGCAGCCCGGACATAAACAGCGGCAGTGCAAACTGCAGCAGCGTTTTGGGGACGCTCCCGACCGTTAAGTCACGAATGATTTTCTGTTCTCTCGCCATGATAGTACTCTCTCCTTTTCATCATCACATCATCCGCACAGGACAGATGCTCTCTTACTTTTCTTTCGATAGGATTCTGGCTTTTTCTTCGCAATAATAGTCTGCGGCCTCTTTGCGCCGAACCATGCCAAGCACACAGAAGGCGAGCATTACAAGACCAAAAATCACAGAAAAAGTAACAATCCACTTTGAATCTCCCCAATAACTGTACACTAATGCATTAATCACGCAAAGGATCAAAACCACCAGAACCTTCGTTATATTCTTCTTCATCCTATAATCATAAGCCTGGTAGTACTGTTCCAGTTCCTTAAGGGCTTGTTCACGCGGGTCAACTTTAGGCCCTGGCTTGGAGGGATAGGAGGTATATGTCTGCTTTGCCGCCTGCGGTTCGGAATGAATATAGATGGGGCCGGATTCATTCGTATTGTCGTGCGATTCTTCCTCATCATTCAGCATATAATCAATCGCAAATGCTGTCTCCAGATCATCCGTCTTGCCGTTACCGTCCAGATCAAACATTCCGCCCATAAAATCCTTGTCATCAGCCACTATACTTTCCCTCCCCTCTCTTTTATTATACACGGTTCGGCTGTAAAATCAAGAATCGGTTTTGAATTTGAAACTGTTTTCGTTCAAAGTGAAAAGCACCATATCCGCTAAGACTATGGTGCTTTTGCTGCTCTGCCGCATATTTGTCTCCGCTTATTTGTTCTCCGCGAAGAAATCACGTTTTTTGAAGCCGGCTGTCAGGAAGCGGGAGAACGCTCTCGCTCCGGTCAGCCATACGATATCCGCGTCGTTTTTGTCATTCGCGATCATGCGCGGAACCACATAATCGACAATGGTCTCGGGGTAGTCTCCCAGGATATTATAGACCTTTTTGGTCTTTTCCGGGAGCTCGATGGTCGTAGAGTCACCGTTCGCATGCGTGATAAAGTCCGTGATCATAATTCCCGGTGTCAGACGGCAGACCTTAACCTTGTCGCCGGTCAGATCGTGGCTTTCTTTGGCCAGACTCCTGGTGAAATAGGTCACGGCGCGCTTGGCGGTACCATACATTGTAAGCCCGGTCATCATGGCGTCATTCGATCCATAGCCTTCCACATTGTAGATCTGGCCGAAGCCCTGCCTACGCATGCCGGCAAAGGCAACCTTGGACCCATAGACGGCTCCCTTCAGATCAACGTCCAGGATAAAGGCGATCTCTTTCTCGGTCAGTTCACAGACCGGTTTGTCGGGAGAATTCACTCCTGCATTATTGACCCAGATATCAACCGATCCGAAAGCCTCTGTGGCCTTGTTCCACAGATTTTCCAGGTCCGCGTGATCCGTCACATTGCAGCGGACCGAAATGGCTCCTGTCCCCTCCGCCCCCATGGTATTCAGCTCCGCAAGAGCCTTCTCCAGATTGGCCTCGTTGATATCCGAGATGACCACATTAAAGCCCAGTTCTTTGAACTTTCTGGCCTGGCAGAGGCCGAAGCCTCTGGCGGAACCGGTAATTACAACTGTTTTCATTGTCTGCGGCCCGCCTTTCTCAGGGACGTCCGGTGCTGAAGAGTACATCGCGGAAGAGTCCCTGAGTGAATTCCTCACCCTTTGCCTTCATAAAGACGTCCGTACTGGGACCGCCGTGTTCCAGAAGCCCTTCGGTATAGGCAGAGGCTGCCCGCAGCTTTGCAGTCCGTTCACAGGCAGGGGCCAGCGTCGTCATATGCAGGTATTCCGCAAGATAATCCAGGGTAAGCTGATCCATTCGCGCGGTCAGCTCATCGGGCATCACCTTTTTAACACTCTCTTTGTAAAGGATGTCATCATACCAGTTCGGCTCGATCGGGCTGTTTTCCAGATCAGCGTATTCCGCAACTACCTGTCCCAGATGCTCCGTATCGGGATGATGGGTCAGGCAAGTATCATACATCTCCAGAAACAGCGTATCCATCCCGCCCGCATAGATTCTGTCATAGGAAAAAAGCGGCATGTCCCTGTCAAAAGGATTGACGATCAGAGTATCCATCTTCATGACACCGGGGACGCCTCCGCACATTACCGAGACATTGCCGAGTCCCTCCGCCTCATAGCATCGGACGGTAAAGGGCATCATGTTGACGGCAAAGTTTTCATACTCTCCGGCGCTTCGCTCTTTCAGTGGATATACGGCACCGATTGCTTCCAGCATCTTATCAGTCATCATAAGGCCTCCTTAAAAACGGATGATCTGGCGGACATCATAGCCGGCCTTCACAAAATCCGTATCATACATTTCATATTCGGTGGGGGTGATCTTGATCAGGCAGACATCCACCTTGGCAGCTTTCATCACATCATACGGAATCCCCTTGAACGCAAGGACCTTCTTAAAAAGCTCGCACCTGGGCGGATACAACTCGGCCGTCCCCATCACCTGCAGACCGTGGGAATCGTTTTTATCGCCATAGTATTCAAAGATGGCGAGCGAAACATTTTTATTCTTCTCCAGGCCGATGAATTTGGCGCCTCCCTCGGAGTACAGATAGAAGCAGTCGTCCATATACGTGTATTCGATCGGTGTGCAGCGGACCCAGTCACCTGTGGCGGTCGCAAGCGCACAGGTATTGTGATTCCTGATAAAGCCCTTTATGTGCTCCAGAGCTGCGTCGGGATCCATATGCTTTGCCCTCTTCTGCTGCTCGATCCAGAAATTCTTGAAATGCTCGATATCGACGGTCTGATCAACAAATTCTTCAGCCATGTTTCTGCCCTCTCTTTTCCTGCTTGGCCTTCTTGGCCGCAGCCTCCGCCGCAAGCTTTTCCGGGCTGGTCAGGTGGTACCAGGGAACGAACGGGAAGAGGATCGGCGTCGAGTCTGCGTAGGCGTTGTACTCCGGCTTTTCGCCGTAATTACGGATATGGCGTCCTTCCACACGCTTTGCGGCGGCAATCATGACATACACGATCTGAATATAGCCGATTGCGGCTACGATCCACTGGGCGCCTTTAAGCGAGCCGATACCGGAGATGATCACACCGGTCCAGAAAATGATTTCACCCAGATAATTGGGGCAGCGGCAGAGCTTGTACAGCCCCTTCATCGCGGGCATATCAGGATTTTCCGCTTTCTGAGCACTCTTCTGTTTGTCGGCAATCGCTTCGGTCAGGAGGCCGATCAGGCAGATAACGCAGCCGATGTATGCGAACACGCCGGGAGTGGGCGCGTCGCCATTAAAGAATCTGTATACGAATCCGGAGGACTGCATCACATAGATTACGCCGCAGTAGATCCACATGAAGACCGCGACAAAGACGGGGACTTTGACATCGCCGCCGACCTGGCGCATTTTCTCGCGATAACGGACGTTTTTAAGCTCGCGCACCAGGAGAAAGCCGCCCAGACGGATACCGTAAACGATAAAGAGAATGCCTTGCACCGCGTAAAGCCAGCCGATCTGCTTACCGGTCAGCGCCATGATCAGCATGGTCAGACCGATGCCTGCACTGGAAATACCGTATCCGATAGACATAAACCATACAAACCTGTAAAAGCCCATGCAGCAGAGCAGGAGGCTTACAACAACGGGAATCCACCACAGATCAGGAAATACCATAATACTTATGCTCCTTTCAGTGTCTTAGAATTTGAGACCTTTCTCGTAGATTTCCTTGATAAACGCGGCAAAACTGCGCTCTCCGGTCTGAACATCCGCCACCATATCTTCAGTCATGGTCCATTTGCCGAAGCGGATAACACCCTTCTTCCACTTGGGTGCCATCGCGATGATCAGGTCAAACATGAATGCGGGCGTATAAGAGATATTGGGCTCCTTGCCGGCCGCGGCAAAGAACATTCTGGCGATCTCTTCGTAGGTATATATCTCCCTGCCACCGACATCGTAAGCCTTTTTGTCATCCAGCATATGTGCGACGATGTAATCCGCGAAATCACGGGTATCGATCACATTGCAGCGGACCGGTGTTTTGGTCTTAAGGAGTGTCACTTTGCCTGCTTCGACCTTGGGCTGGAAGATATGCGCAGTATCATAGAAATAGCCGGTGGGACGGAAGATCGCGTAGGAAATGCCGGACTCCATCAGATCTTTTTCAAACATGGCTTTGGCGTCAAGCATCGGGACCTGGCGTCCCTTGGAGGCTTTCAGTACGGAGACGAAGGCAAAATGCCCGACTTTAGCCCTGAGCGCCTCGTCCAGGAGGTTTTTGTTAGCGCCGTAGTCGATGTCGTAGGCTGTGATCGTCGGGCTGGCCTTGGTCAGGCCGACCGTCGTGATGACCACGTCCACTCCGTCGCAGCAGCCTTTCAGCTGCTCTTTATCCGTCATATCGATTTTAAGGGGTGTATAGCCGGTCAGCTCTGTTTCTCTGGTGACCACATCAGCGGCAATCACTTCGTGGCCGGCCTCCAGCAGAGACTGAAGCACATCAAATCCCAAATGGCCGAACGCTCCGGCAAGCAATACTTTCATAACTCATAACTCCTTTCTTTTTCTATCAGTCGGCAGTACCGACGGATAATCCGTTTTCACGTCCAAGACCCGCTTTGTGCAGAACCAGTGCTCCGGCAAAGAAACATCCCTGCCCGACCAGATTGACAAGTTCCGCGATCCAGTTCATGTAATCTTTGGCAAATTCTTTTGAGGCAAGATACCCCATGCCCAGGCAGAAGACGAAAGATACCGCGAAAAGTACGCAGGCAAGCGGCTTGTGCATCTTCCTGCCTATACGTACAAGGCCGAAGTCCATGGCGCCCAGCCCCAGTACCATCAGAACGATAAAGATCGGCGTTCCTTTATAGGGAGGAAGGACGGCCGCGCCCAGGACGGCCTCTTTAGACGTTCCAGGATAGGTAATCCGTAGCGCCGCGATTCCCGCGAGCAGGAAGCCAAGCGCCTGAACGGGGAAAAACACCTGCGTCAGCGGTTCAAAATTGCAGACTCCCAGGGCATACAGCAGCTTGTAAAGCGCTTTGAGTGCCCCAGCTATAAATACATTGATCGTCCCCGCCGCAAAAAGCGCGAAAACGCCTTTGCTCATATGCTTATACAGATCTCTCTGCAACAGAACGGCTGCGGCTCCGAACAGCAGGACCGGGATAAAATCCACCAATGCCATCGGTACAGAATACATAACAGTACCTCCTTATTTTTTCTTGGCTTTTTCTTTCGCGCGTTTATCATTGATGATCTGCATTTCCTTCGCTGTGATCAGGGTCACGTTATTTTCCCTGGCCCAGTCCACACAGCCCTTCAATACGAGCGGGAGGAATACGCGTGGAACATTCAGGATCATCTGAAGGGCATCATCCGTGAACTTGACCTGATCATCCGCCCGGTCGGCGGCATAGCGGACCGATTCCAGAGACTGCTTACGGATGGGCAGCAGTTCGGGAATCATGCGTGAACGTCTGCAATACCAGAAATTCTTGCTGTCGCGGTAGCCGAAATCGATCGGTACCCGGGGAAAATCGCGGCCTCGAACGCCGTTGATAATGGCGTCGGCATATTTCTTCTTCATCAGGATCTTGTCCACTCGGAGAATGAAATGTGCCCCGAATTTGCTGGTGATTCCGTTGAAGTCGTGATATGGAGGCTCATATCCGTTCAGGTTGCCGGGCCGGTCCTGATCCGCGCCGTCAAGCGCACTCATCCAGGTGCATTCAATTACCTGAAAAGCGTCTGACACGACAAGGGGACGGATCTCATCGGGATTCTCTTCCTGCATCAGCCCCTTCTCCAGTTTGAAATTACACTTAGGCATTTTGTCCTCGGGTTTATCACCCGGCCAGGACAATTTGACACATTCCTTAAAGCTCTTGCGGTCATCCTCCACAAAATTAATGGCGCATTTGCCGGTCCTTAAGATGTTCTGCGCTGTATTGGAGGAATTGCGGCATTCCAGGAGCATGGAATAATAGTCTTTGCCGGCGACATAATAAGGCTGAACCAGAGAATACGGTCCAAGATTAGTCTGGCCATCTTCACAAAGCGTGGAGATCACGACCGTCGGCATAGGAAAATAGAGACTTGTCTGATAAAAATTATCGACAATTCTCAGGTTTTCAAAACTGCTCATAAATAAATCTCCCTTCAAATGATTTTCCGTACAAACGGGCTGATAGCGTCAAAGGAAGCATCCTGCCGAAGACTGAAATGAAGCATCATCTCGGCAAGAAAGACCGTGGGGTCCAGTTCCGTACATGCCCCGAGGCGCTGCAGCATGGGCCGGATCAGATGGCTGAGCTGGCGTATCAGGATCTCGTGATAATCCGACGAAACATTGGCAAAACTGCCATACTCTGCCCATACAGACCTATACAGTCCGCTGAAATACTGGATCCCGTGATGAATGGCCCGGAAGCCCTCCATACAGTCCTCTGTATTCTTGCAGACACGCTCCGCTTTCCTCATCTGCTTATGCCAGTCTTCCAGCATTACAGATGCGGCAAGCATTTCTTTGGATGAGAAATAATTGTATACCGTCGCAGGAGCGATTCCGCAGTTTGCGGCAACCCGGCGGATGGTCAGAGCACCGTACCCCTCGTCCAAAAGAATTTTCCTGCACGCCAGAAGGATCTCTTCCTTCGCATTATGAATGATCTTAGGAATAAAGACACCTCCTTTTTTATGACCGTGTTCATAAAAAGGATTATACTCTTCACGCATATAAAAGTCAACCATTATCGGATAATAAAAGCAAAAAAAGGGAAACCGTTACCGGTTTCCCCAAGCATCATCGGCGGTGAAATCAGCCTACTGTGACAGATACCACATCACTGTACGCACCGTCATAAAGATCCATAATAAGAGGATTTTTATCTTCAATGGCTTTTGTATCGAGGACGGCTTTGGCCCTGACCAGATATTCACCGTCAGCTAATCCGTCCACTGAGATTTGTGTCTGAGCATTTTCAATCACTCCACTCACCATTTTGATAAAGGAACGGTTGTCCCCCGCAGTATATATCGGACATCGAATCACCACCCGGATACAATCCTTCCCCGTTTTCCTGATTGGGAGTGTGTGAATAATAAGCAAGCTGTTTTTCAGATAAGTCGAGCCATGTGTATGCATTCGGGTCATAGTCATAAACAGAACCCAAAAGACTGATTTCCGCGGCAGCGATGGCAGCAAATCCCCAGCACGTACCGTAAGGATTCTGGAGCTTAACCGGCGTTACATAACAGCGGTCCCACACTCCGTCACCGTCTGTGTCTACGTTTCTCAAATCGAAACTTGACGGTATGGGACGCGAGGCCCAGTCATCACTCTAGTCATCCGGTTCGACATATCCGGGGTCAATTGGTTCTTCTGCACTTTCCTCAGCAGCAGTACTTGAATCTGCCGGGGGTTCTGATGCCGACGATTCCGGAACCGAGGATTCCGAAACCGAAGAATCCGAAACCGAGGATTCCGGACCCGAAGGTTTTGAGTTTGTGTTTATTGATGTGCACGATGTGAGTACTGATGATGCCGCCATAACAGCCACCAGCAGCATAGCAATGATTCTTTTCATAGAGACCTGCAAACCGCATATGATTAGTATGCTTTTTTTGCGAACTATGTGAGCATTTTACAAGAATAGTACAGGTGATGTCAAGTGTTTTATAAGTAATGCCGCTTATTTTTCGGATGCGGATAAAAACCATTCCCGGCCTGAACGAAAGATGCGAACTGCTCCTGAACAGACAAAAAAGGAAGCCGCAAAGGGCTTCCTTAAACAGCGTCCCCGAGAGGATTCGAACCTCCGGCCTGTCGCTTAGGAGGCGACCGCTCTATCCTGCTGAGCTACGAGGACTAATGAATTCTGTGTTATTATACTATGAAACAGCGGAATATGCAAGCATTATTTCCGGTCCTTTGAAAAAGATCGGCTCGCTGGCGCGTCATCTGTTGTGCAAATCTACCTATAGCGGATAAAAATGCAGGCCTGTTTGTACATTATGACAAAAATGGCCTATTTTTCAAAAAGCGCTTGACATATTTATGCATATTCTGTATAATGCAATGCATAAATACTCATTCACTTTGAAAGGAGATTCATTCCATCATGGAAAAGAAAGATATCAAAAAGATCGTCCTCGCCTACTCCGGCGGACTGGATACATCCATCATCATCCCGTGGCTCAAAGAGAACTACAATAATCCCGAGATCATCGCCGTTTCCGGCAATGTCGGACAGGCGGACGAACTGGAAGGCCTCGAGGAAAAAGCGCTTAAAACCGGTGCTTCCAAGCTGATCATCGCGGATCTGATCGACGAGATGGTGGACGAGATCATCATCCCCTCTCTCAAGATGGACGCCAAGTACGAAACTTACCTGTTGGGAACGGCTTTTGCCCGTCCCGTCATCGGCAAGAAGCTGGCCGAGATCGCGCTGGCTGAGGGTGCGGATGCCATCTGCCACGGTGCGACCGGCAAAGGCAATGACCAGGTACGTTTCGAGCTTGCGATCAAGCGCTTCGCTCCGGATATGAAGATCATCGCTCCCTGGCGCGAGTGGGATATCAAGTCACGTGAGGAAGAGATCGATTATGCGGAAGCTCATCATGTTCCGCTGAAGATCTCGCGTGAGACCAATTACTCCAAGGACAAAAACCTCTGGCATCTGAGCCATGAAGGGCTTGATCTGGAGGATCCGGCCAATGAGCCCGACTATGACAAGCCCGGCTTCCTGGAGATGGGCGTTTCGCCCTTTAAGGCTCCGGACGAGCCCACCTATGTCGAGCTGGAGTTTGAGGCCGGCGCGCCCGTAGCGCTGAACGGCGAGAAAATGAAGGCTTCCGCCATCATCGCCAAACTGAACGAGATCGGCGGCGCCAACGGCATCGGCATCATTGACATCGTCGAGAACCGTCTGGTCGGCATGAAGGACCGCGGTGTCTACGAGACGCCCGGCGGAACGATCCTGTATTTCGCACACGAGCAGCTTGAGATGATCACGGTGGACAAGGATGTTCTCCACGAGAAACAGAAACTCGCCATCGATTATGCCGACCTGATCTATAACGGCAAATGGTACTCACCTCTGCAGGAAGCGCTGACCGCTTTCGCGAATGAGTCCAATAAATACGTGGCCGGAACGGTCAAGCTGAAGCTCTACAAGGGCAATATCATCCCGGCCGGGATGACTTCCCCCTACTCTCTGTATTCCGAGAATCTGGTCACCTTCGGCGAATCCGATTATGACCAGGCGCAGTCCGCGGGCTTCATCAATCTGTGGGGACTGCCGACCAAGGTGCAGGCGCTGCGTGAGCAGGGACGCCTGTAAAACTTTCCGGGAGATATGTTATGACCAAGGTATTTATTGACGGCAGTGCCGGGACAACCGGCCTCCGGATCTACGAAAGGCTGGCCGTCCGTGAGGATCTGACGCTGATCACTCTCTTCGAGGAGATGCGTAAAGACAAGCAGGCCCGGCGTGAAGCCATCGGCGAAGCGGATATCACTTTTCTCTGCCTTCCGGACCCCGCCGCTGTGGAAGCGGTGGATCTAGCCTCCGGCAGCCGCTCTGCCATCATCGATACCTCCACGGCCCACCGTACAGCCACAGGGTGGGTATATGGTTTTCCGGAGCTAAGCGGCCAGCGTGAGCAGATCATGAATGCCAAATATGTGGCGAATCCCGGCTGCCATGCGAGCGGAATGATCGCTCTGGTAGCACCGCTTGTCAGCGCGGGGCTGATCGCGGCGGACACGCCGCTCACCTGCTTCTCCCTGACCGGTTATTCGGGCGGAGGCAAAAAGATGATCGCCGAGTATGAAGATCCGCACCGCAATCCTCTGCTGGATGCGCCGCGCCAGTACGGTCTGACGCAGCAGCATAAACACCTTAAGGAGATCATAGCGGTCTGCGGACTGACGGCCGCTCCGGTCTTCTGCCCCATCGTCGCGGATTTCTACAGCGGCATGGAGGTAACTGTACCGGTTTTTAGCCGCTTCCTCAGAGGAACGGAACAGGATATCCGCGATCTCTACCGCGCATATTATCAGGGACCTCTGGTCCACTATGAAGAGCCCGAGGGTGAGGGAGGCTTTATGTCGGCGGCTGCCTACAGCGGCAGGGATGATATGGAGATCACTGTCACGGGCAATCAGGATCGAATACTGCTGACAGCCAGGTTCGACAATCTGGGCAAAGGCGCTTCTGGCGCCGCCATCCAGAATATGAATCTGCTGCTCGGCGCAGAAGAAACAGCCGGTCTGGTATTGGGGTAAGTGCCGCCGGCCGGAGGGGGCAAATATGGAAGAATTCACCATCGAAAGCATGGACCTGACCGATTACGAAGAGGTATTGGATCTGTGGCTCAGCATCAAAGGATTCGCGATGCGCAGTATCGACGATTCATACGAAGGGGTGGAGCGTTTTCTGAAGCGCAATCCCGGGACATCGGTCGTGGCCCGCTGCGGCGGCAAAGTTGTCGGAGCCATCCTCTGCGGACATGACGGACGCAGGGGATGCCTGTATCACGTCTGTGTCCGCGAGGGCTACCGTAGGCGCGGCATCGGCAAAGCAATGGTGGTCCACTGCATGAGGGCCCTGCAGCAGGAGCATATCAGCAAGGTTTCCCTCATTGCCTTCTCCACCAATGATGTCGGAAACGCTTTCTGGCGCCAGATCGGATGGCTGCGCCGGGAAGACCTGAATTATTACGATTTTGTTCTGAATGAAAAGAATATCATTCATTTTAATCAGTGATTGACGGAAAGGACGATTATCATGCAGATCATTCAAGGCGGTGTGACCGCACCGATCGGATTTGAGGCAGCCGGAATCGAGGCCGGTATCAAATACGCCAACCGTAAGGATATGGCGATCATTTATTCTCAGGTACCCTGTGTCGCCGCGGGAACTTTTACGAGCAATGTCGTTAAAGCCGCTCCGGTCAAATGGGATCGTGAAGTGATCGATAAGAGTCCCTATGTGCAGGCCGTGATCATCAATACGGGAATTGCCAATGCAGGCACTGGCCCGGAAGGCATGGAATGCTGCCAGGCAACGGCCGCGCAGGCTGCGGCGGCGCTGGGACTTCCCATGGATGCGGTTCTTGTGGGTTCCACGGGTGTCATCGGGCCGCAGCTTCCGATGGACCGCATCTGTAAGGGAATCGATAAACTGGTCCAAGCCAAAACGCATTCACCGGAGGCCGGCACCGACGCTGCCAGGGCGATCATGACGACCGATACCGTCCATAAAGAATTTGCCGTGCAGGTGGATATCGCCGGAACGACTGTAACCATCGGCTCTATCGCAAAAGGTTCCGGGATGATCCACCCCAATATGTGCACGATGCTCAGTTTTGTCTGTACCGATGCCGTGATCTCCAAAGAACTGCTGACTACACTGGTCAAGGCTGATGTCAAAGATACCTTCAACATGATTTCGGTGGATGGGGACACCTCCACCAACGACTCCTTTATCGTGATGGCTAACGGGATGGCCGGCAATCCCGAGATCAAAGCGGATACGCCCGAATGCAAAGCTTTTTACGAAGCGCTGCATCTGGTCAACGAGACGCAGGCAAAGGCCCTTGCGGGGGACGGCGAAGGCGCAAAGGCCCTGGTGGAATGTGTGGTCATCAATGCGGATACCAAGGCAAATGCACGGACTCTGGCCCGCTCGGTCATCTCCTCGAGTCTGAATAAAGCCGCGATCTTCGGACATGATGCCAACTGGGGACGGATCCTCTGCGCTCTGGGTTATTCCGGCGCGGACTTCGATCCCGACCATCTGGAAGTGTATTATGAAGGTGCCGGCAAGAAGATTCTCCTCTACAAGGACGGGCTGGGAGCGCCTTATGATGAGGACGAGGCCACCGAGATCCTGTCTCAGCCGGAGGTCCGGATCCTGGCCGATATGAAGATGGGGACGGAGACGGCCACCGCATGGGGCTGTGACCTGACCTTTGACTATGTTTCCATCAATGCGGATTATCGCAGCTGACGCAGCTTTAAGGAGGTTTATCAAATGCCTGATTATCTGACCAATGCGGAGCGGGCCGAAGTATTAACGCAGGCTCTCCCCTACATTAAACGTTACTGGGGACAGATCGTTGTCATCAAATACGGTGGAAACGCGATGATCAATGAGCAGCTGAAGCTCCAGGTGATGGAAGATATTGCCCTGTTGCACCTGATTGGCGTCAAGGTCGTGCTGGTGCACGGCGGCGGCCCCGAGATCAGCGATCTGATGAGCCGGCTTGGCAAGAAACCCGAATTCATTGACGGCCTGCGTGTCACGGACAAAGAAACGGTCGATATCGTCCAGATGGTTCTGGCCGGCAAGATCAACAAGACCCTGGTCAATCTGATCGAGATGAAGGGCGCCAAGGCCATGGGTATCTCGGGAATGGACGGCCGCCTGATCGAGGCCGAGATCAAGGATCCACGCCTCGGCTATGTCGGCCGCATCACGGGCATCCACATCGACCCCGTCCTGGATCTGCTGGAAAAAGGCTATGTTCCTGTTGTTTCCACGATCGGCTGCGACAAGGCCGGCAATACTTACAATATCAACGGCGACACTGCCGCGGCAAGGATCGCCGGAGCACTCGGTGCCAAGCGTCTGATCATGATGACGGATGTCGCGGGAATCCTGCGCGATCCGTCCGACCCCTCCACTCTGATCAGGGAGATTTCGCTCGAGGAAGCCGGCCGCCTGTATGACGACGGCATCATCTCGGGAGGCATGATTCCCAAAGTGGACTGCTGCATCGACGCGATACATCACGGCGTTCAGAAAGTAATCATCATGGACGGCCGCGTTCCCCATGCCATCCTCATGGAGCTTTTGACGGACGAAGGTGCCGGTACCATGGTAAAGTCCGACGACTAATCGAAAGGAGTACGACGATGAGCCATTTATCTGAAATTGACAGCCAGTATATTGCCCACACCTATGCGAGGTTCCCGGTGGAGATCGAATCGGGCAAGGGCTCTCTCTTAAAAGGTTTTGACGGCAAGACCTATATCGACATGGGATCCGGTATCGCGGTGAATTCATTCGGCGCGGCTGATGATGTCTGGATCGCGGCGGTCACGGCACAACTCGGCAAGATCCAGCACACGTCCAATCTGTATTATACGGAGCCCTGCGCAAAGCTCGCGGAGATGCTCTGCATGCGCACCGGCATGAAAAAGGTCTTTTTCGGTAATTCTGGCGCCGAGGCGAATGAATGCGCCATCAAGGCTGCGCGCAAATATGCCGCGGAGAAAAAGGGGCCCGCGTACAGTACGATCGTGACGCTGGAGAACAGCTTCCACGGCCGCACACTGACTACGCTTGCCGCCACCGGGCAGGAGCATTATCACGAGCTCTTCCAGCCGCTGACCCCGGGATTTGTACATACGCCGGCCAATGATTTTGAGGCGCTGGTGCAGACCTGCGAGGCGCAGCCCACGGCTGCGGTCCTCCTGGAATGCATCCAGGGTGAGGGCGGCGTCATCCCGCTGACGGATGAATTCGTCGCGCAGACCGCTGCCTACTGCAAGGAAAAAGATATTCTTCTGATGATCGATGAGGTGCAGACGGGTAACGGCCGCACCGGCAAACTGTATGCTTATATGCATTACGGGATCCAGCCGGATGTCGTTTCCACCGCCAAGGGCATCGGCGGCGGTCTGCCCCTTGGCATCTGCATGCTGGGCGAAAAGGTGCAGGACGTCTTCCAGCCGGGAGATCACGGCTCCACTTTCGGCGGCAATCCCATCTGCTGTGCCGGGGCGCTGTCCGTGCTGGAGCGTCTGGATGAGGCGTTCCTGAACGAAGTGAGCGCCAAGAGCGCCTGGATTTTCTCTGCGCTTGAAGGTGCGCCGGGTGTCAAAGCCGTCACCGGCAAGGGCCTGATGATCGGAATTCTGACCGAGAAGCCTGCAGGCGAGGTCCTGAAAGCCTGTATGGAAAATGGTGTGCTCTGCCTGACGGCCAAGGATAAGGTCCGTCTGCTGCCGCCCCTGAACACTCCCATGGAACTGCTTGAACAGGCGGTATCCGTCATTCTGGAAGCCTGTAAGGAGGGTCTGTGATGTTGAATCTGCAGGGTAAACATTTTCTGAAGCTGCTGGATTTCACCCCGGACGAGATTGCTGGTCTGCTGGATCTGGCCTCTACGCTTAAGGCGCAGAAAAAAGCCCATATCCCCCACCGCATGCACGAAGGCAAGCATGTCGCGCTGATCTTTGAAAAAACCTCGACCCGGACCCGCTGCGCCTTTGAAGTGGCCGCGGCCGATCTGGGCATGCATTCCACTTATCTGGATCCGAGCGCTTCGCAGCTGGGCAAAAAAGAAAGCATTGCCGACACCGCAAGGGTTCTGGGACGTATGTTTGACGGGATCGAATACCGCGGATTCGGGCAGGAGAATGTGGACGCACTGGCCAAATACTCCGGTGTCCCGGTCTGGAACGGCTTGACCAACGAATTCCACCCGACGCAGATCCTGGCGGATTTTCTGACTATTCAGGAACATTTCGGACATCTGAAGGGAATCAAACTGGTCTATTGCGGCGATGCCCGCTACAATATGGGGAATTCCCTGATGGTCGGCTGCGCCAAGATGGGCATGCATTTTGTGGCCTGCGCACCGGAGAAATACTTCCCCGACCCCGCGCTGGTACAGACATGCGTAAAGATCGCAGCCACGACAGGTGCCACGCTCACCTTTGAGACGGATCCTTACAAAGCTGTCTCCGGAGCCGATGTCATCTATACCGATGTCTGGGTTTCGATGGGCGAGCCCGAAGAAGTCTGGGCCGAAAGGATCCATGATCTGCTCCCCTATCAGGTCAATCAGTCTCTGATGGATGCCGCGGGCCCGCAGTGCCGCTTCATGCACTGCCTGCCGGCCTTTCACGATCTGGGGACGACGACCGGTGTGAAAATCCGTGAGAAATACGGACTGGATGCCATGGAAGTCACGGATGATGTCTTCGAGAGCCCGGCCTCGATCGTATTTGACGAGGCTGAAAACCGCCTGCATACGATCAAGGCGGTCATGGCGGCGACATTGCCGCTCGAATAGAGGCACGCTATGAAAAAAGCATATTTGATTCTGGAGAACGGTCAGGTTTTCACGGGCCGTTTAATCGGCGCCGGGGGCACTGCCCTCGGCGAATTGGTATTTACGACCGGTATGGAAGGATATCTGGAGACCCTCTCGGACCCCAGTTACGCGGGGCAGATCATCATGCAGACCTTTCCCCTGATCGGTAATTACGGAGTGATCCCCGAGGATTTTGAGGGAAAACCGGCCGCTCGCGGCTATGTGGTCCGCGAGCTCTGCAGCAGTCCTTCGAATTTCCGCAGCGAGTCGGATCTGGAAACTTTTCTGCGCGAGCAGCATATTACCGGCATCTGTGGTGTGGACACGCGCGAGATCACGAGGATCCTGCGCGAGAGCGGCGTGATGAATGCCATGATCGCGGATCACATTCCCGAAGACCTCTCCGCGATCCAGGCTTACAAAGTCGCAGACGTCGTGAGTGCGGTGAGCTGCCGGAAGGTTCAGAGCTATCCTGCATCATCCCTGCCCGCCGGACGCAGGCCCTACCGTGTGACCCTGATCGATTACGGAAACAAGCGCGGGATCATCCGGTCGCTGCGGAAGCTTGGCTGTGACGTCACGGTTGTACCGCATGATACACCCGCCGAGGCGATTCTGGGAGGCCGTCCCGACGGGATCATGCTCTCGAACGGACCCGGCGACCCGGCCGAAAACACCCTCTGCATCGAGCACTTAAAGGGACTTCTGGGGAAGCTCCCTGTTTTTGGCATCTGCCTGGGGCATCAGCTGATGGCGCTTGCCATGGGCGGCCGGACCATAAAGCTGAAATACGGCCACCGCGGCGCTAATCAGCCCGTAACTCTGGTGGGGACCCACCGCACGCTGATCACCAGTCAGAATCATGGCTACGCCGTTGTTGCGGAGAGCCTCGCCGGGATCGGCAAAGAGCTCTATGTTCATGCCAATGACGGAAGCTGCGAAGGGATGGAATACCCCGACGCGAACTGTTTCTCCGTGCAGTTCCACCCTGAGGCCTGTGCGGGACCCAGGGATGCCGAGTTTATTTTTGAACGCTTTATCAGTATGATGGGAGATTAATTATGCCTAAAGATACTTCCATTCGCAAAACTCTTGTCATCGGTTCCGGGCCGATCGTCATCGGACAGGCAGCGGAATTTGACTATGCCGGGGCACAGGCCTGCCGCGTGCTGCGCCAGGAAGGTGTGGAAGTCGTACTGGTCAACTCCAATCCTGCGACTATCATGACCGATCCGTCCCTGGCCGACCATATCTATCTGGAGCCGCTTAACTGCCAAACGGTGGAACGCATTATCGAAAAAGAGCGCCCCGACAGCCTCTTAGCCGGACTCGGCGGACAGACCGGTCTCACGATTGCCATGCAGCTCGCAGACGGCGGCGTTCTGGACCGCTATGGAGTGCGGCTGCTCGGATCCGACATGAGTGCCATCCGCAGGGCCGAAGACCGTAAGCTTTTCAGGGATACGATGCTGAAGATCGGCCAGCCGGTGGTGCCTTCCGAGATCGCGCACACCGTCGGGGAAGCACTTGCAGCTGCCCATGACATCGGATACCCTGTCATCGTCCGTCCCGCCTACACACTCGGCGGTTCGGGCGGAGGCATCGCAGAGGATGACGCGGAGCTCTCACGGATCGCTGCTACGGGTCTGGATCTGTCCCCCATCACACAGGTCCTGATCGAGAAAAGTATCGCCGGCTGGAAAGAAATCGAATTCGAGACCATGCGCGACGCGGCCGGGAATGTGATCGCGGTCTGCTCCATGGAGAATATCGACCCGGTCGGGATCCACACAGGGGACTCCATCGTCGTCGCTCCGGCTCTGACACTTGCAGACAAGGAATACCAGATGCTGCGTTCCGCGGCTCTGGATATCATTTCATCCATCGGCATCGTCGGAGGCTGCAACTGCCAGTTCGCACTGGATCCCGACAGCTTTGACTATGCTGTGATCGAGGTTAATCCTCGTGTCTCCCGCTCTTCCGCCCTCGCCTCGAAGGCGACCGGTTATCCGATCGCGAAGATCACGGCGCGGATCGCACTCGGGTATACACTCGACGAGATTCCGAACGATATCACTGGCAAAACCTGTGCCTGCTTCGAGCCTGCTCTCGATTATGTGGTCATCAAAGTACCCAAATGGCCCTTTGAGAAATTCCACGGCGCGAGCCGCCGTCTGGGGACGCAGATGAAGGCGACCGGCGAAGTCATGGCCATCGCGCCCAATTTTGAAGCCGCTCTTCTGAAAGCCGTGCGCGGTGCGGAGATTTCACTCGATACCTTGAACGCTCCTCCGCTGACGGATAAACCGCTGCGCGAACGTCTGGAAATCGCCGACGACCGGAGGCTTTTTACGGTCTTTGAAGCCTTTCACGCGGGCTACTCCGTGGAGGAGATCCACGCGATCACCCGGATCGACCGCTGGTTTCTCGAAAAGCTCCACGGTCTCGCGCAGTGGGAGCATTTTATCGCCTCCACGCCCCTGACGCCCGAGATCTACGGGGAATGTAAGCACCTGGGATATCCCGACGCGGCCATCCGGCGGCTGACCGGGGCGGAAACGCTTCCCGATATTGATTATGCCTATAAAATGGTGGATACCTGCGCGGCGGAATTCGACGCCTCCACGCCTTATTTCTATTCCTGCACCGACGCCGCCTGCGACGCGAGACGTTTCCCGCGGAGTGGTAAACCCGTCATTATGGTGCTCGGCTCGGGCCCGATCCGGATCGGCCAGGGCATTGAGTTCGACTATTGTTCGGTGCACTGCGTCTGGGCTCTCCGTGAGCTCGGTTATGATGTCGTCATCGTGAACAACAACCCCGAGACGGTATCCACCGACTATGATACGGCCAACCGCCTGTATTTTGAGCCGCTCTATCCGGAAGATGTGATGCAGATCATCCGCGTGGAAAAACCGATCGGCGTGGTCGTGGCCTTCGGCGGACAGACCGCGATCCGTCTGACCGCCTATCTTGACCGGCACGGTATCCCGATCCTGGGCACCTCCGCGGAAGGGATCGATATCGCCGAAGACCGCAGCCGTTTTGACAAACTGCTGGAAAGCTTCGGCATCCGCCGGCCTCTGGGACGCGCCGTTCTGGGACTGCAGGAAGCCTGTGACGCCGCGGCCGAGCTCGGTTATCCGGTACTTCTCCGTCCTTCATACGTGATCGGAGGCCAGAATATGACGATCTCCCGTTCACAGGAGCAAACCGAGGCCTATATGCGCCGGATTCTCGCAGAAGGGATTGATAACCCGGTTCTGATCGATCAGTATATGCCCGGTATCGAGCTGGAGGTCGATGTGATCTCGGACGGCCGGGACGTCCTGATCCCCGGCATCATGGAGCATATCGAGCGTGCGGGGATCCATAGCGGTGACTCCATCGCTGTCTATCCTCCCTACAATCTGACGGACCGGATGCTCACCAATGTGGTGGAAAGTTCGCGTCGTCTGGCGCTTGCGCTCGGAACGCGCGGCCTGGTCAATATCCAGTATCTGATTTATCAGAATGAGCTCTATGTCATCGAGGTCAATCCACGCGCCTCCCGGACGATCCCCTATATCAGCAAGGTCACGGATCTTCCCATGGTGGAGATCGCTTCCCGCGTCATGCTCGGGGAGCACCTCGCCGAAATGGACTACGGGACCGGTCTGCGTCATACGCCGCCCTACTGCGCGGTCAAGGTCCCCGTCTTCTCTTTTGAGAAGCTGGGCGATGCGGATTCCATTCTCGGCCCCGAAATGAAGTCTACGGGAGAAGTGCTCGGCCTCGGCAAAACCATGGCCGAAGCACTGTTCAAAGGCCTTGTGGCCGCCGGTTTCCGCGTGCCCCAGGCCGGCAGCCGGCGGGATGGAGGCATCCTGATCAGTGTGGACAGCCATGACTATCAGGAAATCCTCTCCGTCGCAAAGCGTTTTTATGATCAGGGGCTCTGCCTCTATGCCACGGAAGGGACCGCGGGTGCGATCGCAAGCCTCGGAATACCGGTCGAATCCGTTCCCAATGCCTCGGAGAGCGATGAGATCCTGCGCCTGATGGAGAGCGGGAAGCTGCAGTATATTATTTATACCGGTGCGATCAAGGACGCGACGGTAGGTGACTATACGCAGCTGCACCTGCGCGCCATGCAGCTTGGGATCCCCTGTCTTACCTCCCTTGATACGGCCGGCGCCCTCGCAGGTATTCTGGAAAGCCGTTACAGTCTGCAGAATACGGAGCTGGTCGATATCAATCATATGCGTGCGGAGAGGCAGAAGATCCGCTTCTCCAAAATGCAGACTTGCGGAAATGACGCGATCCTGATCGAAAACTTTGACGGCAGTATGACCTCTCCGGAATCGCTCTGCATACAGCTTTGCACGCCTCATTACGGCATCGGCGGCGACGGGATCGTTCTGGTCGGTCCTTCCGAGATCGCTGACGCCGGAATGCGGTATTTCAACAAGGATGGCAGCGAGGGGCAGATGGCCGGCAACCATATCCGCTGTGCGGCAAAATATCTGTACGACCACGGCCTGGTCAGAAACGAACAAATGACGATCGAGACGGCCGGAGGCGTCCATAGGCTGGAGCTGTATCTGAGAAACGGCAAAGTAAGCTCGGTTCAGGTCGATATGGGCCCCGCGAGCTTCCGCACCGCAGATCTGCCCGCCTCCGTCCGGGACGCTGAGATGGTCTGTCGCCCGCTCTCTGTCGGGGGCAGAGAGTATATAGTCACCTGCGTCTCGATGGGCAACCCCCATTGTGTGATTTTCAGTGATTCCATTGACGCGCTGGATCTGCCCGCCATCGGCCCGCAGTTCGAATATGCCTCGATTTTCCCGGAGAGGATCAATACGGAATTTGTCCGCGTGGTCAACCCGCATACGTTGCGGATGAGGGTCTGGGAACGTGGCAGCGGTGAAACCATGGCCTGTGGAACCGGTGCCTGTGCAGCCGTCGCGGCAGCTGTCCGGAACGGTTACTGCCCCAAGGGCCAGGACATCCTGGTAAAAGTCCTGGGCGGCGACCTGATCGTCAATTATACGGACGAAAGGGTTACGCTCACGGGAAGCGCTGAGCTCGTCTACGAAGGCGAGTTTGAATATTGATCCACATGCCCCAATTTTCAAAAAATCGGGGCAAATCTATAGCATTCCTCTCCGATCCGTGATATACTTAAAGGTGCCGGCAGATCTTTTTGAAAGGAAGCCGGATCATTGTGAGGAGGATTCCCATGAAAGCACTGATTATTTATTATTCTCTTAACGGCAACACAGATTGGGCCGCACATTATCTGGCCGAAAGGATCCCCGCGGACCTGTTCCGCCTTGAGCCCGACTGGGAGCCGCCCAAGAGCGGTTTCTTCAAATTCATGAAGGGCGGACAGGCTGCGATCCGGGGCAAAAAAGTGACCCTCAAAGCCATTCCGGATCCTTCCGCCTATGACGCTATTCTGCTGGCCGGACCTGTCTGGGCCAAGACCTGCCCGCCCGCGCTTAACACTTATCTATCCGAGCACGAGGGTGATCTGGCAGGCAAGAATCTGCTGTTTGTCTCCAGTTCGTCTGGTGGCGACGGCAGAGGTTTCTTCCGGAGAATCATGACGCTGCTGCCGTCATGCCCCATTGCAACCACGGTGAGCCTCAGGAATCCCCTGCAGCGGCAGGAAGAGTCCGCCCGCCAGCTGGACGGTCTGATCCAGGTTCTGAACCCCTCCAACGACTGATCCGCGCAGCAATCGCAATATTATGAGCAAGACAGTCATGTCGACGGAGCAGAACCGCTCCCGTACGATTATCCGCACCAGCCTGATCGGAGTGATGGCTAACCTGGCGCTCTCGGGCTTTAAGGCCATGGTCGGGATCCTCTCCCACTCCATTGCCATCATCATGGATGCGGTCAATAATCTGAGCGACGCACTTTCTTCCGTTATCACCATCATCGGGACCAAGCTCTCCGGTAAAGCGCCGGACCGCGAGCATCCCTTCGGGCATGGACGGATCGAGTATCTGAGCGCTTTTCTGATCGCGGCGCTTGTCCTGTATGCCGGCATCGCCGCGCTCGTCGAATCCGTCAGGAAAATCCTACACCCCGTGCTGCCTGATTATACCGTGCCGGGGCTGATCATCATCGCCGCGGCGGTCATCGTCAAGCTTCTGCTTGGCCGTTATGTCAGGAAAACCGGACAGCGGGTCAATTCCGGGTCCCTGATCGCGTCCGGAACGGATGCCTTCTTTGACGCCGTCATCAGCGCGTCCACGCTCGCCGCCGCTCTGGTTTATTTGTTCTTCCACATCAGCCTGGAGGCGTGGCTCGGCGCGGCGATCGCGCTCCTGATCATCAAATCCGGATGTGAAATGCTTTTTCACACGGTGAGTGAGATGCTGGGCCGCCGGATCAGCGCGGAGCTGGCAGGCAGGATCAAAGGGCTGCTGCTGGAGTCGCCGGAGGTCTACGGCGTCTATGACCTGGCCGTCAACGATTACGGTCCCGACCGGATCCAGGGCTCCGTCCATCTGGAGGTGCCGGAATCCATGACGGCGGTCGAAATCGACCAGCTCTCACGCGATCTGCAGCGCAGGATTTACGCAGAGACCGGTGTGGTTCTGACCGCAATCGGCATCTATGCGCACCGTGAAGGCGGCGAGGAAGCCGTGATTCAGGAAGAAGTATACAAAATCGTATCCAATCACCCCTATTTCCTGCAGATGCACGGATTCTTTGTCGATCTGGATACCAAACTGATGCGTTTTGATATTATTCTGGCTTTTGAGGCACCCGACCGCCAGTCGCTGTATGACCACATCTGCAAAGATGTGCAGGATGCTTTTCCGGGTTATCAGCTGCAGATCGTTCTGGACGTGGATGCCAGTGATTCATTATAAAATGGGAGGTTACACTATGAAAATGATTCGAGTCCTGTTGGTTGCCGTCGGCGGATACGGCCGCAATTATGTCGAGCGTCTGATCGGCGATGCCTGTCCCGAGGATGTCCGGGTGGTCGGTATAGCCGACCCCATGGCTGAGAAAGCCCGGGACTGGGAGTTGATCCAGGCTTCCGGCATTCCGGTTTATAACACGCCCGATGAATTCTACGCGGAGCACGAGGCCGATCTGGCTATTATTTCCGCGCCGATTCATCTGCATGCTCCGCTCACGATCACATGTCTCCGCCATGGAAGCTTCGTGCTCTGCGAGAAACCCGCCGCTCCCACGGCCTCCGAGGCCAGGGCCATGCTTCAGGCTTCTCAGGAAACAGGCCTCTGGGTCGCGATCGGTTATCAGCTCTCCTTTACCACGCAGATGCAGGCCATCAAGAAGGATCTGCTGGCAGGCGTCTACGGTGCCCCGGTACATTTCAAAACGCTTCACAGCATGCGCCGCGGACTTCGCTACTACCGCCGCAACAGCTGGGCGGGCAAGGTCAATGTCGGAGGCCATCCGGTCAATGATAGTCCTTTTGCGAATGCCTGTGCTCATCAGTTCCACAATATGCTTTTCCTGTTGGGCGATACGATGTATACCGCCGCGCCGGTCAATCTGGTCAAGGCCGAGCTCTACCGAGGCAATCCGAATGTCGAGAATTTTGACACGGTTGCTCTAGAGGCGCAGGATCCCCGCGGCTTCCGGGTATCCTATTACACCTCGCATCCCATGAATATCCGCAATATCGGGCCCTTAAGCGAGTTCATATGCGAGAAAGGTACGATCTACCACTATGAAGATACCGAGGACCTGGTAGGTGTTCTGGCAGACGGCCGCAGGATCGAATACAAGGTCGTCCCGGACGAGGGTTTCAAAAAGCTCTATGATGTGCTGGACTGTGTACGGACCGGTACAAAGCCCGTGTGTACGATCGAGACTGCCTTGCCTCACGCCTGCATCGTGGACGCCCTGTCCAAGCTCCCCATCCGCCCCGCCAAAGCGGAGCTCTATGAGGAGGACGGCGAGATGTTCTATGGGATTTCCGGACTGGAAGAAGCCTTCCATGAAAGCTTCCGGCGCGGCGTGCTGCCTTCGGAAGCCGGCTTTCAGCTATAACTGAATTTAAAAGATAATCCTGCGCTGGATTGACTTTCCGCGCAGGATTCTTTATAATCTAAGTAACAACAGACAAGGAGGTCATAACATGAAAAAAGCTCTGGTAGATGCGCTGCGCCTGCAGACCATGCCGCGTATCTTTGATGGGGAACATTATTTTGCCTATGGCAAGGACCATGCCGTTTACTGGTCCTACGTACAGTCCATTCAGCTACTGGGGTATCTGCGCCACGGCAAGCTGACCAATAATGAGGTCGAGATCTGGCTGGTCAAGCAGTATATCGACCGGATTCTGGACCGCGGGTTGGAACAGTATATCCGTTTTGACTATTACAGCACCGATCAGGTCTGCATGGCGAACCTGGTTCTGCAGCTCTACGACCGTTATCCTGAGGAGCGTTATGCCAAGGCCGCCGAGCGCTTCTATGAGTATGTGCAGAAGCTTCCCCGCACCGTTACCGGCAATTTCTGGCACAAAGTAAATTATCCCTACCAAATCTGGCTGGACGGCCTGTACATGGCCCAGCTCTTCCTCACGGGCTACATTGACCGCTTCCTGCCCGAAAAAGACTATTCCGATACGCTCTCCCAGTTCGCGAATGTACGCAAGCTCCTGTGGAGCGAGGACGAAAAGCTCTATTACCATGCCTGTGATACCAGCCGCAAGATGTCCTGGGCCGATCCGCTCACCGGCCTCTCGCCCAATGTCTGGCTGCGCGCCGTCGGCTGGATCACGATGGCCCTGACCGAGGTCTATCCGACCATTGCCAAGACCCATCCTGCAGAGGCGGAACCTCTCAAGGCCCAGCTGGTGGAGCTGCTTGAAGGAATGCTCCCCCACTGCCGCGAAAACATGTGGTATCAGGTCGTCAACCGCGAAGGCGAGCCCGATAATTATCTGGAGACCAGCGGCTCTCTGATGCTGGCCTTTGCCATGATGCGGGGCGCACGCCTCGGCATGATTTCGGAAGAATACCGTGCGACCGGCAAGGCTGTCTATGAAAGCGTCCTGGAACACTATCTGTCCGTGGAAGACGGCAAGGTCCTGCTTGGCGGCATCTGCCAGAGTGCGGGCCTCGGGATGCACCCTGAGCGCGGCTACATGCGTGACGGAAGCTATGCCTATTACACGACCGGCGAAAAGATCGCTGTCAATAACGGTCACGGTATCGGCGCCCTCTTCCTGGCGCAGAATGAGTATATTCAGGCTCAGGAATAATGCACTGAGGGGGGCTGGACTATGACCGGATTATTAAAGAAGTATGGGGTTCTTATGTTTCTTTTCTGCGCATGCTGAATCATCGGCTGTACAATTCCACCGTCAAACAACTCTCTCAAGGAGAATGGAACGGACACCTCTGTGCTCCATGCCGAGGTCGATACGATTCAAATGAATGATGAAGAAGTGATGGCTGCGGCGACGCATATTCTGGATGCGCTGTTTGTAGGAAAGGAAACGACGGGGTTGGGGACAGTGCTGACTTTTAAGCCTGTTGCGGCAATAAAAGGAGTGCTCGCGCAGGAGGAACAACTGATCCATGTATTGCCTGCATCCCCGGATGGGTCAGATAATTACGTGCAGAATGGGAAATACATGCTTTTCCTGGAGCGAAATCAGTCGGTATATTATGACTATGATCTGTTTGTTCAGCTCGGAGAAAAGGCACTTCCAGAACAAGATGCATCCTGGGATGCTTATCATGTTAAGGCGAGGACAATTGCCGAACAGACGGCAGCGATTACACCGGCTGTTTACGGAGTCCCGTATTCCAAGGATACCGAACTTGAGGCTGTCATTGGATTTTCTTCAAATATCTTTGTAGTGAATGTAATGGATGTATATGCCGAGAGCGATATCACCTCTACAACTGTTTATAACTGCCGTGTTACACAGGTTATTAAGGGAGAGCCGGATCCGGACAGGAGTATCCTGATTACCCTCTTCAATGATTCAGTAAGGGTTGGGGAGGATTATCTGATGCTGTTGGCAGACGCTGCCAAAACAGAGCCGGTCTATACATTATCCTCCCGGCAAAACAGTGTTTTTACGATAGCTGAGGCAGAATCTATAACCTCGCTTGAACAGCTGCTGCAGCAGGCTATTCCATTTGAACAGAATCCGGTTTTTGACAAGGGCGATGATGAGCTTCTGGAAAAAGAAAATGCGGCCGAGAATTCCAACTAGCAGATGACTGCTTCTTTCATGAAATCCAGATGCGGGTTATAGGACAAAATGTGTTGGTCGCTAATCCCAAAACACAGGGTATTCTGAGGGCTTATGGAACTCTTCCCATACGATAGCATCGCCCCACATAGGGATAGAGTCTTCCAGACGTTCCTTGTTGGTCATTCGTTTGT